>NZ_JBQFZU010000003.1:0-321157 GCF_056542405.1 Ruegeria sp. AD11(2025) | reverse complement strand
AGAAAGGCTCTAAACGCGCCATCTGCGCGTCTGTAAGCCAGAAAAGATCAGACATGTTCACCGCTCGTTTTCGAACCGTGAATCACGCCGCTATACGGAAATCAATGGGTCCTGAGCCTAGCTTGTAGGCTGGGCTTTTGACGATGAGGTCCCTAGCCACAGCCCAATTCAAGATCGACTTGGAAAGGTCAAATGCGTGCTTGGCGGTTTGTCGGGAGGTGAACTTCTCGGTGAGCTGCCCCATGAACATGCTCATCTTGTCTCTGGTCAGCTCGTTCAAACGTACATTCCCGATGTACGGGAGTATGTGTTCGTCCAGATAATGTTGGTAGCCCTTTAATGTGGAGTACTCGAGCGGCATTTTTCCATCCCTGCCGCGCTTTGAGGCTTCCATATATTGTTCGGCGAGCTGAGAGAACTTCATCTCCCGCATGCCCGGTCCGACTTGAGAAGCGTTCATGGCATCGATTTCTCGTTTGCGTTGCTTCGCTTCAGCCAGCGACTTGAAAGTCTCCTCCTTATAATTTTCACTCCAATCACAGTACCAACGCACTCTGTACCGTCTGGAATCGCCAATGATTCTGTCACTTATACGAACGCTTTTGTTGCGCATGTCGTTGTCTCCCGTTGTTTTTTGGGGGACGCAGCCGGCCGGAACCGCGACCATGCACTATCTGTGGGGGAGGTGTGGGGCAGAAATCAAGGTAAGTATAACTTACATCTTGAGTGCTTATAAGTATCTGATTTTAAAGAAGTTTTGTGGCTGGGGTGGTAGGATTCGAACCTACGATACACGGTACCAAAAACCGCTGCCTTACCACTTGGCTACACCCCAACGGTGAGCGGCTATCTACGATTGTTGTTCGGAGGGTTCAAGAGGCTTTGAACGAAAAACTTCGGCTTTGAGCAAAATTTATTTGGCCCGCGTTCCTGATGGCTCAGGTTCGGATTTTATGTCGATCAGCCAGTTGAGCGATAAGGTGTTCCATGGGCAAGAGCGGTCGAAACTGCGCAAGGCCTTGGCTGGGAAGGGCGCTGCATCAACCGTTTGTTTTTGTCGATTGCCAGTAGCTTAGTGGGCGACTGAATTGGGGCGCAGAAACCCGTGGGTATTGCAAGTGCCTTTCACTTGCAAATCATCCCGGTAAAATATTGAAATATATCTAAAAAATCATGTGGTGCTGGTTGCGCCGGTTCGCTGGAGAAAATATCTGTATGTTTGCCCCGGCAAACCGTGACACAGGAGATGAAGATGAAGTTAAACCCGAATGTCGCAGAAGCGTTGAATCGTCAGATCAACAATGAACTTCACGCTTCCTACACGTATCTCGCCATGGCCGCTTATTTCGAATCCGAGGACCTGCCCGGATTTGCGCAGTGGTTTCGTGGGCACTCGGTTGAAGAGAGCGGGCATGCCATGCGCATCTTCGACTTTTTGGCCCAGCGTGGCGGAAGAATCGAAATTGATGGGATCGCCAAACCAAAAACCGAATACGTCTCGCCTGTCGAGGCGCTGGAACACGCCCTTGCAAATGAGGTAACGGTGACCGGGCAGATCAACGCGCTGTTTGAGCTGGCGCATGAGGTCAAGGAATACAGCACTCAGAACATGCTGAACTGGTTCCTGGCGGAACAGAACGAGGAAGAGGATCTGTTCGGCAAAATCCTCGACCAGACCAAAGCGGCCAACGGGGATCGCTGGAATCTGCTGTTGTTGGATAAGGAAATGGGCACGCGCACTGCCGAGACCGCATAGCAGTCGTATTGTTCAGGCGGGGCGGGCATATCGCCCCGCTATTCGCGAATCTCGGATGGATCGACGCCCCAGAGGTTCGACTTCTGTGTCCAACCGCGATAGCCACCAGCAGAGACGTGGCACCAGTCTAGACTGCAACTGCCGAGGCGCGCTACTACGCCAGATTCGAATTTCGCGCTGACCTGAGAATTGGAGTCAGGGCTGGTGTGAACGGGTAGCAACTCGGATTCGATTAGCACGGTACGCATGCCAGACAGCAGGGCATAGTGAACCCAACCACCAGCGCCGTCACGGTCCTGTACCCTGCGCCAGTTGCCGTATTCGGCCGTAATCTGCAACGGCATTCCGCGGCGTTTGAATACCCAGTCGATTCGATGCGTCAGCGAGGGGCCTCGGCGGACGTTGCCCTCGGCGGCCTTCATCGAAACATATCGCGGCAGGGGCAGGTTGGTGACAGGGCCACGTTTGTCCTGTGCGCTGGCGGTCAGAGTGCTCAGCACAACCAGAAATGCGGACGTGACCACCAGAAGGCGGTGTTTTACTGGTAGAAAACCACTCACTGACTGTCTGCTCTTGTGCCTGTTGATCGGGTTTCGAAAAAAGGTCGTCTCAATGCATTGGGGTTCTTGTGCCCCGCCTTATCCTGCGCCACGATGCCATGGCGCGCGAAGATTTGCAAAGCGATGGGAGGGCGAAAGTGCCAAGAGAACGTCTGAGTGTTGTCGTTACGCGACGGTTGCCCGAGGCGGTGGAAACCAGGCTGAGCGAGTTGTTCGATGTGCAGTTGCGCGACGATGACACGCCCATGACGCGGGAAGAGCTGGTCGCAGCGGTGCAAAGTGCGGATGTCTTAGTGCCCACGGTGACGGATACCATCGATGGCGGGTTGCTGGGTCAGGCGGGTGAAAAGCTGCGCCTGATCGCCAATTATGGAGCCGGGGTCGACAATATCGATGTGGCCACAGCCCGGCAGCGGGGCATTCTGGTGTCGAACACGCCGGGCGTGCTGACTGATGATACCGCAGACATGACCATGGCGCTGATCCTGTCGGTGACCCGACGGATTCCCGAGGGGTTGACGGTCATGCAGAAAGGCGACTGGTCGGGCTGGGCCCCGACCGCGTTTCTGGGTGGCCGCATCGGCGGGCGCCGCCTTGGTATTCTGGGCATGGGGCGGATCGGTCAGGCGGTGGCCCGCCGCGCCTCGGCATTCGGGATGCAGGTGCATTATCACAACCGTCGTCGCTTGCGCCCCGAGGTCGAACAGGAGCTTGAGGCGACATATTGGGAAAGCCTCGACCAGATGGTGGCGCGAATGGATGTGATCTCCATCCATTGTCCGTCCACTCCGTCGACCTTTCACCTGATGAACGCGCGGCGGTTGAAGCTGTTGAAACCATCGGCCGTCATCGTGAACACGTCGCGGGGCGAGGTGATTGATGAAAACGCGCTGACCCGTCAGGTTCGCTCGGGTGAGATCGCCGGAGCCGGGCTGGACGTTTATGAACATGGTACGCAAGTGAACCCGCGCCTGCGACAATTGCCGAACGTCGTCCTGCTGCCTCATATGGGATCGGCCACGCTGGAAGGGCGGATTGAGATGGGTGAGAAGGTCATCATCAATATCAAGACCTTCGAAGACGGGCACCGCCCACCGGATCAGGTTGTGCCTTCCATGTTGTAACGCGTTTGCGCCGCAGGGACGACAAACGGATTTTCAGGAGGATACGATGAAACGAAATCTGATTTCGGGATTGTTTTTGACGGCGTTGATACTGAGCAGCGCGTCTTTTGCGCAAGAGACAGCGGATGCAGTGGCCCCCGAGGCGGCCTCTGACGGGCAGGTTCAGGGCCTGACGGACGAGGTCATCGCCGCGCTTGAGGCCAAGATGGCTGGTCAGCCGGTAACGTCGCAGAACTGGATGGTTGCCGCCGCGAACCCTCTGGCTGTTGAAGCCGGGGCCAAGGTGCTGCGGGCCGGTGGGTCTGCCGCTGATGCGATGGTTGCCGTGCAGGTTGTGCTGGGGTTGGTTGAGCCGCAATCCTCGGGTCTTGGCGGCGGGGCTTTTCTGGTCTGGTATGACGCAGCAACCGGCAAACTGACCACGCTGGACGGGCGGGAAACGGCTCCGCTTGAGGCAAACCACCGTCTGTTTCATGACGAAAACGGCGATCCACTGAAATTCTACGACGCCGTGGTTGGCGGTCTTTCGGTTGGCACGCCGGGTACGCCCGCTTTGTTGGAAGAGGCGCACCGGCGTTGGGGGCGAAGCCCGTGGCCCAGCCTCTTTCAGGATGGCATAACACTGGCCGCTGAGGGGTTCCTTGTATCTCCACGCCTGGCCACGTTGGTCGAAGCGGACGCCGAGCGCCTGTCGCGTTTTCCTGCAACGGCTGAGTATTTCCTGCCGGGCGGAGAGCCCTTGCAACAGGGCCAACGGTTGATGAACCCGGACTATGCGAAAACGCTGCGGGTTCTGGCCAGCGAAGGTTCTGCCGGGTTTTATGGTGGTGAGATCGCGGCAGGGATTGTCAGCACCATTCGCAATGCACCGGGTAACCCCGGGGTTTTATCCGGTGTTGATCTGGCGTTGTATCAGGTGATCGAGCGCGAGCCCGTCTGCGCCACCTATCGCGCCTATGAGGTCTGCGGCATGGGTCCGCCCTCGTCGGGTGCGTTGACGGTCGGTCAGATACTGGGAATGCTTGAAGGGTATGATCTGGCGGCGATGGGGCCGGAGGACGTACATACATGGCGCCTGATTGGCGACGCCTCGCGTTTGGCCTTTGCCGATCGCGGGCGTTACATGGCTGATCACGATTATGTCCCGATGCCGACAAAGGGCCTGGTCCATCCCGACTACCTCTCTGAACGCGGAACATTGCTGAACGGTGAGGGGGCGCTGCCCGAGGTTGCGCCGGGCAATCCTGAATTCGACCACGCGTCGAACTGGGCGGACGACGTGTCGCTGGAACTGCCCTCGACCTCGCACATTTCGATCGTCGATCAGTATGGCAACGTGCTGTCGATGACCACGACGATCGAGAACGGGTTCGGCTCGCGGCTGATGACCAACGGGTTCCTCTTGAACAACGAACTGACCGATTTCTCGTTCAAGACCCACAGCGATGGTGTCCCGATTGCCAACCGGCTGGAACCGGGCAAGCGTCCACGTTCGTCCATGAGCCCGACTATCGTGATGCAGGACGGTGCACCGGTTCTGGCGATTGGTTCGCCCGGTGGCAGCCGGATCATTGGCTACGTGGCCAAGTCGATCATCGCCTGGGCCGATTGGGATATGGATGTGCAACAGGCGCTGTCACTACCGCATCTGGTCAACCGCTTTGGTACCTATGATGTGGAACAGGGCACAGCCGCCGAAGGCTATGCCGATGCGCTGATCGAGTTGGGGTTCGAGGTCAACCCGCGCGACCTGACATCGGGCCTGCACGCAATTGAAATCGGAGATGTTCTGATAGGTGGCGCCGACCCGCGCCGCGAAGGCATCGCGCTGGGCGAATAAGAGAGGTTGTTCATGGTGCAGGCAGTAACGTTGCCCCGAAACGAGGCCGGGATTGAAACAGCTGTCGGCATCCTGAAGCAGAAATTCGGTGATCGTCTGCAAACCGGTCAGGCGATCCGCGAACAGCACGGTCACACGACCACATGGATCGAAAACCAGTCTCCGGACGCGGTGGTGTACCCTCACACAACCGAGGAAGTGTCCGAAATCGTTAAGACCTGCGCCCTGCACAAGGTGCCGGTGATCCCCTTTGGGACCGGTACATCGCTGGAGGGGCATGTGAACGCCCCGGCCGGTGGTATCTCGGTGGACCTGACCCAGATGAACAAGGTGCTGGCCGTCCATGCGGGCGATCTGGATTGCGTTGTTCAGCCCGGTGTCACGCGCGAGGACCTGAACACCCATCTACGCGATCAGGGCCTATTCTTTCCCATCGATCCCGGTGCCAATGCCTCACTGGGCGGGATGGCGGCGACGCGGGCCTCGGGTACCAATGCGGTGCGCTATGGCACGATGAAGGACAACATCCTCAGTCTGGAAGCGGTGATGCCGGACGGGCAGATCATCCGTACCGGGCACCGGGCCAAGAAATCGTCGGCCGGCTACGATCTGACGCGTCTTCTGGTCGGGGCCGAGGGCACGCTGGGTATCATCACCGAGCTGACTCTGCGCCTGCAGGGCATCCCCGAGGCGATCACCTCAGCTCGCTGTTCTTTTCCAACGGTCGATGCCGCCTGTCAGGCGGTGATGATGACGATCCAATACGGCGTGCCCGTGGCGCGGATTGAGCTGCTGGATGAGCTGTCGGTCAAGGCTGCCAACGCCTATTCCGGGCTGGACCTGCCGGAAACGCCGCTGTTGCTGCTGGAATTCCACGGGTCCGATGCCGGTGCGGTTGAGCAGGCCGAGACATTTGGTCAGATCGCCGAGGAGTTCGGTGGTGCGGATTTCGCCGCGACTTCGACCACCGAAGAACGCAACAAGCTGTGGCAGGCGCGGCACGACATGTACTGGGCAAGCTTGCAACTGCGCCCCGGTGCGCGGGGCATTTCCACCGATGTCTGCGTTCCCATCTCGCGTTTGGCGGAGTGCGTTGCCGCCGCGCAACAAAAGGCGCAGGATCTTGGCTTGCTGGCTCCGATTGTCGGGCATGTGGGAGACGGGAACTTTCACACTCTGCTGCTGATAGACATGGAGAACGCGGACGAGGTCGCCAAGGCCGACTGTTTTGTCGGCTGGCTGAACGATCTGGCGATCTCGATGGAGGGGACTTGTACAGGTGAACATGGAATTGGACAGGGTAAACGGCCCTACCTGGTTAAGGAACTGGGCCCGGCGGTCACCTATATGGCGGCGATAAAAATGGCGCTGGATCCGGATAATATCATGAATCCGGGTAAAATTTTGCTGTCCACAGAGTGTTGATACGCACTAGTTTTCCGGCGCTACAGCCATAAGACCGCCCCAATTTGGCTTTATCTTTCGCGAAAACGAGCAGCGATTGATTTCGGGTATTCAGATGGACGGTTTGCGGATCTTTGGATTTGTGGTGATCATAGTCTTGGTCATTGTCGGCTTGGACTATTATCAACAGGACAAAAAACACGAAGGTACTCTGTCCGCCAATGGCTATGTGGGCACGATAAAGCATCGCTTTTCTCAGCAGCAGATCGAGCGTGACGCCAAAGCCGCCGAACGAGAGCGCAAGAAGCAATGGAAAGCGGGCGCAAAATCCCACCTTCCTGCATCCACCGGGGAATGGTCCCGGTATGAGCTTACAGATGCGGATAACAAGACAGTTGCGACCGCGACTTCAAAACTTGGTATGACACCGCTGATCAGTTCCGTTTCAAACACGGCGGAACTGATGAGCCTGTCCAGCGGGGGCAAGGACGGCATTCTGCGCAAGCTCAGCAAGACGGGTGCGGTCTATTCCAAAGGCGAGGAGATCGCTTGGTTGGACATCAGCCTGAAACCGGAATCGGCGCGCAATACGCTGGCGGGAATCGCATTGTCTCGACAGCAGAATTTCATGGCGCAGGCCGCGATTAAGGAAGGGTTCGCCGTTGTCGACGGTGTTGCCTTCGTTGAGATCACTCAGGACATGACGTCTCCGACCGAAACGCTTGCGTTTCGCAAGGTCACGGGGCGGATCGGGATCGACGAAGAGGTTGTGATCCGGCTGCACACCAATGCCAGCGACGCCTCGATTCGAGAGCTTTTGGGCATGGTTGACTATGCAGCCCTCAACTCTTTGCTGACTTTCCCTTCGCCTGTGGTAGGGCAGGGAATAACGGTGCCTCTGGACCGGCAGCCGGAGGTCGCCGGGAAAATGGATCGCCTGTATTCCGAGATGACGTTGATTCAGGAAAAGACGACCGGCGAAAAGCTCGGGAATCTGGATGTCACGGCGCTGATGGTGAATACGATGACAGCGTCGGGGTTCAACAGCGATGGCCTCATGGACATCACTGGCGGGGAGGTCTTCGAAAATCAGGACGTCCTCCAAATCGGTTATGGCCGGGCGCAGAAATTGCTGCTGGAGTCGGATAAGCGTCAGGCAGCTTTGGGTGACGCGGCCGAAGTGGATACCGCGGCAAAGGATGACACCGCTGAAACGGAGGCTCGGGGCTTTTTCAGCCGGCTGAAAGACAAACTGCCGGCTTTCGGTGCGTCGGAGCCCAAGGAAGCTGCTGCAAAACGCCCAGGGAACAGTCAGCCGGTGCGTGTGCACAAAGGTGGGCTGGGTGGTGGCTGTGCCAAGGTTGGCAGCATCAAGCGGTGTTCGGTCACCGGACAATAATGGCAAAATCGTCGAATCCGGTGGTCATCTGCGGCAGCGGGGTCGTTTTCCTTCTCTCACTGGTCGGATGAATGTCGCGTTTAACCCTGCAAATGCGCCATATGGTTCCAACAGATTCCAAGGAGAGACGTCCGGTTATGAAAACCCAAGTCAAAGCACTGGTCGTTGGCGGCGGCGCCGTCGGGACCTCGATTGCCTATCACCTGGCCAAAGCGGGCTGGGACGATGTGATGTTGATCGAACGGGACGAGCTGACGTCCGGGTCCACCTGGCACGCGGCCGGTCTGCTGCCACTGTTCAACATGTCCTATGCGACAACTCATATCCACAAGTACTCGGTCGACTTCTACAAGACGCTTGAGGAAGAGACCGGCCTGAACGCAGGTTTCGCCGTGGTTGGCAACCTGCGCATGGCGCAGACGCAAGAGCGTATGGATGAGTACATGCTCTATGCCTCCACCGCCGAAACCTGCGATGTTGCCTATGAGTGGTTGACCCCGGACCAGATCAAGGAACGCTGGCCGCTGATCGAAACTTCGGACCTGAAGGGTGCGATCTACCACACCGAAGATGGCTACATTAACCCTGCCGACGTGACCCAGGCGATGGCCAAGGGTGCCCGTCAGCGTGGTGTCGACATTGTCCGCAAGATGCAGGCCGATGCCTTCCACTGGAACGGCACCCACTGGGAAGTCACCTGCACCAAGATGGTCGAAAAAGGCGGCAACCTGGTTGAGAGCGACGAGCAGGTGGTGATCACTGCCGAGCATGTCGTAACCGCATCGGGTAACCACGCTCAGCGCACCGCCAAGATGCTGGGCATCAAGATGCCGGCCATCCCGGTTGAGCACACCTTCATCGTCATGGACAAGGACCCCGAGCTGGTCAAGTGGCGCGAAGCCGGCAACCCGGAACACCCCGTTGTGCGCGATGCCGACAACGAATCCTATGCACGTGAAGAACGCGGCGGCTGGATTCTGGGTATCTATGAGCACGGCGCACCCGCGCGGTTCGAGCACGGCGTGCCCGACAGCTTCCGCGCGGACCTGTTCCCGCTGGATCTGGACCGGATCGCCGATCAATACATGGCAATGGCCGAACGTGTGCCGTCCTGTGCCGAATCTGGCTTGAAAGACGATTTCAACGGCCCGATCTGCTATACGCCCGACGGCAACCCGCTGGTTGGTCCGGCTCCGGGCCTGCGCAACATGTGGCTGGCAGAAGGGTTCTCGTTCGGCATCACCGCTGCAGGCGGTACCGGCTATTATCTGGCGCAGATGATGGTCGATGGCGAAGCCGAGATCGACATGGCCTCTCTGGACCCCAAGCGTTACTCGTCCAACTGGATGACCACCGAGTTTGCAGCGCGCAAGAACGAAGAGTGCTATGAGCACGTCTATATCCTGCACCACCCTGACGAAGAGCGCGCAGCTTGCCGTCCACTGCGGACTGTTCCGGCTTATGACCGTCAGAAAGCGCGCGGCGCACAGTTTGGTTGGGTGAACGGTTGGGAACGTCCCAACTACTTTGGCCCTGTCGATGCACCTGAGAACTTCGACCATGACGCCCGCTCCTTCCGCCGTGGCGGCTGGTGGCAGTATGCCGTCGAAGAGGCCAAAGCGATCCGCGAAGGCGTTGGCCTGATCGACGCGTCGGCCTTCACCAAACATGTCGTCAAAGGCCCCGGCGCCACACAGTTCCTGGATTGGTTCACCTGCAACAAGCTGCCCAAGGTCGGTCGCATCAACCTGACCTACGCGCTAACTTCGCACGGCACCACCCGCACCGAATACACCATCGTCCGCAATGGCGAGAACAACTACTACATCGTCTCTGCCGGTGCCTGGACCGAGTACGACGCCGACTATCTGCGAAAGGCGGCCGAGGACAAGATGGATGAGTTCGGCTACATCGAGATCCAGGACGTAACCACCCAGTGGGGCGTCTTCGCCATCGCCGGACCCAAGTCGCGTGACGTTCTGAAAGAGGTCATCAAAGACGCCGATCCGGAAACATCACTGTCCAACAAGCGCTTCCCATGGCTGTCGGCGCGCCAGATTGAGCTGGGCATGTGCCCGGTCAACGCAATCCGTGTGGCCTATACCGGTGAACTGGGCTGGGAACTGCACCACCCGATCGAGATGCAGAACTACCTGTTCGACCAGCTGGAAAAAGCCGGAGAGAAGCACGGTATGAAACTGGTCGGTGCACGCGCCCAGAACTGGTTGCGTCAGGAGAAATCCTATCGCGCCTTCGGCACCGAACTGGGCCGTGATGCGACCCCGCTGGAAGCTGACCTGCCGCGCTTTGTCGATCTGTCGAAAGACTTCTACGGCAAGGCCAAGCTGGAAGAGACCAGCGTGCGCGTCAAATGCTGCACTCTGCTGATCGATGGACCGGACGATGCCGACCCGTGGGGCCGCGAGGCGCTGTATACGCCGGAAGGCGAACGCGTGGGTCGTTTGACCTCAGGCGGCTACTCGGTGGCGTTCGAGAAATCCATCGGCATGGGATACGTGAAACCCGAGTTGGCGGTCGAGGGCACCAAGCTGAGGGTCAAGATTCAGGACAAATTGTGGGATGCGGTCGTCACCTGCGACAGCCCCTACGATCCGAAGAACGAAACCATCCGCAAGGACGGCTAAACAAACAAAGGCCCCGGTTAAGCCCGGGGCCTTTTGCTTTTGGGGTCAGGCGCTCAGTTCGTCATAGCATTCCAATGCCTTGGCGGCGTACATCATCGATGGTCCACCGCCCATCTGAACGGCCATAGCCAACACATCGGAAAACTCCTCTCGCGATGCACCCGCTTTGAGCAAGGCTTCGGTGTGGAGCGTGATGCAGGGCTCGCACCGGATTGAAATGGACATGCCCAGAGCGATGAACTCCTTGGTCTTATAATCCAGCGTTCCGCCCTGCTTGACCGCTGCGCTGAGCGTACCGAATGCGCGGGCCGCCTCGGGTATCGCGCCGTTGAGGTTGCGCAGACCATTGCGCGTGTCTTTGATCTTGTCCTGCCAGTGCATGTCACCATTCCATTTAACATTATGCAAACGGAATATGTTCTGGCGTGTCAAGCCGGGCCTTGATTTTAATCAGGTGTCGGGCTTTTCCGCGACGAAGGCCAGGTTGTTTGCGGGCATCTCCACGGATGCGAGGACGGTCAGGTTCTGGGCGGTCATCCAGGCGACGATATCTTTGTCATTTTTGTATCCGATTTCGGCATCCTGCTGAACCAGCGCGTCATGGAACCTCCGGTCGCCGTCGCTTGTCAGTTGGCCCGACCGTTTGAACGGCCCGTAGAGGATGAACCTTCCCTCGCGGGCCAGTGCCTGCGCGGCTTCGGCGATCAGCACCTGCGTCTCGGGCCAGCTGATCAAATGCACCAGATTGATCAGAACGATCAGGTTCTGCCCCGCGAACTCATCATGCCATCCCAGCGCTGTTGCGTTCAACGTGACGGCGCTGGCGACGTTGGGCAGGTTGGAGGCATAAGCGTCGATGCTGGCGCGACGGTCTGGTTCCACCTCGGTCGGTTGCCAATGGAGGCCGGGCAGGGATCGGGCAAAGGCACTGACATGCTGGCCGGTGCCGCTGGCGATCTCCAACGCCTGACCGGTCTTTGGGGCCCATTGCGTTAGCAGTTCACACAACACGTCGGCATTGCGGGTTGCAGCGGGGGCAATCAATCGGCCATCCTGCCCCTCGGTAGCGACGCTGGTGTTGGACGGCAGAGACCGTTTGCTCATCGGTGCAACCTTTCCGGGCTAAGGGCTGCGATCGTTTCCGGATCCAGCTCCGGCGCAGCGCCGATCACGAGGTCCGAGACCAGTTGCGACGCGGCCGGAGAGGATTGGAACCCGTACCCGCCCTGACCGGCAACCCAAATGAAAGCCGGGTCTGACGGGTCCGGCCCCAGCACAAGGGTTCCATCGGGCGCAAAGCTGCGCAAACCCGCCCAGTTCGTTTCCACTCGCGTGACGGGTTCGGTGACCATTTCCTCGTACCTGGCCAGACCTTCGGCCAGCACCATATCATCGGCATAGGCATCATGTGGCGGCACAGGATCGGCCTCGGATGGCGATACCAGCAGTTTGCCCGCATCCGGTTTGGCATACCACGCCTCACCTACGCCCAGCATCATGGGCCAGTCCCGGACGTCATGCCCGCCCGGCGCAGGCAGGCGCGCCATTGACCTGCGTTTCGGAATAATCCCAATCGGGGCAATTTCGGCCATCGCGGCGACCTCGTCCACCCAGGGGCCAGCGGCATTGATCAAAGTGCGGGCCTCGTAGGTGTCCCCGGTTTCGATAAACCAGTGACGGTCTTTGCGAATGGCGGAGACTCTGGCCTTGGTCAAAACCTCACCGCCATTACTTCGAATAACGCGCGCGAAATCCTGCAGCAACCTGTCCGTGTCGATGTCGAATGCCGCTTCGCCGACAGCTGTGAAGCCCAGCGTCTCGGGTTTCAAGATCGGTACACGAGCCTGCGCCTCTGCCGTGGGGATGACCCGCATGTTCAGATCTTCAACGTCTTGTTCGAAGGCCTCGTTCTGATCCTTTCGGCCAACCAGCATCAACCCGCGCGGCGTCAGATAGCCACCATTTTCGGCGTGCAAGAAGTCGGCGCTGGCTTTGTTCAGCGCCACAACCGACGGCGGGCCGTAACTTTCTTCGAATAACGCGGCCGATCGGCCGGAGGCATGATAGCCAAGAGCATCCTCTGCTTCGAGTACGGTAACAGTCCCGTGCTGCGACAGCCGTGCCCCAGCGCTCAGACCGGCGACACCGCCGCCGATGATCAGAAAATCAATCATATTCATCCTTCCGGTCACGTTCCATGTGCTAAGGACGTAAGCGTCTGCAAACATTAAGCAGGCTTGAATTTGCGCATCAACCCATCCAAACAGGGATCAAACAGAAACAGGAGGGCAGGGTGAGTACCGCAGACCTACACCCGATGGCCACGGGGCATATTCCGTCCTACGTGACCCATGCGGACGGCAGTGATTTTCTTTTGACGTTCATGTTCGTTTTTACTGTTGTCGTAATCATTCTGATCGGCGTGGGATATTTCACCCTGCACTCGATCCCCGAGAAGATCGCGCATGAATCCAATCACCCTCAGTTTCAGCTGGTCGGCATTCTGGCCCTGTTGGCGCTGTTTACCCATAACGGTCTTTTCTGGGTTGCCGCCATTCTGGTGGCCGGGTTCCAGTTCCCCGATGTGGCCGCTCCGCTGAGGGCCATTGCCGACGCGATCCGATCTTTGGGCAAACAGGACCAGTCGGAACCCGCCCCGGCCCAGCCGACCGAACCCGCCGCGCAGCAGGAGCAGTAAGACATGCTTGAGACTTTGATGTGTGCGCTGGTAACGGTGCTGCCCGACTATCTGTTTCGCCGGTTTGTTCAGGGCAAGCGGATCGGTCATGAAATCACGCTGTTCACCATGTGGTATGAACTGCGCTGGGGCCTTACCACTTGTGCCATTCTGGCGCTGACGGTTATCACCACTCTGTTTTACTTCCACCCGGCCAGTAAGACAGCGGCATCCTATTTCCGCACGGTGACGATCCTGCCACAACTGGGTGGCCGTGTGTCCGAGGTGTATGTCTCCAACAACCAGCGGGTCGTGGCGGGCCAGCCGATCTTTCGGATCGAGGATTTCACCCAGACCGCCATGGTCGAAGCTGCCCATGCACAGATCGCGCAGGTTCAGGCCTCGTTGAAAGTTGCGGAAACCGATCTGGCCGAGGCCGAAGCAGGTATTGCCGGTGCCCGCGCCGCGCTGGATCAGTCGCTTGAGGATCTGGAACGCAACACCACGCTGCGCGACGAAGGGTCCAGCGCTGTAAGACTGGCCGAGATCGACAGGCTGGAAAACCTCGTGGCCGAGCGCGAGGCGCAATTGAGGGCGGCAGAGTCGCAACGCGCGGCTGTGGTTCAACAGATCGAAGAACTGATCCCGGCCCAACTGGCCAGCGCCAACGCGCAGCTGGATGCTGCGTTGACTGAACTGGACAAGACCGTGATCAGTGCCGGTGTGACGGGCCGGGTCGAACAATTCGGCCTGCAGGTTGGCGACTATGTCAGCCCGCTGCTGCGCCCGGCGGGTATCTTGGTGCCTTCGTCTTCGGGCCACAACCGATTCCAGGCCGCGTTCAACCAGATGTCGGCGCAGGTCATCAAGCCCGGCATGATCGGAGAGCTGGGCTGTATGACCAAGCCCTTCACTGTAATCCCGATGGTTGTGGTCGAGGTTCAGGACGTGATCCCTTCCGGGCAAATCCGCCCCTCGGACGAATTGCGGGATGTGCAAGCCAACACCAATCCGGGCTCGATTTTGGTCTATATGGAGCCTCTGTACAAAAACATGGCCGATGACATTCCTCCGGGCAGCAATTGTCTGGCCAACGTCTATACCGACAATCACGAACGGTTGGAGCATGAGGATTTGGGTTTTTGGCACAGCGTCGTGTTGCATGTGATCGACACGATTGGCGTCGTCCATGCTGCGGGTTTGCGGCTGCGTCTGATCCTGATGCCGGTGAATACGCTGGTTTTGACGGGGCATTGATCCTTCGGTCAGCGGAAATGAAGAAAACGCCTTGCCTTAGCGGGGCGTTTTCATTTGGTTGCGTCTTGTGAACTGGATGCCTCATTGCTCTTTGCTTCCAGCAAGTTGGGCACAAGCCGTTCACTGAACCCGGCCAGAATGCAGACAAATGACAGCCAGTAGGGGGCAGGTTGAATCTCGGTCTGCCCTGAGGCGCCCGAGCCAGAGAACAAACCCTGCAGAATCCCGGCCTTGATACCGAAATACAGGATCAAAGCACCAAGAGCCCCGACAGCGACACGCTGAAATGCGTAGACCCAATGGATGTACCAATCAACGCGCGGGTCCACCTTCATGCTTTGCAGTCTGACGGTGGTCGAGAACAACGCGCCGATACTGCCCATCATCAACGCTAAGCTGATCTCCTCTGAGTCGAAACTGAATACGGATACGACGTTCAAGCACGCCAGTAAGAAGCTTAACAAAATTATCAGCGCAACCAGGATGATATTCACAGAAAGATGTATGACACGCCCCCGGTTGCTGAGCCGGGACGCCAAACGGTCGCGAAGCCCGTCAAGCGATGTCATTGCCGTTTCTTCCTGACCCAGAAGAGCCTGCGCAATGCACCTGGCAAGTTCGCGTTCGTAGAAGACCAAGTTCTCTGCTTTTTGGGCGGGCATAGGCCGTTCCGAACGCCACGCGCCGAACCGTGTTAGGATTTGGATAAGGTGATTGAACTCGGCAATTTCAGACCCCAGTTTCAGATAGGCCATTTTTTGTTTGCACGCCTGTTCCGGGGCATCGCAAAAGAACGGTGAAATACCAAAGCGTGTCTTGTAGATTTTGAACTCATTGACCGCCCAGAGGATATCCAGAACTTCTCGGCCTCTGGGGTCGAGCCCACCGGCTTTCAGGTCTTTGAGCTTGAATTCCATCTCAGTAAAACTGTTCGGATCGTTCAATGTGTCTTCTGGTTCGGGCTCCATAATATCAACCCGAATGACCAATTTTGTTAAATGCCCCGCTAGGATAGCACAGGTGCCATTTCCCGCCAAATTTGGCGAACGAGGCCGCATCAAGTCGCCTTTTGGGCGAGGTGATTTGTGGTTGCAAAAGATCAGCGACCAGCAAACCACTGAGGTCACCGGGTTTGGGTGCGAACGATTGAACTTAGCCAACCTCGTGCGCCTATCCCCGCCCTGTTAGCTCTTAATCAAGAGCAATAAAAAAGGGCCCGCCAAAAGGCCGGCCCTCTATAGTTTGGTGATCGGCAGATTACTGCGGGATCTCGCCTTCCAGCCCTTCGACATAGAAGTTCATGCCTGCCAGCGTACCGTCATCGGCGGTTTCGCCCTCGGCCAGCCAGTCGCTGCCGTCCTGCATTTTCAGCGGGCCGGTGAAGGGGTGGTATTCGCCGGCGGCCATGGCAGCCTTGAGTGCCAGTGCCTCTTCCTTGACGTCGGCCGGAACCGCGTCGGAAATCTCACCGATCTCAACCATGCCCTGCGCAATACCGTCCCAGGTGTTCACGGTTGCCCACGAACCGTCCATGACGGCCTGAGTGCGTGCAATGTAGTATGGCGCCCAGTTGTCGATGATCGACGACACGCGCGGGAACGGAGCGTATTCGCTCATGTCCGAGGCTTGGCCGAAGGTGATCACGTTACCCGCCTCTTGCGCCGCCGCCTGCGGCGCGGTCGAGTCGGTGTGTTGCAAGATCACATCCGCGCCCTGTTCGATCAGAACGGTGGCCGCGTCAGCTTCTTTCGCAGGATCGAACCAAGTGTAGGCCCAGACGATCTTGAACTCGACATCCGGGTTTACTTTTTTGGCGTGGATGTAGGCCGAGTTTATGCCGCGGATCACTTCGGGGATCGGGTACGAGCCGATGTAGCCGATGATATTGGACTTGGTCATCTTGCCCGCGATGTGGCCCTGAACGGCGCGGCCTTCGTAGAAACGGGCCGAGTAGACCGAGACGTTGTCGGCGGTTTTGTAGCCGGTCGCGTGCTCGAACTTCACGTTCGGGAATTTCTTTGCCACGTTGATGGTCGGGTCCATGTAACCGAACGAGGTAGTGAAGATCAGATCGGCTCCTTCCAGCGCCATCTGCGTCATCACACGCTCAGCGTCTGGGCCTTCGGGTACCGATTCAACGAACACGGTTTCGACCTTGTCGCCAAAATGCTCTTCGACCGCCAGCCGACCTTTGTTGTGCTCATAGGTCCAGCCGCCGTCACCCACCGGGCCGACATAGACGAAACCGACCTTGGTCTTGTCTTCGGCCATGGCGCCAGTGGCCAGACCAAGCGCTATGGCGGCGCTTGTCAGAAGTGTAGTGAATTTCATGTGTTACTCCCCAAGTTGATTTAGTTGGCCCCTAGTGCGAGGCGTGGAAGATCCGACCCAATGAGGCAGGTGCGCTGCTCTTGTCGGCTGAAAGGATCACAAGCACAAGGATCGTGATGATATAGGGCGACATTGCCAGATACTCGACTGGAATGGCAACGCCCGCCGCCTGCAAATTAAGCTGCAACACGGTGATTCCGCCGAACAAATAAGCACCCAGCAGTGCGCGCCATGGTTTCCAACTGGCGAACACCACCAGCGCCAGGGCGATCCAGCCAACGCCGGCTGTCATGCCCTCGGTCCACTGCGGGACGCGGATCAGGCTGATATAGGCGCCGCCAAGGCCCGCGCAGGCGCCCCCGAAAAGGATCGCCAGGATGCGGATCTTGATGACCTTGTAGCCAAGCGCGTGGGCTGCATCGTGGTTTTCGCCCACCGCACGCAAGATCAGGCCGACACGAGTGTATTTCAGTGTGGCCCAAACGGCTGCGGTCAGGGCAATGCCGACATAGAGGATCGGATCATGCTGGAACAGGATCGGTCCGATCACCGGGATATCGCTGATCAGTGGGATGTGGATATCACCCATGCTGGGAGGTTTAACCCCGACATAGCTTTGCCCCAGTAGGGCGCTGAAACCGAGTCCAAACAGGGTCAACGCAAGGCCACTGGCGACCTGATTGGCCAGTGCAAACTGCGTTAGCAGCACGAACAGCAAGGACAGCACAGCACCGCCGATAGCCGCTGCGATGAAGCCCAGCCAAGGGGACCCGGTCTCGACCGAGATCGCAAAGCCACTGATTGCACCGACGATCATCATGCCCTCGACGCCGAGGTTCAGAACACCCGCTTTTTCGACAACCAGCTCCCCGATCGCGGCCAACAGCAGGGGGGTTGCGGCGACCATCAGCGAGGCGACCAGAAGTACGGGATTGATTTCGCCAAGGTCCATGGGTCACTCCTTGACCAGAAAGAGGAAGACAGACGCAGCGCTTGCCGCAAGACATACAAACATCGGGACGAGCCGGGTAAAGAATCCAAACTGCTCGGGCCAAGGGCCACTTAGGCGCTCCGTGAGTTTATTCATCGGGTGAAACAGGACGGCAATCAGTACTCCGGCGGTTATCCGAGCCGTATCGAAACTGTTGGTTGCCAACTCGGTCAATAGCAGGACGCATCCCATGAAAATTGGAAAGAGCAGTCCGAGACTTGCATGAATAATCGACGCGCGGCGATCCGCCTGAATGGCAGAGACTAAGGTATTCATCACGCCACCTCGCTGCGGGCCGCACGGATGCGGTAGTTTGTCAGAAGATCGAATGCCAGCAGGAAGAACAGCAGCATCCCTTGGAAAACTTGAATGGCAGCAGCGGGCAGACCCAGCTGCGACTGGGCGATTTCGCCACCGATATAGGTCAGCGCCATCAGGCCACCCGCCAGCAGGATACCCACCGGATGCAGGCGACCAAGGAAGGCCACGATGATCGCGGTAAAGCCGTAACCGACGTTAAAGTCGATGCTAACCACACCCGAAGGACCAGAGACTTCGAACATCCCTGCCAGACCGGCCAACGCACCGGACAGGCCCAGACAGAACAGGATCAGGCGCGCCGGGTTCACACCGGCGAACTTGGCTGCGCGGGGCGCTTCACCCGTTAGTCGGATGTGGAAGCCCAGCATATGCCGGTTCAGAAGGACATAGGCAAAGATTACAGCGATCAATGCCGTCACCACGCCCCAGTGCATCCCTGATCCCGCAATCAACTCGGCGTTATGAGCGCTGTCATAGGATTGCAGGTTGCGCGAGCCGGGAAAGCCGAACCCTTCGGGGTTCTTCAGCAGGCCCAGCGAGACCGAGGCCAGCATCTGCTCGGCCACATAGACAAGCATCAGCGAGACGAGGATCTCGTTGGTGCCGAAGCGAACCTTGAGGAAAGCCGGGATCATCGCCCAGAGCCAGCCGCCGAACGCCCCTGCGATCACCATGATCGGGAAGATGTACAACGCATCCAGCGGGTAGAAGGCCAGACCGGCACCAGCGCCAAAAATGGCACCCATGATGTACTGTCCTTCGGCGCCGATGTTCCAGATGCCAGCGCGGAAGCCCAACGACAAACCGATCGCAATCAGCACCAATGGCGCACCTTTAACCAGCAGTTGCGGGCGGTAGTAAAATGCGAACTCACCAAACAAAGGCTCCCAGAAGATCGTACCGATGGCTTCGACCGGGTTTTTGCCCAAAATGGCGAACAGGATGCCGCCAAACACCATCGTTGCCAGTACCGCGACCAGTGGGGTGGCATAGGACCAGGCCTTGGACGGCTGTGGCCGTTTCTCCAACACTATCATCTGCTCACACCCCCGTTTTCAGCTCTTGTTTTGTATTAGACATGGGCCACCTCCATGCCATGCGCACCGCCCATCATCAGGCCGATCTCATCAACCGTCAGGCCGGTGGTCGGGCGCGGGGCACTCAGGCGGCCTTCGTTCAGGGCCGCGAAGCTGTCCGAGATTTCCATCAACTCGTCCAGGTCCTGAGAGATACAGACTACCGCCGTGCCTTTGGCCGCGAGATCCAGAATGGCCTGCCGGATCGAGGCCGCCGCTGCCGCGTCCACGCCCCAGGTTGGCTGGTTCACCACCAGAACGTCCGGGTTTTGCAGGACTTCGCGACCGATCACGAATTTCTGCAGGTTGCCGCCTGACAGCGAGCGCGCTGCGTTCTCCGGGCCCGGTGTACGGACGTCAAAGGCGCTGATGATTTTCTCGGCAAAGCTTTTGGTCTCGTTCCATTTCAGGAAACCGTTGTTCTCAAGCCCTTCGCGAACCGATCCGGTGAGCAGGGCGTTTTCGGTCAGGCTCATGTCTGGCGCCGCCGCATGACCCAGCCGTTCTTCAGGGGCGGTCAGCACGCCCAGCTTCCGCCGCGCAGTGGGGCCGAGTTTGCCGATGCGTTGGCCGTTGAACTTGATCGCATCAGCGGTTGTCGGGATTTCGCCCGACAACACGCCCAGCAACTCGTCCTGTCCGTTTCCGGCAACGCCGCCAATGCCCAGAACCTCGCCCTTGCGGACCGTCATGTGGATATTGCGCAACGCCGTGCCGAATTCGGACGGCGAAGGCACTGAGAGTCCGCTGACATCCAGCGCCACCTCACCGAATTCACGGCCGGACCGTTCCGGTGTCTGTAGGGTTGAGCCGACCATCATTTCGGCCATGTCACGCGCCGAGGTCTCGGCCGGAACGCATTCGCCCACATTCTTGCCCAGACGCAGAATCGTGGCATGGTCACACAGGGTCCGGATTTCTTCCAGCTTGTGCGAAATATAAAGTATCGAGGTGCCTTCGGACCGCAACTTGTTCAGTGTCTCAAACAGGATTTCCACCTCCTGCGGCGTCAGAACCGAGGTCGGCTCGTCCATGATCAGCAGCTTAGGGTCCTGCAACAAACAGCGGATGATCTCGACCCGCTGGCGTTCACCTGCGGACAGGTCGCCAACAGTGCGGAAGGGATCCAGCGGTAGGCCGTAGGTCTCGGACACTTCCCGAATACGCGAGGCCAAATCGCCCATAGCCGGCGGGTTCTCCATTCCCAGGGCTATATTCTCGGCCACGTTCAGCGCGTCGAACAGCGAGAAGTGCTGGAACACCATCGCGATCCCGTCAGCCCGTGCCGCGCGCGGTTCGGGGGGGGAGAAGGACTGGCCGCGCAACAGCATCGTTCCGCTGTCCGGTTTCACCAGACCATAGATCATTTTCACCAGCGTGGATTTACCCGCGCCGTTTTCACCCAGCAGCGCATGAACTTCGCCCTCACCGATGTCAAAGGACACCTGATCATTAGCCACGACGCCGGGATAGGCTTTGGTCAGCCCTTGCAAACTTAATAGCGGAGTAGTCACGCGCTCAGGTCCTTCTTCAACTCGTTCTGCCTGGCCGGGCGCAAAAGCTGCGCGGCGACGCCGACGGCGATCATCTGCGGGTGTTTGCCCAAGCCGGGATTACCGATCGGGCAGGTGATCCGACCGATCCGTTCGGGTGAATGCCCGAGGGCCGCCAGCCGTGAACGGAACCGCGCCCATTTCGTAGCCGAGCCGATCAGGCCAGCAAAGCGGAAATCATGCGAAAGCAGCCGGTTGCACAGCTCTAGATCCAAAGTGTGTGAATAAGTAAGCACTAGATGCTCGGCATCGCGCGGCGCATGGTGAACCAGCTCTCCTGGTTTGGCGGCTGGAACCGGCGTCACACCAGTTGGAATCTTATCCGGAAATCGTTCGGGGCCGGTATCGACCCAGGTAATTGCAAGACCGGGAAGGGGGGACAACACATCCGCCAACGCGCGACCTACATGACCAGCGCCCCAGATCCACAGATTACGGGATGGCTTATGCACCGGCTCAACCATCCATCCGTCGATCAGTTGCGGTTGGGGCGCGACGCCCTGTCCGCGCGCGGCCGCCAACAGGCGTTTGACCGACAGGGGCATGTCACTGCCCGACGGGGAACGCGCGATAACAGTATCATCGAGCGCATTCATATCGTCTTGGTCATAGATCTCGCTCAGCAATGAGACCACACCGCCGCAGCATTGGCCCATGTCTGGACCAAGTGCGTGATGTGTCAGGCGGCAAGGCGTGATTTGACTCCGCGCGGCCTCAGTCGCCTGAAACTCCAGCGTGCCGCCGCCGATGGTTCCGCTTTGCCCGTCCTCCCAAACCAGCATTGCTGCACCAACCTCGCGTGGGGATGACCCTTTAATTGCAGCGATGACCACTCGGGTGACTCTCCCATGGATTCTGACCGCCTCCCTTAAAGCCTCTCGATCAAATCCCATCAGGCTCCTCCCTTTACCCTTTGGACACCGCGCCAAACCTCTTCTGCCGTGGCGGGGGCATCCAGCGCGGGATAGCAGTCACCGCAAGCCGCCACCGCGTTCGACAGGGCGAGCCAAGCGGATATGCCCAGCATGAATGGCGGCTCTCCCACTGCTTTCGAGCGATAGATCGTGTCCTCGCGGTTCGCGCCATCCCAAAGCGCGACGTTGAAAATGTCGGGCCGGTCAGAACAGGCCGGAATCTTGTAGGTCGACGGAGCATGGGTGCGCAGATTACCCTTGCCGTCCCAGACCAGTTCCTCGGTGGTCAGCCAGCCCGCGCCTTGCACGTAACCGCCTTCGACCTGCCCGATATCCAGCGCCGGGTTCAGCGACGCGCCTGCATCATGCAGGATATCGGTGCGCAGGATACGGTTCTCACCGGTCAGCGTATCGACTGCGACCTCGGTAACAGATGCACCGTAGGCGAAATAGAAGAATGGTCGACCGCGTCCAGCGATTCGGTCCCATTCGATCTTGGGGGTCTTGTAGAAACCAGTCGCCGAAAGGCTGATCCGACCCTGATAGGCCAATGCGGCAGCTTCGGCGAAGGTATAGCGTTCAGCACCAACCGAAACGTGGCCGTCCGAGAATATAACTACTGACGGGTTGGCCTGATGCCGCTCGGCCAGATACTCGGCCATCCGGTCGCGGAGCGTGTCGCAGGCGGCTTTCACCGCCATGCCGTTTAGGTCACTGCCCGAAGACGCTGCCGTCGCCGAGGTGTTGGGTACCTTGGCCGTATCCGTCGCGGTGATCTTGATCATCTCAAGTGGGATGCCAAAACGCGATGCAGCCACCTGTGCGACCTTCTGGAACAGTCCCTGACCCATCTCGGTACCACCATGATTCAGGTGGACCGAGCCGTCCTGATACACGTGCACCAACGCACCCGCCTGATTGAGGTGGGTCAGCGTGAAGGAAATCCCGAACTTGACCGGAGAAAAGGCGATGCCCTTCTTGATCACGCTATTCTCGGCGTTCCATTTCTCAATCGCCGCCTTGCGCGCAGTATAGTCGCTGGACTTGAGCAATGCCTCCGTCATGGCGTGCAGCTCAAAATCGGTGACTTCCATACCATAAGGCGTTGTATTGCCGCCTTCCGGCACCGGACGGACAGGCGGAGCGGTCTCAACCTGTTCGACAGCGCCCAAGCTTGTCAGATCCTCATGTGGATCTACACGTTCTAACGGACGCTTTTCCAGATGCTCGGCTTCTATGGTTGGCGCATGCGCGGGTTCATAGTAGTTCCGGCGGCGCAGTTCGACTGGGTCCATTCCCAACGCATAGGCTGCGTGGTCCATTACCCGTTCGATCGCGATCATGCCCTGCGGGCCGCCGAAGCCGCGATAGGCGGTCGCGGATTGGGTGTTGGTTTTCAGCCGGTGGCTTTCAATTCGCGCGTTCGGCAGCAGATAGGCGTTGTCGGAGTGCAGCATCGCGCGGTCGGCGACAGGTAGGGACAGGTCCTGCGCCCAGCCGCAGATGGCATGTTGCAGGAAGGATACCCCCTGTATATGGCCGTGCTCATCAAACCCGGCGCGATAGGAAATCCGGAACGCATGACGCTTGCCTGTGATGACCATGTCATCATCACGATCGTAACGCATCTTGCAGGCCTTGCGGGTCGCACGCGCAGCAACGGCACAGGCCACGGCCAACGCATTGCCCTGGCTTTCCTTGCCACCGAACCCGCCACCCATGCGGCGGGTTTCGACCCGGATGGCGTGCATCGGAACGCCCAAAGCATCCGCCACCTTGTGCTGAATCTCGGTCGGATGCTGGGTCGAGCTGTAGACCAGCATATCCGCGCCCTCATTCGGCACGGCTAGGGCGGCCTGACCCTCCAGATAGAAGTGTTCCTGCCCGCCGAGTTCAAAGCCCCCTTCAATCACATGGGCCGCGCCCGCAATGGCAGCATCCGCGTCGCCTTTGGCATAGATGCGCGGGCCTTCTTCGAACCGGCTGTCGGCGGCAAGCGCGTCTTCAACCGTCAGGATCGGGGTTTCTTCGTCATAGTCGATCTTGCCCAGCCGCGCGGCCTTGCGGGCGGCCAGATGGCTGGTGGCGACAACCAGAAACACGGGCTGGCCGATGTAATGAACGGTGCCGTCCGACAGCAATGGCTCATCATGGATCGAGGGCGAAACGTCATTGGCGAAAGGCAGATCCTCGGCCGTCATCACCATCACGACACCTTGAGCGGCTTTCACGGCTGTCAGGTCCATCGAGGTGATCTTACCCTTGGCAATCGGGCTAAGGCCGAATGCCAGGTGCAGAGAGTCCTTGGGCGTCGGAATGTCGTCCACGTATCGCGCCGCGCCGGATACATGTAGCGGCGCCGCGTCATGGGGGAGGGGTTTGGTCACGCTCACGCCGACACCTCCAACACGTTGGTCACTTCGCCCTGATCTTCCAGGAAGTAACGTTCCAGCATCGCTTTGGCCGTTTCCAGACGATAGGTGGCGGAGGCACGCATGTCCGTCATCGGAGTGAAATCATCCGCAAACGCCGGGATCGCAGCTTGAATGGTCTCGCGCGTCCAGGGCTTGCCGGTCAGTGCAGCTTCGACATTCGAGGCGCGCTTTGGAATGCCGGCCATGCCGCCGAACGCGATACGCGCATCGGTGACCACGCCATCCGTCACCGTGATATTGAAACACCCGCAAACGGCCGAAATATCCTGATCGAACCGTTTGCTGAGTTTGTAAGCTTTCAAACGATCTTCCTGACGGGCGAAACTGACCGCTTCGACGAACTCGCCCGGCGCGCGGTCCTGCTTGCCGTAGTCGACGAAGAACTCTTCCAGCGGGATCGACCGGCGCTCATTTCCCTTGCGCAGATGCAAGGTAGCGTCCAGCGCGATCAGGGCAGGCGGGTTGTCTCCAATGGGTGAGCCATTGGCGATGTTGCCACCGACGGTCGCGGCATGGCGCACCTGTACACTGGCATAGCGGCGGATCATTTCTGCATAAGAGGAGTGGAGATCGGCCAGCGCGTCGCCCATACGATTCATATCGACCATGGCACCGAAACGGACCTCCTCATCGGTAATCGAAATCTGTTTCAGATCATCACAACGATTGAGGAAAATGACCGGGTCCAGATCACGCAGTTGCTTGGTAACCCAAAGCCCCACATCCGTTGCTCCGGCGATCAGAGTGGCATCAGGGTTCTCGGCGTATACAGCCGCCAACTCGTCGGACGAACCGGGCAACATCGGTGATGCCTGCACTGTAATCGGATTATCTTTGACCCAAACCGGAACCGGCTGTTCTTCGGCCGCTTTCGCCGCACGAATGATCGGGGCGTAGCCCGTGCAGCGGCACAGGTTGCCGGCAAGCTGGGTGTCGTGATCGGTCGCGCCGTTCGCATGCCCGGTGACCATCGACATCACAAACCCGGGGGTGCAGAAGCCGCATTGCGAACCGTGCAGGTCTACCATCGCCTGTTGCACGGGGTGGGCCTCTCCGTTCGGGCCGCTTGCGCCTTCGACGGTGCGCACCGCCTTGCCATGCAATTGGGGCAAAAACAGGATGCACGAGTTCAGTGCCTTTGCCCCGTCCTCATCTGTCACCATGACGGTGCAGGCCCCGCAATCGCCCTCGTTGCATCCTTCCTTGGTGCCGGTCAGGCCGCGATCCTCGCGCAGCCAGTCCAGCAGGGTCGCTGTCGGATCGACATCCGCCAGTTCCACGGTCTCTCCGTTCAGAAGAAACGTGATGTTCATTCGAGAAACCCGTCGCCTTACCCGGTTGCGCCCTTGGGTGCCCTCCTTCGATGCGACGTAGAAAGAGTGGCGGGCGAATAGCTTGCCGTCAGATGTTAGGAACAGGGCAGGTTCTCTGGCAAGAAAAACTGCCTAAATAATATACCATTGGACCCGATCGGCCTGTGAATGTCACGTTTGTGTAGAAGGCAGTCGCTTGAAAATAAAGCTTTTTTAGAAAGGGCGCCGGATCGTGCCCGAAGCTCCTTCTGGAAAAGCCGAATAATCCACTTTGATTTTTTTGGCATTCCGAGGTGTCAGTTCCCGCTTTTGCCGCGCTGCTGGCTGGGATAGCGTACGGGGCATGAGCAGTACTCCTCGATTCATTCACCTCCGCGTTCACACCGAATATTCCCTGCTAGAAGGCGCTGTGCGGCTGAAAAAGCTGCCCGCCCTGTGCGAGAAGATGGAGATGCCTGCCGTCGCAGTGACGGACACCAATTCGATGTTCTCGGCGCTGGAGTTTTCCGTGACTGCCAGCGGAGCCGGAGTACAGCCGATCATGGGGTGTCAGGTGGATTTGACCTATCTGAAGGCACAGCCGGGTGAAAAGCCAAAAGCCCCTGCGCCGCTGGTGCTGCTGGCGCAGTCCGAGGTGGGGTATGAGAACCTGATGAAGCTCAGCTCGTGCCTCTATGTGGACAAGGGCGGGCAACTGCCGCAGGTCAGGGTGGAGGAACTTGCGGATCGTTCGGACGGTTTGATCTGTTTGACGGGCGGGCCGGATGGGCCGGTTGGAATGCTGCTACAACAGGGACAGCGCCCGGCGGCTGAGGCACTGGTGGATCGGCTGGCGGGGATGTTCCCGGATCGCCTTTACATCGAGCTTCAGCGCCATCCGGGTGAAGACGGTCAGCCCGAGGCCGAACGTCTGACCGAGCGTGGTCATGTCGAGATGGCTTATGCCAAGAACTTGCCGCTGGTTGCTACGAACGACGTCTATTTCCCGACGACGGACATGTATGAGGCCCATGACGCGCTGATCTGTATCGCAGAGGGTGCTTATGTCGATCAACAACAGGGCCGCCGCCGCCTGACTGCGCAGCATTATTTCAAGTCACAGCAGGAAATGGTCACTCTGTTTGCCGATCTGCCAGAGGCTATCGAGAACACAGTCGAGATCGCAAAACGTTGCGCCTTCATGGCCTATCGCCGCGACCCGATCCTGCCGAAATTCGCCGATGATGAGGTCGCTGAACTGCGCCGAATTGCCAATGAAGGCCTGCAGAAACGTCTGGCTGTAATCCCGCATGCGGTGACGCCCGAGGAATACCAGAAGCGTCTGGATTTCGAACTGGGCATTATCGAAGGCATGGGATTTCCCGGATACTTCCTGATCGTTGCCGACTTTATCCAATGGGCCAAGGATCACGACATTCCGGTGGGGCCGGGGCGGGGGTCCGGTGCGGGTTCACTGGTGGCTTACGCGCTGACGATTACCGATCTTGATCCGCTGCGCTATTCGCTGCTGTTCGAACGGTTCCTGAACCCGGAACGGGTCTCGATGCCCGACTTCGATATCGACTTCTGCATGGATCGTCGCGAAGAGGTGATCCGTTACGTACAGCAGAAATACGGGCGCGATAAAGTGGGGCAGATCATCACCTTCGGTGCCTTGTTGTCAAAGGCGGCCGTGCGCGATATCGGACGTGTACTGCAAATGCCTTACGGGCAGGTGGATCGCTTGTCCAAGATGATCCCGGTCGAGGGCGTAAAGCCAGTCTCCATCGAAAAAGCGCTGAAAGACGAACCGCGACTGCGCGAAGAGGCGCGCAACGAAGAGGTTGTGGATCGTCTGCTGACTTACGGCCAACAGGTCGAGGGTCTGCTGCGAAACGCCTCGACCCACGCGGCTGGGGTTGTGATAGGAGATCGTCCGCTGGACGCACTTGTTCCGCTCTATCAGGATCCGCGTTCGGACATGCCTGCGACGCAGTTCAACATGAAATGGGTCGAACAGGCCGGCCTGGTGAAGTTTGACTTTCTGGGCCTGAAAACGCTGACCGTCATCCAGAACGCGATGGATTTGATCTTCAAATCCGGGCGTCCCCTGCATGTGGCGGCGGATGGTACGGAACTCTATGAACCCGCCGAAGGGGCCGAGAATCAGATCAACGCAATCCCGCTGGATGATGAGGCGACGTATAAACTCTATTCGGCGGCCAAAACTGTAGCGGTGTTCCAGGTTGAATCCTCGGGTATGATGGATGCGCTCAAGCGCATGAAGCCCACCTGTATCGAGGATATTGTCGCCCTCGTGGCGTTGTACCGCCCCGGCCCGATGGAGAACATCCCGACCTATTGCGAGGTCAAGAATGGGCTGCGCAAGATCACGTCCGTACATCCGCTGATCGACCATATCCTTGAAGAAACGCAAGGGATCATCGTTTATCAGGAACAGGTGATGCAGATCGCGCAGGTGATGGCCGGGTACTCGTTAGGCGGGGCCGACCTGCTGCGCCGGGCGATGGGTAAGAAGATCAAAGAGGCGATGGACGCCGAGCGCCCGAAATTCGAAAAGGGCGCGGGCGAGAATGGCGTCGATGCCAAGAAGGCCAGCGAAGTCTTCGACCTGTTGGAAAAATTCGCCAACTACGGTTTCAACAAATCCCACGCCGCAGCCTATGCGGTGGTCAGCTATCAGACAGGGTGGTTGAAGGCGAACCACCCGGTCGAGTTTATGGCGGGTGTCATGAACTGCGATATCCATCTGACCGACAAGCTGGCGATCTATTTCGAAGAAATTCGCAAAGGGTTGGAACTGCCCTATGTGCCGCCCTGCGTGAACCGCTCTCTAGCGACGTTCGATGTGGTTGAAGGACAACTGGTCTATGCGCTGGGCGCGCTGAAAAACGTGGGCGTCGAGGCAATGAAGCTGGTCGTCGATGGGCGCGCTGATAAGCCGTTTGTGAACCTGTTCGACTTCGCCCGCCGGGTAGACCTGAAGAAAGTGGGCAAACGCCCGCTTGAGATGCTGGCGCGTGCCGGGGCGTTCGACCAGCTCGACAAAAACCGCCGCCGCGTCTTCGAAAGCCTCGACCCGCTGGTGCAGTATTCTGCAGCGATCCACGATCAGAAGAACTCGAACCAAGTGTCGCTGTTTGGTGAAGCCGGAGATGACCTACCCGAACCCCGTTTGTCGCCCACGCCGGATTGGTTACCAGCAGAAAGGCTCAGCGAAGAGTTCAAGGCCATTGGTTTTTACCTGTCCGGCCACCCACTGGACGATTACATGCCCGCGTTGAAGCGCAAAGATGTTTTGACTTTGGAGCAGGTTAAGCAACGCATGGAAAAAGAGCGCATCGGTATGGTGAAGTTGGCAGGGGTCGTAGCTGGCCGGCAGGAGCGCAAGTCGGCGAAAGGCAATCGTTTCGCGTTTTGTCAGCTTTCAGATCCAACCGGTGCGTATGAGATCACGCTATTTTCGGAGACGCTGGAGAAATCACGAGAGTTTCTGGAAACCGGGTCGCATGTGGTTGTTACAGCCAAAGCGGAAATGGAAGCAGATCAACTCAAACTGCTAGGGAACTCTGTCGGGCCGGTAGACTCGGTTGTCGCAGAGGCCGGTGCGACGGGGCTTCGCATCTTTGTTGACGCAGCGCCGGCGGTTACAACCGTCGCCAAAGTGCTGGAAGACGCAGCCAGTGTCGCCAAAAGCGCATCGAAAGGCCCGATCCATCTGTGCCTGCTTGATCCGGGCCTGCCGGGCGATGTCGAGATGGATCTGGGTCAGGATTTCCCGATCAACCCGCAGATCAAGGGCGCAATCAAATCGCTGGACGGCGTCACCGAGGTCGAAGAAATCTGAGCCAGCCTTTTGTTGCCACAGCGTTTTTGCGCGGCTAGGCTGTGATCATTGCCTCATTTGGGGCGTGTCACAGGAGGGCACCGGTATGGCAATTTCTACTTTTGGAGTAAGAACTCTGACCTTTGCGGCGGCAGCGTCGCTGGCATTGGTCTCGGCGTCTGCGGGATTGGCAGATGACAAGGATGACAAAAAGAAAAAGACGATCGAAGGCGCGCTGATCGGAGCGGGCGTCGGGGCGTTGGTCGGCGACGGCAAGGGCGCTGCGATTGGTGGCGTGGCAGGGGCAATTATTGGACACAACTGGAAGTGATGTTGATGCGATTCTTTAGACACAGAATATTCGCTTGCGCCGCAATCCTGGTGATTCCGTGTGTGACGTCGGCCGATGATGCGGCTGATCAGATGGTTCAGGACGCCTTGCCTGTGATGCACTATACCTGCGCCTCGATTGCTGAGGAGGCAAATGGTGATGAAGCTTTTGTTGTCGCCGTCGTTGAAAAGATGACGGCCCTATCTCTCCACAATCGCCAGATCAATATCGAAGATCATGCGGCGACTGACGAGGAAAAGGCCCAACTGCGTGAAACATTCATAGCCGCGCTGTCGGAAGGCTGCGCCGCGGATAAGGATGCCCTTTTGGGCGGCGTGGTGGATAACGCTGTGAAAACGACGCTGGGATTGTAATTGGCTTTCGGATTGGGCGTGCTACAGCGTGCCCACCGCGCACCGGACCAGCCCCCAGCCTTTGTCCATCCCGGCGGATTTGAGGCCGGTGACGAGGCGGTCCGACAGGAACAGCAGAGAGGGGACTTTCGGGTCCAGCCAGATATCCGGGCCGTTGAGGGCTTCGGGGATTATTATGAGGCGGTCTTCCTTGCCACTTCTCGGAAGGTATCGAATGCCGCCGCCTCGGCAGTTCAGCGGCGCGCTGGCGGGCCCACCTTCCGGCCCAAGCGCCTCATAGTTACCTATCGACCGTTTGTTGCCGACATTCAGAAGGTAGTACGGCTCGGGCGTCGTTAACCGCGTTTCTTCTGAGTCCATGATTGTGAGCGGGTGGAAGACTGTTTCTCCCAGTTCGAACCGTTCAAGAACAGTTTTCGCTGTTTCCGAAATCAAGGGGTAGCCACCTCCTGAGATGAACGGAGGGGGAATAAACTCGGGATGTGCGTTGAAATACCAAAGGTCGCCGACCTGCTCTTCGGTCAGGATTTCGCCGCGTTTCCAGCCAAGAGAAGATTCATCAACCATTCTCTTCGACCACTCAACTTCCTCTTGTGAGTTCAGCGCCCGCCACGCGTCACCAAGCTCTCTGCGACTTGCAGCTTGCACATCGTTGATATTGTTGACCGTCGTAGAAACCCACGCACAGGGTTCAACGCTCGCGTCGTTCGCCATCCGTCAAACCTCAATAATGTGGCGGGCGTTCGTCTCCGAAAACGACCCCGCCTGATCCTTCCTGCGCCCGTTCGGCCTCGCGCTGCAACAGCATCTCGACGCGGCGGGTCAGGCGATCAATCTCATCCTGCTGGCGGGTGACGACCGTGTTCAGCTCTTCGACAGTGCGGGTCAGGTGGGCGATCTGTTCTTCCAGATGCTGCATGGGTGAACTCCTGTTCCTGCGACGGTCATAGCGACCCTGTGACGCCAAGGCCAGCGAAAGCGCGCCTTGCCCCGATGCGGGCCATGGGATAGACCGCGCGCGGAACAAGGATACTCCCAAGGACGCCCCACATGGCCAAGCCCAAGAAACAGCCCCGCCCCAAGGCAATTACGCCCAAAGGGTTCCGCGACTATTTCGGCCAGGAAGTCTCGCAGCGCACCGAGATGCTGCGGACTATTGCGGACGTCTATCATCGTTACGGCTTCGACGCCCTGGAAAGCAGCGCGGTTGAAACCGTCGAAGCGCTGGGCAAATTCCTGCCCGACGTGGATCGCCCGAACGAGGGTGTGTTCGCATGGCAGGAGGTTGACGAAAACGACAAGGGCGACTGGATGGCCCTGCGCTATGACCTGACCGCGCCTTTGGCGCGTGTCTATGCGCAGCATCGCAACGATCTGCCCACGCCCTATCGCCGTTATGCGATGGGGCCGGTTTGGCGGAATGAAAAGCCGGGGCCGGGGCGCTATCGCCAGTTCTATCAGTGCGATGCCGATACTGTGGGCACGGCGTCGATGGCCGCGGATGCCGAGATCTGCGCGATGCTGTCGGACACGCTGGAAACCGTTGGCATTCCACGCGGTGATTATCTGGTGCGGGTTAATAACCGCAAGGTTTTGAACGGTGTGCTCGAGGCGATGGGGCTGGGTGAAGACGTCGCGGCCCGCGACAATGTTCTGCGTACTATCGACAAGTTCGACAAAGTGGGTGAGCAGGGCGTGCGAGAGTTGCTGACTAAAGGCCGTCTGGATGCCTCGGGGGCGTTTATTGATGGTGTCGGTCTCAGCGACGATCAGGCCGAGCCGGTAATTGCATTCCTTACATCGAAAGCTTCGGATACTGCCGGAACGCTGACCAATTTGCGTGCCGCCGTTGGCGATAGCAAGACCGGCGTGGACGGGATTGCTGAACTGGAACAGATCGGCGCATTGCTGGATGCCGGCGGTTACGGTGCGGGCAGGATTGAGATCGATCCCTCGGTCGTGCGTGGTCTCGGCTACTATACAGGACCGGTTTACGAGGCCGAGCTGACCTTTGAGATTTTCGACGAGAAAGGCCGTAAGCGGCAATTCGGGTCGGTCTCGGGCGGCGGTCGTTACGACGATCTGGTCAAACGCTTCACCGGGCAGGAAGTACCCGCGACCGGCATCTCCATAGGGGTGGACCGTCTGCTGGCCGCCCTGCGAGAAAAGGGCCGGATCGCTGCCGAGGCCACCGGCCCCGTGGTTGTCACCGTCATGGATCGGGACCGCATGGCCGACTATCAGGCTATGGTCGCCGAGCTGCGCAATGCAGGCATCCGGGCCGAGGTTTACCTGGGCAACCCCAAGAACTTCGGTAACCAGCTGAAATACGCGGATAAGCGCAACTCTCCGATCGCGGTGATCGAAGGTGGTGACGAAAAGGCCAACGGGATCGTTCAGATCAAGGATCTGATCCTTGGTGCCAAGATCGCCGAAAGCGCGACGCTGGAAGAATGGAAAGAGCGCCCCAGTCAGTTCGAAGTGCCACGCGGCGATTTGGTCGCCAAGGTGCGTGAAATTCTGGACAGTCAGGACTGACCCATGCCCAATCGTTCCCAGATACAAGCCCGCGCCGCGATGATGCGCGTCCGGTTCGAGGCTGCAGGTGCGCAGGTCGTCGATCCACCGCTGCTGCAACCGGCCGAAACATTGCTGGACCTCTACGGCGAAGATATTCGCGCGCGCGCCTATGTGACCTCTGACGCGCTTCGGGGCGAGCAGATGCTGCGCCCCGACTTCACCATGCCGGTGGTGCAAATGCACATGAGCGAGGGCGCAGAACCCGCGCGCTACACCTATTCCGGTGAGGTGTTCCGCCGTCAGGAGCACGATCCGGATCGGTCGAACGAGTACATTCAGGTCGGCTATGAGGTGTTCGACCGCGATGACCCCTCGGGTGCCGATGCCGAGGTGTTTTCACTGTTCGCCCTGCAACTGCGCGGCCTGCCCCTGCGCGCGGCGACCGGGGATATCGGTATCCTGACCGCGGCTGTTCAGGGCCTGCGCACGACCGACCGTCGCAAAGCGGCGCTGATGCGGCATCTGTGGCGTCCACGCCGGTTTCGGGTTCTGCTGGATCGCTTCGCCGGACGCAAACCCGGCCCGGAGGGGCGTGACGCTCTGTTGAGCGCGGAAAACCCGTTGGACAACGACATTCCCATGATCGGCAAGCGCCGCGCGTCCGAGGTTGAGGCGCGGATCGAAGCTCTGCGCGAGGATCGTGATACGCCGCCGATTTCCGATAGCGAACTGGCCGGGTTGGAAACGCTGTTGAACGTGCGCGAGACCATGCCCTTCGCGTTGGAACAACTGCGCGACGTGGCGGTGGACCTGCCGCAGATTACCCCTGCATTGGACCAGCTCGAAGCTCGGATAGCGTCTCTGCAAGCGCGCGGTGTCGATGTGGATCGACTGGATTTCGAGGCCGCCTATGGCCGGACTTCGATGGAATATTACGACGGGTTCGTTTTTGGTTTTTACGCCGAGGGCCGCCCCGATCTACCGCCGATTGCCACCGGCGGGCGCTATGACGCGCTGACCCGGCAACTGGGCAACGGCACCGAAATCCCCGCTGTAGGCGGCGTCATTCGCCCCGACCTGATGCTGGAGATTGAGGAGGGCGCGCAATGAGGCTGAAACTTGGTGTACCCTCCAAGGGCCGGTTGATGGAGAAGACCTTCGGTTGGTTCGAAAAGCGCGACATCATCCTGTCGCGCAGCGGATCGGACCGAGAATATGCGGGAAAGGTCGAAGGGATCGGTGGCGTTTCGCTGGTCCTGTTGTCCGCCGGGGAAATCCCGCGCGAACTGGCCGCGGGGCGCATTCACTTGGGTGTCACCGGGACTGACCTCGTGCATGAGAAACTGCCGCGTTGGGAACAGCAGGTCGAAGATATCTCACCGCTTGGGTTTGGCAATGCTGACCTGATCATCGCCACGCCTGCCTGCTGGGTGGATGTGGACACGCTGGACGATCTGGATGCGGTAGCGGCGGCGTTTCGGAAGACCCACGGCCACCGGCTGAGGATTGCCACCAAGTACCACCGGCTGGTGCGCGAGTTCCTGACTGATGCAGGCGTGGCCGACTACACTTTGGTTGACAGTCAGGGTGCAACCGAAGGCACAGTAAAGAACGAAACCGCCGAAGCGATTGCCGATATTACTTCGACGGGGGAAACGCTGCGGGCTAACCACCTGAAAATCCTGTCGGACGGGCTGATCCTGCAATCACAGGCGACGCTGTGGCGCAGCCGGGTGGCGAAATGCGATGCAGAAGAGAAGGCGGTACTGACCGAGTTGCTGGATCGGTTGGGTTAAAGCACGCCAATTTCCGCCAACGCGCGGTTGAGATCATCGGGCAGGGCGTCGTCCTGCTCGCGTCCTTTGGGCAGATCGGCGGGAGTGTCCTCGGGTTTCAGATAACGCCAGCCCTGGAAAGGGCGTTTCAGGGCGTTCTGGGTGCGGTGGACCTCGGGGCTCAGCACGATGGCGCAGCGGCGGATGCCGTCTTCGCCGCGCACCTCATCCAACCGCAGGATGCGTTGGCGGCACTGGATCACGCCCTTGATGACCCAATAGATTGATCCACCGTTCAGAATCTCGGCCTCGCGCTTGGGCCACATGCGGGTGACGTGGCGCGGGCAGCCGTCCTCAAAAAGCGGCCTGCGGCTGTCTTGCCACGCGATCAGCGAGTCGACGCTCTCTGATCCGACCGAAAGTTTTATGAGGTTTACGTACTTATCCACAGCTTTCCCACAGAGTCGCCCCAAGGTTCATCTTTATATTGTAGCTTGGTCTTCGCTGCTATCAAGGTGTTGTGGTTGGGGTGTGAATTGGGGTAGTCTGTATCCCTCTTCTAACACAGGGAATCGCCAATGAGCCGCTTTGCCGCCCCCATCGCCGAGCAGATCTGGGATATGAAATACCGCTTCAAAAAGGCGGATGGCACGCCCATCGACCAGACGGTCGAGGACAGCTGGCGGCGCATCGCCCGCGATCTGGCGCGGGTCGAGAATGACCCGGCCCATTGGGAAGAAAAGTTCTTTGCGGCGCTGGAAGATTTTAAATACCTGCCCGCTGGTCGCATCACCGCAGGCGCAGGTACCGCGCGGCAAGTGACGCTTTTCAACTGCTTTGTCATGGGCACGGTGCCGGACAGCATGGGTGGCATTTTCGACATGCTGAAAGAGGCCGCGCTGACGATGCAGCAGGGTGGGGGGATCGGTTACGATTTCTCGACCATCCGACCGCGCGGGGCGGATGTGCACGGGGTAGCGGCTGATGCTTCGGGGCCGCTGAGCTTTATGGACGTATGGGATGCGATGTGCCGGACGATCATGTCCGCAGGTTCGCGTCGCGGGGCGATGATGGCGACCATGCGTTGCGATCACCCGGATATCGAACAATTCATCACCGCCAAGTCTGACCCGGCACGTCTGCGCATGTTCAATATGTCGGTGCTGGTGACCGATCCGTTCATGGAGGCGGTCAAGGCTGATGGCCCGTGGGAGCTGGTGTTTGGTGACAAGGTCTATCACACCGTTCAGGCCCGTGATCTGTGGAACAAGATCATGCAAGCCACATACGACTATGCCGAGCCGGGTGTGATCTTCATCGACCGCATCAATCAGGCCAATAACCTGAGCTATGTCGAGACCATCGCGGCGACAAACCCCTGCGGTGAGCAACCCTTGCCGCCCTATGGTGCGTGCCTGCTGGGCTCGATCAACTTGGCTCGCCTCGTGACCGAGCCGTTTGGGGACGCCGCTCATCTGGACGAGGCGGCGCTGCAGGAACTGGTCGCCACCGCCGTTCGCATGATGGACAACGTGGTGGACGCGTCGAAATTCCCGCTGCCGGAACAGGCCGCCGAGGCGCAGGCCAAACGCCGGATCGGGTTGGGTGTGACCGGTCTGGCGGATGCACTTCTGATGCTGGGCCTGCGCTATGGGTCCGACGAGGCGGCGCGTCAGACCGAGCGCTGGCTGAAAGCGATCGCCCGCGCCGCGTATCTGGCGTCGGTGGACTTGGCGAAGGAGAAAGGCGCATTCCCTCTGTTTGATGCCGAGAAATATCTGGCCAGTGGCACCATGCAGCAGATGGACGAGGACGTGCGTGATGCAATCCGCGAGCATGGTATCCGCAACGCTCTGCTGACTTCGATCGCGCCGACTGGCACAATTTCGCTGTATGCCGGCAACGTGTCCTCGGGTATCGAGCCGGTCTTTGCCTATGCCTACACCCGCAAGGTACTGCAGAAAGATGGTTCTCGTACCGAAGAGGAAGTCGTGGACTACGCTGTGCAAATGTGGCGCGACAAGTTTGGCGACAAGGACCTGCCGGACTATTTCGTCAACGCGCAGACGCTGTCTCCGTCGGATCACGTGAAGATGCAGGCGGCGGCGCAGAAATGGATCGACAGCTCTATCTCGAAGACGATCAACTGTCCCGAGGATATCAGCTTTGACGCCTTCAAGGATGTCTACATGCAGGCCTGGGACCAGGGCTGCAAAGGCTGCACCACTTATCGCCCCAATGACGTGACGGGATCGGTTCTGACTGTATCTGAAAGTGCTGACACCGCGCCGGGTGAAAGCGTGGCGGCGCCGCATGAAGTTGACGGTGGCGAAGTCGTCTATATGTCCGAGCCGCTGGACCGCCCGCAGTCGCTGGAAGGATCGACTTACAAGCTGAAATGGCCCGATAGCGAGCACGCGATCTACCTGACCATCAACGATATTGTAATCGGCGGTCGTCGCCGTCCGTTCGAGGTGTTCATCAACTCGAAGAACATGGAGCATTACGCCTGGACGCTGGCGCTGACCCGCATGATCTCGGCCGTATTTCGTCGGGGTGGGGATGTGTCCTTTGTGGTCGAAGAACTGAAGGCCGTTTTTGATCCGCGCGGCGGTGCCTGGGTGAAGGGGAAGTACATCCCCTCGATCCTGGCGGCTATTGGCGGCGTGATTGAACAACACCTGATTAATATCGATTTCCTCGAGGGCGAAGGGATGGGGCTGAAATCTGATCCTCAGGCGCAGGTGGTCAACATGGATGCCCCCCGTGGCAAGGCGTGCCCATCTTGCGGCCAGTTCGACATGGTGATGATCGAAGGCTGCATGACCTGCCGTAGTTGCGGCCATTCCAAATGTGATGGATAATGCTTTATGTAAATGCTTGAACCGCCAGGCAATACGAACCCATTTCGGCGGTTTTGGCGCCCATAAACAAGGTCATTAGCGCCCACAACTCGCAAATCTAAGGATTTATAGGGAAACAAGGCGCCGGATCGTTGATCAACGGCGCTTTGTTTTTTGCGAGATTGGGAGTGTACGCAGAAGTCTTACGAGAATTGATGGCAACAAGCTTAGGCTCCAGACTCATTGATTTACAGCCAGAATAGGACTGTAGCAGCGAGAGCGATAGCTGAGAGGAATACTTTTGGGCATCGGTCATATCGGGTGGCAATCCGCCGCCAGTCCTTCAGGCGAGCGAACATGATCTCAATGCGGTTGCGGCGTTTGTAGCGACGCTTGTCATACCGGACAGGCTTGTCGCGTGACTTTCGACCTGGGATGCAGGGCCTAATTCCCCTGTCATTAAAGGCTTCGCGGAACCAGTCTGCGTCATAACCTCGATCTCCCAGCAGCCAGTCAGCCGATGGCAGACTGTTCACCAGAGCCTTGGCGCCCGTGTAATCGCTGACCTGGCCCGCGGATATGAAGAAGCGGATGGGGCGCCCGACACTGTCAGTAACAGCGTGCAGTTTCGTATTCATGCCGCTTTTGGTTCTACCGATCAGCCTGCCGCGCCCCCCTTTTTTAACCGCAGGCTGGAAGCCGTGCTGTGTGCTTTGAGGTATGTTGCGTCAATCATGATGGTCTTGTGATCCGGGCCTTCAGCAGCCAGCCCGGTCATGATCCGAGCGAATACACCCATATCGCTCCATCGTTTCCAGCGATTGTATAGCGTCTTTGGCGGCCCATATTCACGTGGCGCATCGGACCAACGTAACCCATTGCGGTTGATGAAAATAATCCCGCTCAGTACACGACGATCATCAACCCTCGGCCTGCCATGGCTCTTTGGAAAGTAAGGCCGAAGCCGCGAAATCTGCTCGTCGGTCAGCCAAAATAGATTGCTCATGATACACCCCTGAAACTCAAGGGGTTGAATCAGGCAGCCGAGTTGACGGCAACCAATTTAATGGGTCCAGAACCTAGCTTGGCAGTCTTAACCCCTGAGTTTTGCGACGAATTAATCTCATCAACACTAGCGGACGATCAAAATTTCACGCAGGCGCATTTAGTTGATGAAAACTATCAGTACTATCAGAATATTTGTGGTCCACTTGACTTTAAGGCGCTCGGTCTGTCGATGGAGGGCTTGCCCATGAAATCCAACGGTTTGCCATTCCCACTTGAGCAACAGATAGTCGATACCAGCCAAAATCCTGGCCGCTACCGGCTCTGCCAAAATTATGTAGAAGTTGCTGCAGGATACATGTGGTTTGGAGACAGTTTTTGGAAGCTCATAGGGCGTTCTTCACAATGCGTTCGTGAACGTTTGCCTGCAGAGGTATCTCTAGTAGACGCTGAGTGCTGGAAGCTGCGCTCTCAGGTGGACGTTTTTACCGATAGCTGTACAGCTGAATTGCAAGAAGGCGTACGTTCAGCTCTGTTTGATGACGTTCCGCCAAATGGTTGACGCACGTCAAATGACCAACAAGAGAAGTGAGTAACCGTCACGATTATACCAGATTGGGGCAATCGTGTAATTTTACATAGTCAAATGTTCTCGACTTGCCGATCTTCGGAGCAAACATGATTGGCAGGTCGCAGCCCTAAGCGGAAATACCCAACTAAACTTTGCAAATCCTGATAAGCGGACAAACCTGCCATTTGACACTTGGCGCCCAATATTCGGTTCCTGTTTTTGCGATGCAGCCAAAATTAATTCAGCACTGAATCAAAGCTCTCCTTCGATGAGAGAAAACAATTCGATAGGGCGAGCAAGGCCACGAACTTCGTGAAACCCACAAGGCAAAAACAGATCAGGTGACTCACCAGCAATCGCTGATGTCGCCAGCACTCTGTGGCCAATAGATTTGGTTAGACCCTCTATTCGACTGGCAACGTTCACTGCGCCCCCGAGAACCGTGAAATCAAGTCTTCCAGGACTGCCGACGTTGCCATAGCTGACTTGCCCAACATTGATCCCGATCCCAACATCCAATGACGGCTTATGGGCCTCAACGCGGCGACGGTTGAGCGTCGTCAAACCGGCCAATACACTTTGTGCGGCTTGCGCAGCCTTTCGGCATCGGTCGGCGTGATCAGCCTGAGTTGCGATGGTGAAGATCGACAGAATTCCGTCACCCATGAACTTGAGAACATCGCCACCGTTATCTTCCACAGACTGAACAACCAGATCAAAGTACCCGCTCAACGCGTCAAAAACATCTGCCTCGGTTGCGACTTCAGAAAGTGCCGTGAAACCTCGCAAATCAGAAAACATGACGACTGCTTCAAGGGTCGTTCTTTCGCCTCGCTTGATCCGCCCGTTCCACACGGCATCGGAGGGTCCATCGCCAAGATATGTTCGTAGTAGACCTTTGGCTGACTTGCGCATCGTGACAGGTTCCAAAGCGGAAGACAGAGCAGGCAGTGCTGCTTCAATCAACTCCAGATGCCGTGGTAAGAAGCCTTCTGGTTCTAGCGTGACAAACGTGCAGCCGTGCAAGGATCCATCGCCATAATACATCAGAGTCGCATAGTAATCTGTGCCACCCAACTCAGCGAATTCAAGATACGAAGAATGCTCAGTCTTTGGATCCAGTTGTCGCAGACTTTTGTGCAGAGGTTTTCTGTGTTCCAAAATGTACTCAAATGAGCTGCCAACATACCCTTCCGTCAACATAGTTTCATGAGTTACGTCGTAGCTGTCGGTTCCGTCAGGGGTCCAAACGACCCCCCATGCTATGAGTAAAGGATTGGCGAATCGCTGACCGATATTGACCCGCCAAAGCGGAACACCTTCCTCAATTAATGACGAGCAGAAATGAGAAACTACTTTCACGGGGTCGCCTGAGCGGCGTCCTTCGGTAATCATCCAGTCGGTCAGTTGTGCTACGGAGGCCATTTTCTCAAACTAGTTGCTTGGGCAAGATGATCAAAGAACCTTGGCTCTATTTTGAGCTGGATAATTCCAACTTGTTTCTAAACGCGCTGACCCGCTTACAGAAGCGTGAAGCGCTAGGGTGAAACGGCCTAGAGAAATTAAGTCGTTGACCCATACTGGCACTAGTTGTTTCGTATTCGGGACTTAAGTTGCGAGAATTCGGACGTTAGCCAAAGAGAGAGCCGCATCGTGATGCTCAAAAAACGAGTGTCGAAAATGGGGAAGCCTTGAAACGACCGGAAGCACATTGCCTCAATCTACACAGCTTGTCTGCTAACCAGCTGCGATAGCTGCCCGCATAAAAAGTTCCGGTCAGATTGACTACTAACGCGGTGCGGGCGAGCGCCTGTGCTCAAAAGTTGTTTTCAGGAAACGAGACGAGACCGACGCCAATGGCAGTCAGCAGTTCTTCATCCGTCACGAAACCGTCATCGTTTGTATCGATTTCGGCGAACAACTGTTCCGTGAAATCGGGATAGAAAGCCGCCAGTTCATCTAGTGACGCCAATCCGTCACCGTCCACATCCAGTGCAGCAGGCATTGCTACGACTGAGATAGCGCAGAACTGTCCCAGAAATGCGCCAAGCACCAGTTTGAACATAGTATTCCCTTGAATGGGTCGGGAACACAGGCCAAGCGCTCCCGACTAAGTGAGGCAGTTCGTGTAGCATGAAAGATGCTTTGCACTACCGGGAGTCTTTCTTCGACACTCGCTTCGAGATTGGGGGACTCTGATACCCTGGGGTCGCAATCGGGACAGCATCAGCAGTTTCATGCTACCAGCCGAATTTGCCACATGCTGTTTTAGTTGAAAAGCGAATTTACTTCATGCAAAATATTGGAAAAATGAATAGATAAGCCATGGACATTGAACTCGCACGAACATTTCTGGCGATTGTTGAAACGGGCAGTTTTTTGGAGGCTGCCAACAAGGTCTATGTCACACAATCAACAGTAAGCATGCGAATTCGATCACTGGAGCAACAGCTTGGGAGGCCAGTGTTCGAACGTGGAAAATCTGGCGCCACCCTTACTCCGGCCGGGCACCGTTTTCACAAACATGCGCAAGCACTTGTCAGGTGTTGGACACAGGCTCGAATTGACGCCGCCCTGCCGGATACTGTTGGAGCTGCTTTGGAAATAGGTGCCGTGCCCAGTCTGTGGGATGGGTTCCTGATTGACTTAATTCCGGAGATGATGCGGGCGTTCCCTAATGTGGCGATTCACGGATCAACAGTTTCCACTGAATCACTGTTAGGCCAAACCACTGCGGGCGCGCTGGACTTAGCTGTGATGTATGATCCACGGAATACGGTCGGGTTGACGGCCCTTCAGCTGTTTGAGGATGATTTTGTACTCGTTAGCAGCGATCTGGATATCTCGCGAAACCCATTTGAAGACAACTATGTTCTGATCGACTGGGGGTCAGAATTCCGTGCAGATCACCTGTTGAACTTTCCAGACATTCCGACGCCGATGTTGCAGCTCGGAATCGGCACGCTTGGCCTGAATTTCCTGAGAACTCGACCGGCCGCCGGGTATTTCCCTTGGCGGATTGTGTCGCGGGAAGTGGAAACCGGTTGGTTGAGGGTGATTGAGGATGCTCCGCGGTTTGCTTATGCCGCCTATGCCGTTATTGCAGATGATGACCCCGAAAACCTACCCTACAAAGCCGCACAGCTTTTGGGTGCCTTCGCAAAAAAACAATTTCCCGTCACGGCCTGAGATGTGAGACGCTTTCGCAGGTGATCATTTAGAAGGCGAAATATTAGTTTTCAGAGGCCTCTAACATATCGGTCGCTGCGGGCTGATTGTGGACTGACTCGAAAACTAGAACTGCGGTTATCCCAGCCACCAAAACACCGCCCAAGATGGCCCAGTACCTCCAACCAAAAGACGTTCTCAAGCGCATTTCTCTCTCCACGACCGTCAACCAGGACCTGAAAAGTATAAGACGGGAAAAAAATCTGCCAATTCTCGGCGCTTGAACCTCGAAGATATAACATTTTGAAAATAAGTACCTATTCCAATTTTCGATAGCACGGTTGAGAAAAAATCATAAGGTTTTGCACTCCGAAAAGGAGTTCCGATCACCTAAAATCACAAAGAGAACGGCCAAATCTGTGAATTGGAGGGAAAGGAGGTATCAATGGAAACGCGTTGGATCAATCACGTTACTAAGCACATAAGGCGGTTCATAACGTCAGACCGGTTCGGAATTGTGAAGGACCCGGCAGAAAAAACGCAGGATCTGAAAACCCGGCAGGATTGGGATGATGCCGCCGAGATATGGGATCCGTCCGAATTCGATCTGGAAAAAGAAAACCGGGAACGGCGCTTGCGCCCGAACGACTACGAATGGGAAGCAACCGGCGAATTTCCTTGGCGCGGGCACAGGCGCCGAATTAGAGGAGGATGACTGGAAGCATAAAGCGTGAAGATAGGATGATTCAGCTAAAGCCGACTTGATTCCCATATTCCTGGATCAGTCAGTGTCAGGAAATGAACAGCACAATGAGTGAAAAATGCCTTGTCAGTTCATCACCAGGCAGGGTTCTTCTTTCAGCGCTCAGTGACTTCCTCCAACCGGTCTCCTATTCGAAGGATGCAACCGTGCTGGTGTCTGAATTTCTGTCCTGGTTCATCAAAGATGCCAGGCCCAGAACCAAAGGCAGCCTTCGAGATCACCCGGCCACGAAAAAATGTACCCGTATAGATCAGTAGACGAAATGATACCGGTGTCCCGCTGATCAAAGGCGATTGCAGGTGTTTTGTTATTGTTTCACCTTTGTCGAACCGGGGTATCGCTACAACGCACTACAGCTTCGGCCCCGTGAACGTCGAGCATGAATTCCTGCCCATGATCGATTGAAAACAATTGAGATTACGTAAAGTTTTACGTCGCTTTAGACCTCTCAGGTCGAAAACAGCGCAGCACCATCAGCGCGTTTTGGCAAAATTCAGCACCAAACAAAAATGGTGTACAGAATGTTGGAAGTTCATTCGATTCCCGGTGTATTTACCACGCGGGAATGTGAGCAGATTGTTGCTGCATCAAAAACAGCCCCGACGAACGAGGCATTGCTGGTCGGGCAGAACAAGGATCACAATCTGCGCAGGGCAGAGGTGACCTGGCTAGATGACGTCAGCGGCACTGGTTGGGTGATGGCACGACTGATTGATGTGGTCCGTCGCTCCAATACCGACAAGTTCGGCTTTGATCTGCGCGAATTTGCTGAAAGCCCACAGGTTGCATGCTACAAAGCGTCAGATGGAGGTCATTTTGCGTGGCATTCCGATATAGGGGACGGGCCAGCCGCTCGAAAAAGAAAGTTGTCGCTGGTCGTTCAACTCAGCAAACCTGGGATGTACGACGGTGGCGATCTGGAGATTATGCCGGGCGCTTATGCGGTAACCGCTAGCCGATACCAAGGCTGCGCGACCATTTTCCCGAGTTTCCTGCTCCATCAGGTGACACCAGTAGAACATGGTGAGCGACACTCGTTGACGGTCTGGGCGCATGGCCCGGTGTTTCGGTGATGATGTCAGCCGTAGACTGGCATTAATCCGGGCCCATAATGAGTTCATCAGATCAAAAGCGGCATCATTGCCGTCGCGAGGCTCAGAACAAGGAAGAACCCTGCCATGTCGGTGATAGTCGTCAGCAAAGGGCCGCTGGCCACCGCGGGGTCCTGGCCGATGCGCTTCAACAACAAGGGCAGGACACCACCGATTGATACAGCGACGATGGTATTGAGCCCAAGCGCCCCGCCGATCACCAAACCCAGAAACGGATTGCCTTTCCACATCCAGGCAACGACGCCGATCAGAAGCCCAAGAACGAACCCGTTGATCAATCCGACCGACACTTCCTTGATCCAGACCCGCATGGCATCAATCGGACGGGCAAGGCCGAGGGACAGTTCGCGCATGCTGACGGCGACCGCCTGATTGCCCGAGCAGCCGCTCATGTCGGATACCATCGGCAGGAACACGGCGAGCGCGATCACAGCAGCGAGGGTTTGTTCGTAGGCGGCGATCACACTGGCGGCGATCACGTTTAGAACGATATTGGCCGAGAGCCATTGTAGGCGCCGCCGCGCCCGAAGTGGCAGGGGCATCGACCGAAGTTCATCGCCGAAGACACCCTGACGTTTCAGGCTGGACGACTCCGCGCGTTTCAGCAGAGCTTCATCGACGGCAGACCTGGAGACGACACCCACCAGATGCCCGTCTGCCTCGACGACCGGCAATCCAAGAAACGGGTTTTCATCGAACAGGTCTTCCAGTTTCTCCAGCGGCATGTTGGCCTGGACGGTTAGTGGAGGCACCATGATCTCAGTTAGACGCGCGCTTCGACGCGTGGATACAAGACTGCGTAAAGAAACGACACCAATAGGTGCGCCTTTCGAATTCAATACGTAAGGATGCTGACCCCGATAACGTTCAAGGTCATATTCTTCGTTTGCGAACCGCCGCAACACCTTTCCAACTGTGTCGGTTTCGGAAAAAGTGAAGGCTTCAGCAACCATAAGGCCGCCCGCGACATCGTCCTCGTACTCCACCAAACGACGAACATCTGCGGCGTCTTCGGGATCCATCCGAGTAAGGATCGCTTCCGCGTCCGCGTCCTCAAGTTCTCCAATGACATCAGCCTGAACATCCGAATCCAGTTCTTCGATAACCTCTGCGGCCTGCTCCGACTCCATGCGCTCAACAAGATCGACTGCCAGCGCGTTCGGCGCTTCTTCGACAAGTTCGGCAGCCAGCTCCGGTGGCAGCAACGACAATGCGACGCTCCGCTGTTCTACCGGCAGATTGAGTAACTCACGCAATGCATCGCTCAATGGAAGAGGATCAAGCAGGTTTGCAAGTTCAGCCCCGTCACGCTCTGACAAAGCCTGCTGCAACTGCATTTCCAGTTCCCTTGGGAAAGTGTCTGTGTCGCTCATATTCATTTCTTTGGTGGGGATTCTGGTCAATGCCAGGCTTATAACAGATTTTTTTTGCCTATAGACAAATAATTCTTGCCAATATAGGGGAAGTCATGCGTGAAAATGACTGGATATCTATGACCGCTGAACGCTTGGCGGAACTTTACGATCAGGACTTTGGCGGTAAGGCAAATGGACGTTATCGAATCCCGGACAAGCTCGTGCGTCGGATCGCAGGGCGTAGACGTTTATACGAAACGGACATCCGCGGATTGTCAGTCGCGCTCTTTGAACTTGGGTACGTGTTAATCGATATGGACACGTTTTATGTTGTTATGAGCGCCAATTCGTTTGTGAACTACAGGCGTGCCAACGATGAATGCACAGAGTAGATGCCATGGTGAAGCGTGCCGCACACCCAGAGATCATAGGTTGGCGTGAACGCATCAGCCTGCCCGACTTTGGAATAGAGAATATACCGGCCAAGATAGACACGGGCGCGAGAACCGCAGCGCTCCATGCTGTGGATCAGTCAGTGTTCGAGATTGACGGCGAGCGATGGGTCGAGTTCATGATACCAGTCCAAAACCGCCGTTCGCCAAACCGGGTTCGAACCAGGGTTGTCGACGAACGCGAGATTAAGAACACCGGAGGTGTCCCCGAACGTCGACTGATTGTGAGAACGCAGCTTTTGCTCGGGCGGCATCGCTGGCAGATCGACGTCTCTCTGGCCAACCGTGCGAAGATGGAATTTGATCTGATCCTTGGCCGCACCGCTATTCGCAGGCGGGGGATTCTTGTCGATCCGGGTCACTCCTATCTGCTGGGTTCCGGAAAAGCTCCAACAGGGAAAAAAAAGAAAGCAAGAAGCAGGGACCCGGAGGGACAACGCCAATGAAATTTGTCATGCTGGCCCGGAACCCGGGCCTTTATTCGCACCGTCGTCTGAAAGAAGCCGCAGAGCAGCGCGGACACGAGCTGGATATCGTGAACACTCTGCGCTGCTATATGAACATCGCTTCACGCCGACCTGAGGTCTATTACGATGGTAAGAAGCTTGGGCGTTATGACGCTGTGATCCCCCGGATCGGAGCATCGGTCACTTTTTATGGATTGGCCGTGCTGCGGCAATTCGAAATCATGGGGGTCTTCCCGCTCAACGAGTCAGTGGCGATTGGCAGATCGCGCGACAAGCTGCGTTCAATGCAGCTCATGGCGCGGGACGGCATTGGCCTGCCTGTTACCACCTTCGCCCATGACCCGAAGCAAACCGGTGAAGTCCTCAAACTTGCGGGCGACGCGCCACTGGTGGTCAAGCTGTTGGAGGGCACACAGGGTATTGGGGTGGTTCTTGCCGACTCAAACCGGTCGGCAAAATCCGTGGTCGAGGCATTTCGCGGCGCGAAAGTTAACATCATGGTGCAGGAGTTCATCAAGGAAGCGGGCGGCGCGGATATTCGTGCGCTCGTGGTTGGTGGGCGCGTGATTGCAGCGATGCAGCGGAAAGGGGCAGAAGGAGAGTTCCGATCCAATCTACACCGGGGTGGAAGTGCCCAACCCATCAAGATCTCACCCGAGGAACGCTCTACCGCTGTGCGCGCGGCCAAGACGATGGGGCTCAATGTTTGCGGCGTGGACATGTTGCGAGCCAATCATGGTGCCGTGGTCATGGAGGTGAACTCCTCACCCGGTCTGGAGGGAGTTGAAAAGGCAACTGGCATCGATGTTGCCGGCAAGATCATCGAGTTTCTGGAAAAGAACGCCGCCAAGGGAAACACCAAGACCAGAGGGCGCGGGTAACGGCCATGCGCGAGCCATTTGAAATCGGGGGCTTCAGCGTCCCGGCAGGTACGCGGGCTACGCTGGACCTGCCGGTGAGCGTGATGTCCGATCATACCCCGGTGAGCATGTCAGTGCATGTGGTTCATGGCCGCCGCCCAGGACCAGTCCTGTTTGTCAGCGCGGCAATTCATGGCGATGAGGTGATTGGTGTCGAAATCGCACGGCGGCTGCTACGGGCACCGCAGCTGGACAAGGTCGCAGGCACTTTGCTGGTTGTGCCCATCGTAAACGCGTTCGGCTTCATGACCCAATCGAGATACCTTCCGGACAGGCGCGATCTGAACCGGTCGTTTCCCGGTAGCGAGGGCGGATCATTGGCGGGCCGCCTCGCACATATCTTCATGACCGAAATTGTTGAGCGTTCCGATCTCGGTATCGATCTTCATTCTGCCGCGATCCACCGCACAAACCTGCCTCAAATTCGAGTTTCGCCAGCCTCGGATGTGACGATCAGATACGCCGATGCGTTCGGTGCACCGGTCGTCATGATTTCCAAGCTGCGCGACGGGTCACTGCGAAAGGCGGCCCAAGAGCGGGGCGTCGATGTGTTGCTGTTCGAAGGTGGTGAAGGGCTGCGTTTCGACGAACTCTCGGCACGTGCGGGTCTCGTTGGTATCCTTCGGGTTATGAACGCGATGGGCATGGTCGCCAAGCGCGGCATCGCTGCCGTACGTGAGGCGCCGGTTCACGCACGGACGAGTTCCTGGGTACGCGCACCCGCCGGTGGATTGCTAAGAACGTTCAAGGCAGCGGGCGAATATGTGAAGGTCGGCGACTTGCTTGGCCGGATCTCGGACCCGTTTGGTGAAATCAGAATGGATGTTCTTGGAGAGTCTGACGGCATCATTGTGGGCCGCACCAACTTGCCATTTGTGCATGAGGGCGACGCCTTGTTTCATATCGCCAAAACGACGAGCGCAGATGTTGAAATGCGGGTCGACATGATCGCCAATCAGCTCGATGGTGATCCAATGTTTGATGAAGATGAGATCATTTAGGTGGCCTGATTGTGAGAGCGCGGGGCAGTTGCCCGCCCCGCGCCATTTTACGAGATTGCACGTAATCCGCGGCTCGCCATTACCTCCCATACGGCGAGCGCGATCAGCGCCGATCCTGTTAGCCAAGCGTTGGCCGTTGCCACAATGTGGCCGGTGAAGTTCAGCGCCGCAGGTGCGGCGATCAGAGAAATCCCCAGTGCCGAAACCGGAGCCACCCGTGCGAGAAGGTGGCTCCGGCCGTCAGCGCCGGACATGACCAGGACACTAATGCCAATGGCCATGAAGGCGAGCGCTTCAAGTTCAGCCATGCCCTGTAAAAGAGCTTCCTCACGGAACAGGACAAATGGGGAAAGAACCAACCAGATACCCATCGCGGCAAGCAGCCATTTCTGGGGCGGGATGGGCTTCCTCATAGCCGTGACGACTTTTGCTTACTGATCCCCTGCGGGACCAGGGAGAAGTTCTGCATCAACAGCGGCAGTCAATTCGTCGTCATTGACGAAACCATCGGCGTTTGCGTCGATCTCCAGGAAAAGATCTTCCGAGACTTCAGGGTACTTCGTCTGAAGCTCCGCCAGCGATGCTAGGCCGTCACCGTCCATGTCAAGATCAGCAGGCATGGCGAATGCCGGAAGGGCAAACAGGGATGAGAGCAGAGCAACAGCAGAAACTCGACTCATTTTGTTCTCCATCAGAAAATGGGTGTTCAGCCCATAGTGGGGTTGGTGTAGCGCTTGGGTGTCGGTGGCATTTCTACGGGTTTCAGGTTGCAACAGTTCCTCAGATCGAGATCTCCACTACAAAATGAGAAATTTTGATTGGCGTTCCGATCTGGTGGGGCACTTTCGCGCTACGTGGGGAATATGGCACAATCACTTCATGCTGAATATCGAATTTTTTTCGTGGATAGTATCGGAAAATCGAATAGGAAGTTTTAGGTGCAAAGGGCTGTCCAAACTAGCCTCGATACGGTGGCCAAGCTCCACCTGCGATCCAAGAAGTGCGAGCGGGTTTCGGCAATCTAGAATCCGTTCTGATGACGATTGGGCGGCACCCTTCTATGAATTGCTTAGGGTTGGCTGCTTTCGCAGACACGAATACACCTTTGCGCGCGCCAAATCCGGCAGATCAAAAGCTCCAGCCAAGCGGTCACTCGAAATAGCGCACCAAACAATGATTAAGTTCTTCAGCCTTCAAGTTCTGGAGCTAGTCAGCGAATAATCCGTTTCGGAACAGTTAAGATGGTTTGGCCTAAATGACCGCTCTGACGAAATTACTGCGACCGAAAAATACACATGGTGCAATCATTCGGGTTCAATCTGGTGATACTGTGCCGGGTTTTGGATAGCGCTGGTGCAACATGCGTTGACCGGGTTTTGGACGATACCGGCACTTGCAACATTACCTGAGTACCTTGGAGTCACTGCGATACCGGTGGGATGGGATTTGGATGCCCTTGCCTCCGCAACCTCGATCTATGCAGCAATCATCGGATTGAAAGCCATCGGCCTACTAGCCGTGAAAGCGCACATGATGAAAGAAGACTTCATGAAGTCCGATTCTTCGAAAGAAGGTGCCTGAACTTCCGAAGAGTATGACTGCAGTATGCAGGCAAAGTGAGTGTCCGCAAACGACCCAACCTTCAAACTCTTGTCGGTCTGTTAGTGACAGGTTTGTTGCGCATCTCGGAAGCTGCAAAGCTTGGTGGTGAAGGCCCGCTACGGGCTGTTTGTTCTGGTCGCTTGGTTCAATCGGCGAAAAAGGCCTCTGGGAAGCGACCTAATAATTACACCTCAGTAGCCTCCGCGATGGCGAGTGCTTCTTCTATACCCACGCCTAAATAGCGAACTGTACTATCCATCTTGGAGTGTCCATTTAGCAGCTGTATTGCCCGCAAATTGCCAGTTTGCCGCGGAAAATCCAAGATCATTGAGACGCGTTTTCCGGAACTCCCAATTTTCGCAAATCGTCTAACCAACGGTTGTGGAACTCTTTGTCGGTGAACGGAGCAGCTCCCGCTTCTTCAATATCGTAGTCGGGATTGTCTACTAGAAACTCGCCCATCATGGTGCGGGCCTCGTCATCCCGCCCCAACCGCAGCAAGATCGGAGCAAGAGTACGCCTGAGGCGATCCGGGACCCCGTTCATCTTCTCGATCGAAGCGAGCGCTCCTTCGTAGTCCTCCGCGAAGTACTGAGCCCAACCCAGATTCCACAGATACCAATCTGGATGATGAGGATTGAGGCGTATTGCAGCCTTCATCCGATCAACGGCTTCATCTGCCCTTCCGCTGTAGATCAAAGGATCAATAGAGTCGGCAAGTACCTGAGCAGAGTTCGGGTTTAGGGATATCGCCTTCTCATAAAGTGATGCGGCCTTCTCAAGATCGCCACTTTGCACTGTAACATTCGCCAAAACCTGATGAGCTTTGAAATTGAACGGCTCCAGTTTTATCGCTTTTCTGGCCATTTCAAACGCGAGCGCCAAAGATTCTTCACGCGATGTGATTTCAGTCCACCCCCAACGGTAGCCGAAGTTATGGGCCCAAGCGAGTTCGATGTATGCACTTGCGAAATTCGGATCCAGTTCGATTGCCTTCTTGCTCAGCTCCATCGCAAGAATGTTGCCTTCTTTCGTGAAGGTGAATGATTGTTCCTGCGCGCGCTTAAAAAGTTCGTATGCATTCAGGTTGTCAGTTGGTTGGTGTTCCAACCGGTCATACTCCGCCAGATCGATGTTCTCGTTGAGAGTCAGGGCGATGGTTCGCGTAACATCGTCTTGTACAGCAAAAATGTCCTCAAGACTGCGGTCGTAGCTTTCTGCCCAAAGATGTTTGCCGTTTGTTGCGTCAGTCAATTGCGCTGTGACACGCAACTTGTCGCCGGAAATTTGAACACTGCCCTCGACAATGTAGCGAACGCCCAGCTCTTCGGCCACCTGTTGTACCTTTACCGGTTGATCCTTGTAGGTAAACGTCGAATTGCGCGAGATTACGAAGAAGTCGACAAATCGGGAGAGCGCAGTGATGATGTTTTCGCTGAAGCTGTCGCTGAGGTAATCATGTTCCGGATCGCTGTTCAAATTGTCGAACGCCAGTACGGCGATAGACGGTTTGCCAGCTAGTGGGACGCCGGTTGGACCGGTCGTGTCGGATGATTGGTTCGAAGCAATCCAAGTTTGCCACAAGACCATCCCCCCGACCGCAACTGCAACCGCGACCAGAACAGCTACTAACCATGAGCGACGTGTCGGCGTCTCGGGTCGGGGTATAGTGGAAACGAGTGCCTTTGCTTTGTCATCAAGCAACAGGCTGAAAACACGTATAGGTTCTTCGATGTTTTTGACCTCATGCAACCCAAGGTCTTCAATGTTGAGGTCCAGTTTGTCCTTTACCTGATCAAATACGCTTGCCGCCATATAGATGCCATCAGGCACAGCCAGACCTTCCAGTCGCGAAGCAACGTTTACACCATCCCCGTAAATGTCATCGTATTCCACGACGACGTCGCCAACGTTGATTCCAATTCGGTAGTGTATCTGGTTGTTTTCCAGAACGTCCTTATTTTTCAGTTCGACGTAATGTTGAAACTCTATCGCGCATTGTACTGCTTCAACGGCGCTGGCAAATTCGATTAGCAGACCATCGCCCATCAATTTGACGATGCGCCCGTTTCGGGCTGCTACGATAGGTTCTATCAGATCTTCGCGATGTGCCTTTATGGACGCCAGAGTACCTGCTTCATTTTCCCGAATGAGGCGGCTGTAGCCCACAACGTCGGCAGCAATTATTGCCGTGAGGCGTCGTTCCAATACCTAACCTCCCTAGCTTAGCCAACAGGCTAGCCAAAAAGTCAAACCTAATCCAGATACGAGGTGAACCGCCACATCTCGTCAACGAAAGAAACCAATTTAATATTGGTCGAGAGCGGTAGCTTTGGTGCGCTTTGCTGGAACCGCAAAGCACGGTTTTGACAGTCTGCTTGGGGCTGCGAACAGCCGGTAACACGATTTGCAGTGAACGTAGGGAGTGAGCCCAGAGCCGACGAAAAACGCATGTCAGCTACACTGGTAGAACCATGTGGTAGTGTGTACCAACCCCATGGTTTTTGTCGAGTTCTGGCACGCGAGTTTCCACGGCAATCCGCATTCCGATATTCTCGTAAAACTGAACGGCGTCATTATCCGCCGCAACGTCAAGGCAAATTCGTTTGCAACCGGCGTCCTGAGCCTTTGCCTTAGCAACATCAATCAGTCGCCGGCCGATTCCCATGCGTCGAGATTTTGAAGAAACAGCCAGATCGAACACGAAATAGGACCCGTCCAATCCGGGTGGAAATAGCTGTTCCATGAGGTCGAATGCGTGGTCAAGGTGATTTCGGAACTCGGGGCTTTCGTTCCGTCCTTGCCGCGCTCGGGTCTGGACAAAGTGCTCATCAAACTCATCAAGTGTATGGGAGACGAGGACCCCGAGAACTTCGTCACCCTGCATCGCAAGCGTGGTCTGCTTGTGGCAAACAATGCCTTCCATTTCCGACCAATCATATGCGAAGATTCGTTTCCAGCGCTCCTCGTTTCCAAAAAGGAACTGCATGAGGGGTGGGTCGACGGTCCAGATAAGATCAGCGACAGGACCGGGCGGATGACTGGCCTTTGCTGCGAGAATTGACAACTCCATAGCTAAGAGGACCTCTCGGTAGATCGTTATCCGTCCAAGCATGGTTCAAACGAGCGCGAGTTTCCAAGTGATTTTTTGTGTTGGTTAAACAAGCGGGCCTATGCGTCGTCGAACGGCAAGTTCGTCCGCTATCCAGAATAGCGAGTTTTCCTTGTGGCTGTCGGATTTGGCTGTGACCTGCCTCATCAAGCCTATACCTGACACTCCGATAGCGAGAAATTCTAGATCTTTTCACCGCAATAACTAACCGGCGGCCTCTGCAAAGACTTCGACCGGCTCCCTAATGCGCTTGTTCTTTTCCTCGCCCCGGCTTTCAGCTTCAAGCGCACCCTCAAATGCGGCCCAGGTTCGAAGAGAAATAAGAATCTCATTGTTATCCGCCATGTCGCAGAGACGAGCAGCTGTGTTGATCGATGTTCCGGAGGCAGTGTAGTCGAAACGACTTTCGGAGCCGACGATACCGACCGTGGCATAGCTGTAGGAGATCCCGGTACCAAATTCTCTGCTCTGTGACCCCAATGGAGGGTTCCACAGTCGAGACTGTTGACTCGTTGCGACAAGTTGTACATTCTCTATATCAATACATATGTGCTGAAATACAGAACAACAGTGGAGTGAAGAAAAATGCATGTCAAAGGTATAGTGGCAAGTATAGCTGTTGCCGCAGGGTTCGCTTTCCCAAGTTTGGCACTTGCGGAAAGCCCGACCATCAAAGCAATCCAAGAGCGTGGCAAAATGCTTTGCTCAGGTCACAACGGCTCATATTTTGGTTTTGTCGAAGTGAATGACAAAAATGAGTGGAAAGGCTTGGACATTGACCTTTGCCGAGCGATGACCACCGCCTTGCTGGGTGATCCGGACAAGGCACAGATTGTTCCGCTTAGCTGGGCGCAGCGTTTCCCGGCCCTGCAATCGGGCGATGTGGACATCATCATCAAGGCCACCGGCTGGACCATGGGCCGTGACACCGAACTGGGTCTGCAGTTCTCGATCCCCTACTTCTTTGGTGGCGCACAATTCATGGCGCATGGCGATCTGGGGATCACCGAAGCGAAAGAATTGGAAGGCGGCACAATCTGCGTTGAAGCCGGAACCACCATCGAGCGCATCGCTGCTAACTACCTTGAGAGCCTTGGCGTAGAGCACACGATGGTGAGCTACGAAAAAGCATCGGAACTACGCGCGGCTTATCTGGCCAACAGATGCGATAGCTTCGTCGCCTGGGGTCCGTTCCTGGCCGTCCTGCGCGCCACCGAGATTGAAAATCCAGATGCGCACGTGATCTTAAACGATCAACTTTCGAATGAACCGATCTCAGCCGCGATGCGTCAGGGCGACGAGGACTTTGTCGACTTTACCAACTGGATGCTGGCCGCTCTGCTGATCGCCGAAGAAGAAGGCATTACATCGGAGAATGTCGAAGAAATGGCAGCAAACCCGCCGAACCCGAAGATCGCTCGGCTGTTGGGTGCGGAGCCAGGCATGGGCGAGCGTCTGGGGATCCGTGATACATGGGCCAAAGAGATGATCGCAGTCGTAGGCAACTATGGCGAGATTTATCACCGCAACCTTGGTGACAACAGCCCATACAAGCTGGAACGCGGTCTGAATAACCTCTGGAGCCACGGCGGTGTTCTGTACGCCCCGCAGCTTGACTAAGAGCTAACTTAGACACGGGGGCCGCGTGACATTGCGGCCCCGCATTCTCCCCTAAAATCAGAAGATTAAAAGCCATGGACGCATCCGAACTGAAGGCGCGCGCCAACAGGCGCAAATTGATCATCCAAAGCGCACTGATCGTGTTTACTGTGCTAGTTGTGATTAGCGCCATCCAAAGTGCCAAGGTCAATCTGAATGCGCTGGGTCTGGCCAGCGGCTTTGGGTTCCTTGAACGGTCTACAGGCTGGTCTTACTCTTTCTCGCTGATCGACCGGGATATCAATGACAGCTATGCCCGGACCCTGACGATCGGGTTCCTGAACACTGTTTTCTTGGGCTTTCTGACGATTGTGCTTTCCACTGTCTTTGGGTTTCTCATCGGGACGTTCCGAGACGCGCGGAACCCGGCGCTGAAAACCGCTGCAACGGTCTATATCCAAACCTTCCGGAACATTCCGCTGATCCTGCAGGGCATCTTCTGGTACGCCGTTGTGATCCACCTGCCGGGACCAAGGCAGGCGATGAACCTGGGCGAAGCGATTTTCCTGTCCAATCGGGGGTTGATGATCCCGCTGCTGAACGTATCTCTGACCGTCGCTCTTGTCATGGTATTGGTTCTGATCGCTGCGGCATTCTTTCTGTCGCGGATGAAGATCAGCCTTGCCAAGATCCTGCTGGCGCTGATCGGCCTGGGCTTTTTCATGGTTCTGGTCGCAACCGGCTTGACAGTTCCGGCGGGTGAGGGGGCAATCTCCTGGCCTGCGCTCAAGGGTCTGCGGTTTGAGGGCGGCCTGACGATCTCACCAGAACTGCTGGTCATGATCATAGCCATCACGCTGTATGGTTCGGCCTACATCGCCGAGGTTGTACGCGGTGGCCTTGCCGAAGTGCCAAAGGGTCTGATCGAGGCTGGTGAGGCGCTGGGGCTGACCCAACGTGCGATCTGGGCGCGGATCAAGATGCCCATGGCGCTGCGGACGATCATTCCGCCGCTTGGCAACCAGTGGATTTTCATCATGAAAGCCACAACCATTGGTGTCGCCATCGGGTTCTCTGACCTGTTCTACATCGTCTCTACCTCAATCACGCAGTCCGGGCAGACACTGGAACTGATCGCCATTCTCATGGGCGCGTTCCTGCTGGTCAATTTCTCGATTGCTCAGTTCATCAACTGGCTGAACGAAAGCCTCAAACTGAAGGCGCATTGATATGGCTGACGCGGTACTTACCAATAAATTCGACTGGGAGAAATTCCGCCGCCGTTCGTTCGCCACGCCGACGGATTCCGTCATCACAGTTGTTGTCTTTGCGGGCCTCGCTTGGCTGGTCTGGCAAGCGCTCAGCTGGGGTGTCTTCCACGCGGTGTGGAGCGCAGACAATGTCGAGGAATGTGGCCATGGCGGAGCATGTTGGTCCGTTATCGACGCCCGGCATCGGCTGATCCTGTTTGGTCTTTATCCGTATGATGAACACTGGCGCTCAGCGTTAGCTTGTTTGTCGATTGTCGGCACGGTTATCATCTCGTGCTTTCCATGGACCTGGACAGCCAAGCGCCTGTCTACCATTTGGATAGTGGGTTTCGCCATCTACTACCTGCTGATGGAGGGCAGTCTGCTGGGCTTGCCGAAGGTTACCACGGATCAGTGGGGCGGTCTGGCGCTGACATTGTTCCTGTTCTCAAGCGTAGTTCTAATCGGGATGCCGATGGGGCTTGGTCTTGCGTTGATGCGTCGGTCAGAGATGCCCGTCGTGCGCGGCTTTGCCTCGCTGGTGATCGATATGATCCGGTCTTTGCCGCTGCTGACAACGCTGTTCACCGCCGCCGTTGTGATCCCGATCCTACTGCCAAGTTGGCTGGAAGGAGATAAGATCTGGCGCGTGATCATAGCGTTTGGTTTGTTTTTTGCTTGTTATCAGGCTGAGGTTTTACGCGGCGGGTTTCAGGCTATCCCAAAAGGCCAGTTCGAGGCTGGCAAAGCGCTGGGTTTGACCTACTGGCAGATCCTGGCACGCATCGTTCTGCCACAGGTGTTCCGTCATGCCTTGCCCGCGACGGTCAACAACGTTGTCGTGACCTTCAAGGAAACCGCGATCGTGATCATCATCGGGTTCTTTGATGTGCTCGCCTCTGCCAATGCGGCCTTCGGGACGGGCGAATGGGCCCCATATTACATCGAAGTGCTGGCCTTTGTGGCGGCGATCTACTGGGTCTTTCTGTTCGGCCTTGGTCAGTATGGAGAATATCTAAAGCGCCGCATGAAAGTTGCAGAGCGGTAACCTCCCCGTCTTCCATAACCGTAACTGCACCAGAAGCCGCTCATCTGATTTCAGATGGGCGGCTCATTTGTGAACTCTTGTTTAGGCGGGATATTGGTCAAAGCTTGTTGATAGGGGTTCTAAGCATCATGTTCCCTTGGTCGTCTTCGGGAATCTCACCAGCGCGCATGTTTACTTGCAGCGATGGAAGAATGAGTTTTGGAACGGCCAGTTGCGCGTCGCGTTCCGTGCGGAATTTGATGAATTCCTCGCGTGATTTCCCACCGCCAACATGGATGTTCTTGGCCTTCTGCTCACCAATGGTGGTTTCCCACGCAATCGCGCGCCCTCCAGGGCCATAGTCGTGGCAGATAAAAAGCCTCACCTCGTCGGGGAGTGAAAGAACCCGCTGAATGGAATCGTAAAGCTGCCCTGCATCGCCGCCCGGGAAGTCGGCGCGTGCGGATCCGCCGTCCGGCATGAACAACGTGTCTCCAACAAAAACGGCGTCACCGATGACATGGACCATGCAGGCCGGTGTGTGACCGGGTGTGTGAAGCGCAAAGCAGGACAGGCTGCCCAGTTGATATGCTTCGCCGTCGCCAAAGAGGGCATCAAACTGCGAGCCATCCCGCTGAAACTCCGTCCCTTCGTTAAAGATTTTTCCGAACGTATCCTGAACCGTCTGGACATGTTCGCCGATGCCAATTTTACCACCCAACTCCCGCTGAAGGTAAGGCGCCGCTGACAGGTGGTCGGCATGAACATGTGTTTCGATGATCCACTCAAGCGTAAGATTTTTTTTGCGGACATATGCGATGATTTGGTCACCGCTTTCAAATGTCAGACGGCCCGCTGCAAGGTCGAACTCCATCACAGGGTCGACAATCGCGCAGGACGTCGAGTTTGGGTCGCGCACCACGTAGGTGATTGTGTTCGATCCCGGATCAAAGAAACCGGTGACGTCTGGCTTTTGTGTCAGGTTGACCGATGGGATCGACATGGGACACCTCTTTGTTAGTCGAGCGTAACTGTCCCGTTTGGGCTTTCCAGAACAAATGAAAGCGCAGTGGGACCTTCGCAAATCTCAGCCAGATGCGAGATCCCCAGTTTTTCAAACACGTCCTTTATGCGTGCAGCATCCGGTGTTTGAACCTGAACTTTCGACAGCGTCACCCCAAGGTTCTGCTGACCTGTGGAAGGGTGCGGACCCGGAGACCATTCGATGAAAGCCGGCAGCAGACCGCCTTCGGGCAGGTGGCCGTCTTTCGGCACGGTCAGACGCCAGGTCCGATCACCACGCTGAAAATTGACAACTTCGCCCAGGTCAACCGGGCTTGCGGCGATGACGGCATCCAGATCATCGGTGTTCACCACCCAGCAGAGCGCCCGCGGGCGGGCGCTCAGGCGGTCTTGCGTGCGGGGATCATCCAGAGTGAACCACCGTACCCGGCCCGGATCCGCCGCCTCGGGGTCGATTGCGATCAGTTCAAAGAAGCTCTCGTTACCCGCCTGCATAACGCAATTATGCGTGCTCATAGCATCGTGTTTTGATCCTTGAGGCAACTCGACACCCAGCGCGTCTTTCATGGCCGCAACGCCTTGGGCCAGAGTGTCGGCGCCGATGGCAAAATGGTCGATCTTGTTGAGCATTCTCAAATCCTTACTGATCAAGCAGGGGGATGGCGTTGGCGACGTCTGCTTTTAGGCTATCAAGGTCCTCCAACCCGATATTGAAACGGACAAGCTGGCCGGTTTCTGACCACTCGGTCGCTGTGCGTACAGGCGTGACCGGCAGGGCGAGGCTTTCATATCCGCCCCAGCTGACCCCTATTCCGAAATGGTGCAGCGCGTCGACAAAGCGATGCGCGGCGCTTTCACTTGTGGTGTGGAAGACGACGCCAAATAGCCCGGCAGCGCCGGTAAAATCCCGCGCCCAGTTCTCATGTCCTGGACAGGAAGGCAGCGCCGGATGCAGAACGGTTTTGACCTGAGGTTGGTCCAAAAACCAATTTGCCATCTCGCGACCAGCTCTATCGAAATACTCCATCCGCAGCTTCAGTGTTCTAAGTCCACGCAGGGCTAGCAGGATTTCCTGACCACCGGTTTTATCGCCGATCTGCATGACCGCCTTGCGAATGATCTTAGCGTAAGCAGCGTTGCTGGCGGTTATCCCCAGCATGCAGTCTGAGTGGCCTGAAATGTATTTGCTTCCCGAGTAGACAACGATATCAACGCCCCAGGACAGCGGTTGGCTAAAGATGGGCGTTCCCCACGTGTTGTCGAGGACGGTCGGCACATTTGCCGCTTTCGCTGCTTCCGCGGTAGCCCGGATATCAGGCATCTCGAAAGTTCCCGACCCCGGGCTTTCAAGCATGATCGCCGCTGTTTCTTCACGTATCAGATCGCTGATCGCGCCACTAATCAGCGGATCGAAATACTCAATCTGCACCCCTTGTTGAGTGAGCAACCCATCGCAAAAGGCACGCGTGTTACCATAGACGTTGTCCGCGACCAATAGATGGCTGCCGGGTCGGGTTAGCGCCATCAAGGTGGTCGTGATGGCGGCCACACCGGAAGATGTCAGCGTGATCGAGTCGGCCCCTTCGAGCTTGGCGAGTATCAGCTCCAACTTACGGGTCGCAGCGTTGCCATAGCGGCCATAGTAGAGTGTGCCGCTTTCGTACCGCGCGTCGCGCGCGGCCTCGAATTCCGAAAACGTATCAAATACCATCGTCGAGCCCAGCTCGATCGGCATATTAACGTGCCGCCCTTCTGCACGATCAGGCCGCCCATCCTGCACAAGGCAGTCTGATATATTAAATGGTGTGTCCTGCAATTTTATGCCCTCTGTGTTGATCGGCATGATGACAGTCCAGTTAAATTGTGTCAATATTCGGAAAGAGTGTTTTTCATATCGGAACAATAGACGTGACCGCAGATACTTCTCGGACCCTTACAGGAAATCATTGGGGTGCAGGTATTTCCGAAGCCAAAAACGGTAGACTGGTGGCGGTGCATCCGCATCCAAACGATCCGAATCCTTCAGAGATCAACCGCAATATCGCTTCAAGTCTGAATGGACGCGCCCGCGTGTTGCGCCCGGCAATTCGCCGCGGTTGGTTGGAGGGTCAAGGTGTCCGAGGGCGAGACAGTTTTGTAGAGGTAAGCTGGGATGACGCGCTGGACTTGATTGCCTGCGAATTGAATCGCGTGCGGGACACTCACGGCAACAATGCGATCTTTGGAGGGTCGTACGGTTGGTCCAGCGCGGGGCGATTTCACCACGCGCAAAGTCAACTCAAGCGATTCCTAAACGGGCAGGGAGGTTATGTCCGTTCGGAAGGCAACTACAGTTACAACGCTGCACTGGTGCTGATGCCACATATTGTCGGACCGTTTCGAACCCATGTGGCGCGGGCGACGCGATGGCCTGTTGTTGCCAAACATACCAACCTTGTGGTGATGTTCGGGGGCATGGCAACGCGCAACACACAGGTCAGTGATGGCGGCGTTGCGCGCCATCGGATGCTGGACAATCTGAAAGCCTGTCGTGCGGCCGGCGTTAAGTTCGTGAATTTCAGCCCTTTGCGCACGGACGCTGCGGACGAGATTGGCGCCGAATGGCTGCCACCCAAACCCGGCACAGATACTGCCGTTATGATGGGGCTGGCACATACGCTGCTGACCGAGAACTTGCATGACCGAGAGTTCCTTGATCGCTATACGGTCGGGTTCGACAAATTTGCGGCTTACCTGCGCGGTGATGACGATGGGATTGTCAAATCAGTGGGTTGGGCGGCGTCGATCTCGGGCATTTCTGCCAAGCGCATTGCAACCTTGGCGCGGGAAATGGCTGCCGGGCGAACAATGATAACCTGCGCAGCGGCGCTTCAGCGTGCCGACTACGGCGAACAGCCGTTGTGGATGACGGTCACTCTGGCGGCGATGCTCGGGCAAATCGGATTGCCCGGTGGCGGCTATACGGTCGGCTATGGAGTGAACGCCAATATTGGCAATATCGAACGACCGTTCCGTTGGGGTACGTTGCCACAGGGCAAGAACCCGATTTCTGATTTCATCCCGGTGGCAATGATTTCAGACATGCTTCTGAACCCAGGTGGTGAATACCAGTACAACGGCGAAACCCACGTGTTTCCTGACATTCGGATGATCTGGTGGGCTGGAGGAAATCCATTTCACCACCATCAGAACCTACGGCGCCTTCACAACGCGTTTCAAAGCCCTGAAACCGTGATCGTGAACGAGCTCAACTGGACCGCAACGGCGCGACATGCAGATATCGTTTTGCCAGTGGCCGCGCCGCAGGAGCGTACGGATTTCGGCGGCGGCAAATCAGATAATGCGCTGGTGCCCATGCCTGCCAGCACTGAACCACGCGAGGAGGCACGGATCGAGTTTGAACTATACGCTGACCTCTCCAAGCGAATAGGCAACGCGGACTTGTTCACTGACGGGTTGGACCAAGAGGGCTGGTTGCGTCGCATATGGGCTCAGACACAAGAGGCGGCATTGGCAAGTGGTGAGCGCTTACCGAACTGGGATACTTTCATCCAGGGCGACGTAGTGGAATTGCGCGATCCATCCCCGACGCAAGTATTCATGGCTGAGTTTCGGCAGGATCCGGATGCCAACCCGCTGCCAACACCCAGTGGCCGAATTGAGATATTCTCTGACAAAATTGCAAGTTTTCAGTTGGACGATTGTCGCGGGCATCCGACCTGGTTCGAGCCGCGCGATACTGCTGCGGGCACGCAACCGCTGTATCTTCTTTCGGGTCAGCCGGGCACCCGGTTGCATTCCCAACTAGACAATGGAGACTATAGCCTCAGCCTGAAGGTGCAGGGGCGGGAACCGGTTTTGATCCACCCGGAAGACGCGGCGGACCGAGGGATCTCGGATGGCGATGTCGTTGAGCTCTACAATGATCGCGGTCGGTGTTTGGCCGGAGCGCGCATCACGCCCGACATCCTGAAAGGCTGTGTTTTCTTGTGGACGGGTGCCTGGTACGACCCGGACTACGATGCTCCGCAACAACGAGATCGACATGGCAATCCGAACGCCTTGACCCACGACTTTCGCACATCGAGCCTGACGCAGAGCCCTGCGTCGCATTCGACAATGTTGGACGTACGCCTCTTTGACGGCGAAGTGCCCGAACTGACGGTTCATGAACAGCCTGCATTTGAAGCTGTTCCGCGTTCTGTTATACAGAACAAGTTGCGAGGAAAGGACGAGCTTTGAACAAAACACCAAAAGCCCCGAAAGTGGATTCAACCCTGTCTAAAGGGCTGGCTATACTAGAGAATCTCGCGGCACATCAGGGTAGTAAGGGTGTTACTGAGTTATCACGGGAACTGGAGCTGACGAAATCAAACACGTTCCGCCTACTGCAAACACTGATCACGCTTGGGTATGTAAAGCATCTGGACGATAAAACCTATGCAGCAACCCTTAAAACCTGGCAGGTTGGGCGCAGTTCAGTTGAAAACCTGAATCTACGGGCGGTGGCAGCGCCCGAGATGGCATTTCTGAGCCAGGAGACGGGTGAAGCGATCTATCTCGCCGTGCCAGAGGGCCTAAGCGTCATCTATATCGACAAAGTTGAAAGCTTAAAGCCGATCCGGTCCTGGAACCCGGTTGGTGGTAGCGCACCCATTCATTGTGTTGGAACAGGTAAAGCTATTTTGTCGAGCAATTTCGAGCAACTGCGAGAAAAGCTGGATGGTCAACTGGCCAGGTACACCGACAAAACCCTTACCACGCTGGATGAAGTGACTGCTGATGTAGAAGAAACGCGCAAACGGGGTTATGCCTATGATCGTGGCGAATTCCGCGATCGCATTCTGAGCTTTGGCGCTCCTATCCTGTTGCCTGACGGTGAGGCAATCGCGGCGCTTGGTATCTCACTGCCTGATATCAACATGGGCGACGGCGGTGAAGAACGGTTGGGCATGTTGGTACATCACGCTGCGGAAGGCGTAACCCAGAAACTGCGGCAACTCTGAAGCGCAGCTTCCGGTTCGAACTCAATCCTCCTTCTCGACTGGTCCACCGGATTTTTCCCAGGACCCGAAGCCGTCCTTCAGATGTGCGGCTTCAAAACCCATATCCTGCAATGTGGCTACAGTAAGGGCTGAGCGCCAGCCTGAGGCACAATGGAAGACGTATTTTGTGCCTTCCTGCGCAAAAATCTCCTTGTGATAGGGGCTGTCGGGGTCGACCCAAAACTCGATCATTCCGCGCGGAGCGTGGAAACTGCCCGGGATGAAACCGGTGCGCTGACGCTCGCGCACGTCGCGGATGTCCACAATAACAACACTGGGATCGTCGATCATTTCGATCAGGTCTGCTGTTTCGATTTCTTCGATGCGGTCCCGCGATTCCTGAACCATCTGGGCTGCTGTTTTTTTGAGCTGGGTCATGCTGTATTGTTCCGATATTTAAAACACGCTTTTCGTATATTGACACATTGAGGAGATCGTTGCAACGTTAGTTAACAGGAATCGCCGGATAGCTGGTGTGTTCTTTGCTTCAACACAAGAGGGTGCCCGCGCATGAATACAGACAGCCCGATCTCTCTTTGGGATATGTCAGCTGAAGAACCGGACCTTCGAAACCCGATGACAGGCGACGCGGAAACGGATGTCGCCATTGTTGGTGGTGGGTTCACCGGTTTGTCGACGGCGCTTCATTGTGCAGAGCAGGGATTGGGTGCCCACGTGCTTGAGGCCAAGCATATCGGGTTTGGTGGCTCAGGGCGCAATGTGGGTCTGGTTAATGCAGGGGTTTGGCACCCGCCAGCTGCGGTCCGCAAGAAGCTGGGTGACACTTACGGGCCTCGCTTTGTCAAGCGGTTTGGTGAGGGGCCCGCGCAAGTCTTTGATCTGATCGAAAAGCATCAGATCCGCTGCGAGGTTACCAAAACCGGAACAATTCACGCAGCGCATGCACCGTCAGGCTTCGAAGACTTAAAGGCGCGCCATGCGGAATGGGCACGTCTGGGCGAACCCGTCGATTTGCTATCCGCTGAAGAAATGATCGAAAAAACAGGAACAAGCGCATTCCATGGCGGTCTGTTGGACCATCGAGCGGGCACCATCAATCCGATGGGTTATTGCCGAGGCCTGGCGCGTGCCGCAAAGGGTGCGGGAGCCGAAATCAGCACAGGCGTACGTGCAACCAACCTGCGGCGAGACGGTGAAAATTGGATTGTCGAAACCGACAAAGGGGCGGTCAGAGCCAAGTACGTTGTGCTGGGTACCAATGCCTACAGTGACACACTTTGGCCGGGATTAAATCGCGTGTTCACAATGATCCGGTACTTTCAGTTGGCAACGAAGCCTCTGACCGCTGATATGTCGCATATCCTTCCGGGTCGTCAGGGCGTCTGGGACACAGGCCAGATCATGTTCAGCATACGGCGCGATGCGCATGACCGCCTGGTGATCGGTTCCATGGGAGCGGTCGTCGGATCAGTCGGTCGAGGATTGTCGCACCGCTGGGCCAAGAAACAGCTTGCGCGCCTCTACCCAGAACTCGGTCCGGTAGAGTTCGAGGAAGCGTGGCATGGGAAAATAGCCATGACCCCAGATCACCTGCCGCGTATCTATCAGTTGGCACCCAATCTGCTTACTCCGATCGGCTACAACGGGCGTGGCATCACCACCGGAACAATTTTTGGCGAATGCATGGCCAAACTGATCTCGGGCATGGATCCTAAGGACCTCCCGCTTCCCATGACCGAGTTGTCGACTGTGCCGTCGGCCCCGATCATGTCCCGCCTCTACCAAACGGCTTTTACTGCCAACCAAATCTTCAAGAGCCTTTAGAGATCCATGAGCAATTCAGAAATACGCGTCGGCGTAGATATTGGTGGAACCTTTACGGATGTAGCGCTGCAACATCCCGGCGGTTTGTCCACCTGCAAGGTTCTGACAAATTACAGTCAGCCGGAACAAGCCATACTGGATGGGATTGTTAAAGCAGCGGATCAGGCGGGTGTAGCACCCGGTGAAATCGGCCAGGTCATCCACGGCACCACTTTGGTGACCAATTCACTGATCGAACGGCGCGGCGCAAAGACTGCCTTTATCACGACCGAAGGGTTCCGGGACGTGATCGAGATGCGCTCGGAAAACCGGTTCGAGCAATATGACCTGAACTTGAACCTGCCGAAACCTCTGGTGCCGCGTCAGGACCGGTTCACCCTGAACGAACGCATGGGGCCGGACGGGGAGGTTCTACTGGCGTTGGACCTGTCTGAGGTCAACGCGATGGTCGACACGATCAAGGCAGGTGGGTTCGAAGCGGTCGCCATCGGCCTGATACACGCCTATGCCAATGACGCGCATGAGATCGCCATGGGCGAGGCGCTACGCAAGGCGATGCCAGACCTTTCGATTTCGTTGTCTTCGGTGATCTCGCCGCAGATGCGAGAGTTGCCGCGTTTCAACACGGTGATTGCAAACGCTTATGTGCAACCGCAGGTCGCCGACTATCTGGGCCGTTTGGTGGCGCGTCTGCGCGACAACGGGGTGACGGCGCCTGTGTTTATGCTGCACTCCGGTGGAGGTCTGATCTCGGTCGAAACCGCTGCGGAACAACCCGTGCGACTGCTGGAATCCGGCCCGGCCGGCGGGGCAATCTTTGCCGCCGATTTTGCGCGGGCGCACGATTTGGACAAGGTTCTCAGCTTCGACATGGGCGGGACCACAGCCAAAATCTGCCTGATCGAAGATGGTGCGCCCAAAACCGCCAACGCGTTCGAAGTCGCGCGAACTTATCGGTTCAAAAAGGGCTCGGGCATGACCGTGTCGACGCCTGTCGTGGAGATGGTCGAGATCGGTGCCGGAGGCGGTTCGATTGCTTCTCTGGACAGCATGGGACGACTTCAAGTTGGTCCGCGCTCGGCGGCGTCCGAACCGGGACCGGCCTGTTACGGGCGTGGTGGGACAGAGCCAACAGTGACCGATGCCAACCTGTTGTTGGGCCGTTTGGATCCAGACAACTTTGCCGGCGGTGCGATCCCGCTGCACACGGCGCAGTCCGAAAAAGCTGCTGCTAAACTGAACCTCTCCGCCAGGGACGCTGCCTTCGGCATTACTGAGTTGGTGGATGAGAATATGGCCAACGCCGCGCGCGTTCACACAGTCGAGAACGGGCGCGACATTGAACATTTCACCATGATCGCCTTCGGAGGCGGAGCACCGCTGCACGCCTGCCGCCAATGCGAAAAGCTTGGGATCAAGGCGCTGATCATCCCACCGGGTGCGGGTGTAGGCTCGGCCATCGGGTTTCTGAAAGCTCCGTTCAGTTTTGAGGCGACACGCGGGCTGTTCCAGCGACTGGACGATTTCGACGCTGGCGCGGTGAACGCTGCGCTGATCGATATGGAAGCCGAAGCGCGTGCCTTTGTGGACGAAGGTGCCAAGGGTGCTGAAACCGAAATCCGTATGACCGCGCAGATGCGTTATTCCGGCCAGGGCTGGGAAATACCTGTGGTGCTGCCCCACAAACAATTTGAAGACAGCGACGTATCGCTGATCCTCAATGCCTTCGAAGATGCCTATCGAACGCTGTTTGGCCGGATCATCGATGGATTGGCGGTTGAGATCACCAACTGGCTTCTGACAGTTTCCACGGTTTTGCCGGATGCCGAACCTGTCGTCGGTCATAACAGCGGGTCTGGCGCGGACGTCGCACGGATGCGCGGGTTTTTTGATGCCGCCCTACGCAAATCCGTCGAGGCACGCGAGGTTGAACGGTCGAGTATGACACCAGGCAAGGCGGTTGAAGGCCCCGCGATCATCGTCGAATCCGAAACATCAACCGTAGTCACTTCGGGCTATCGCGCGGTGGGGCAGGGCGATGGAAGTTTGCTTTTGCTGGCGAAGGAGGCTTAAGCCATGGGTGCGTCAGATATCGATCATCAGATCATGTGGAACCGCCTGATAGCGGTTGTAGAGGAACAGGCCACAACGCTGATCCGCACGGCCTTTTCAACTTCGGTCCGCGAGGCGGGCGACCTGTCGGCGGGTCTGTTCGACCGCGAGGGCCGGATGATCGCGCAGGCGGTGACCGGAACTCCGGGCCACGTGAATGCGATGGCAGAAAGCGTCACGCATTTTGCTGCTCAAATCGGGCCGCAGAACACGTTCGACGGCGATGTTTTCATCACCAACGACCCTTGGCTGGGCACCGGGCACCTGCATGATATCACCGTTGTCACGCCGGTGTTCCGCAAGGGGGCCCATATTGGGTATTTCGCCTGCACCGCTCATGTGGTGGATATCGGCGGACGTGGTTTCGGGCCCGATGGTAACGAGGTGTTCGAAGAGGGTCTCTTGATCCCCATCACCAAATTTGCCGAACGCGGACAGGTCCAATCCCTGCTGATTGAAATGATCCGTGCAAACGTGCGGACCCCGGATCAGACCGTTGGCGACATGTACTCGCTGGCCGCCTGTAACGAGGCGGGCGACCGTCGCCTTCAGGCGATGATGGATGAGTTCGGTATCGACGACCTGCAATCACTGTCGGATTTCGTCATCGAAACAAGCCGCAAAGCGACACTGGAAGCCATCGCCAAAGTGCCCTCGGGTACCTATCACGAGACGATGCAGGTCGATGGCTATGACGCCCCGGTGCATATGGAGGTGACGCTCAGCGTCGATGGCGATCAACTTCTGGCGGATTTCGCGGGCACATCGGGTACGAGCCGGTTCGGCGTAAACTGCCCCGAGGTTTATACACGTGCTTATGCCTGCTACGCGCTGAAGTGTGCGATTGCGCCGGAAGTCCCGAACAATACCGGCTCGCTTGAGCCGTTTCGGATCACCGCGCCCGAGGGTTGCATTTTAGCGGCCAAACGCCCCGCGCCAGTTTCGGTGCGCCATGTGATGGGACATCTGGTGCCCGATGTTGTGCTGGGTGCGTTGCACAAGGCGCTGCCGGATACGGTTCCGGCCGAGGGGGCAAGTGCGCTGTGGAACATTCAGATTTCCGCCCGGGCTTCGGACCCGGAAAGCGGCCTGCCGAACCGAGAGGTGCTGATGTTCAACTCGGGCGGCACCGGCGCACGCCCCGCCTTTGATGGGCTGAGCGCCACGGCCTTCCCCTCGGGTGTATCGACCATGAGCGTCGAGGCGACCGAACACGTCGGGCCAATCACTGTCTGGCGCAAGGACCTGCGCGAAGGCTCCGGCGGGGCCGGAGCCCTGCGGGGCGGTCTCGGTCAGACCATCGAGATCGAACCACGCGCGGGCTATGATTTCTATTTCAACGCCATGTTCGACCGTGTGAAAAACCCGGCGCGCGGGCGCAACGGCGGCCTGGCCGGTGGTGCGGGTGCTGTTGAGCTTACCGACGGGACAAAATTACGCTCGAAAGGGCGGCAATTGGTCAAATTCGGCCAGCGGCTGAAACTCAGCCTGCCAGGCGGCGGGGGCTACGGCGCGCCGAAACAGAGAGATCGCGCCGCAGTAGCCAACGATTTGGCGGCCGGTTTCATTACGCCAGAGCAGGCAAAGAACGACTATGGATTCGAAGGGTAAACGCAGATGGCTAATACTCCAGTTGCAGTTGTAACCGGTGCCGCTCAGGGCATTGGACTGGCCTGTGCCGAGGCGCTGAAAGAGGATGGCTTCAAGGTCATTCTGGTTGATATTCAGGACAGCGTGCACGAGGCGGCCGCCGCCCTTGGCGGGGTCGGAATGGTGTGTGACATGGGCGATGTGGACGCCATCAGAGCAATGTTTGACACGATTGAGACCGAACACGGCCCGGTGTCGGCGTTAGTGAACAATGCGGGCATCGCGATGCCGGGGAATTTCCTGGATTATGATCTGGCCGCCTATGACCGGGTGATGGATATCAACCTGCGCGGCGTGTTCGTGGCGATGCAACGGGTTGCGAACACGATGGTCGAAAAGGGCATTGAAGGCGCGATCGTGAACATGTCGTCGATCAACGCGCAGGTCGCGATCCCTGCGATCCCGGCCTATTGCGCCTCAAAAGGCGGGGTTATGCAGTTGACCAAGGCGGCTGCACTGGCGCTGGCTCCGAAAAATATCCGTGTCAATGCAGTCGGCCCCGGCTCGATTGATACCGAGATGATGGCAGGTGTGAATGCCAATCCCGAAGCCTTCAAGATGGCGATGTCGCGCACGCCAATGGGCCGTGCAGGCACCGCGCGGGAGATCGGAGATGTGGTGGCATTCCTCTGCTCGAAAAAGGCCAGCTATGTCACCGGCGAAACGATCTATGTCGATGGCGGGCGCCTCGGCCTGAACTATGTGATGTCATGAGCTACGCAGACGCATATGCAAGCTGGCAGGCTGATCCTGCGGCGTTTTGGGGCAAGGCCGCCGAGCAGATCGATTGGTTTACCACGGCGGAAAAAGTCTTTGACCCGGACATGGACGTCTATGGGCGCTGGTTCGCAGGGGCCACCTGCAACACCTGCTGGAACTGCGTCGACCGCCATGTCGAGGTCGGGCACGGCGACCGCAAGGCACTGGTTTATGACAGCCCGGTCACCGATACGGTTCAGACCTACAGCTTTGCTGAATTGCAGACCGAAGTCGGCGCGCTGGCCTCGGTCATGAGGGCGAATGGCGTCAGTAAAGGTGACCGCGTTGTCATCTATATGCCGATGGTGCCGCAAGCGGTGTTTGCGATGTTGGCCTGCGCCCGTCTGGGGGCAATCCATTCGGTTGTGTTTGGCGGATTTGCGCCGCACGAACTGGCCACCCGTATCAACGACGCCGCGCCCAAGATGATCATCTCGGCCTCCTGCGGGATCGAGCCCGGACGGATCGTACATTACAAACCGCTGCTGGACGCGGCCATTGAGGAAGCCAGCACCAAGCCCGAGCATTGCCTGATCCTGCAACGCGACATGGAACCGGCCGAGATGATTCCGGGCCGCGATCTGGATTATGCCGAACTGGTCGGCGCTTCAAAAGCAGCAGGGGGGACCACGGAATGCGTGCCGGTTGCGGCGACCGATCCGCTCTATATCCTCTACACCTCGGGAACCACCGGCCAGCCCAAGGGCGTTGTGCGCGACAATGGCGGGCATATGGTGGCGTTGAAATGGACGATGGAGCACCATTACGGGATCAATCCCGGTGAGGTTTTCTGGGCCGCGTCAGATGTGGGCTGGGTCGTGGGGCATTCCTACATCTGCTACGGGCCGCTACTGCATGGGTGCGCCACCGTGGTCTATGAGGGCAAGCCGGTGGGCACGCCCGATGCGGGCGCCTTCTGGCGGGTCATTCAGGATCATGAGGTTGCCGCGCTGTTCACCGCCCCGACCGCTTTCCGCGCGATCAAGAAAGAAGACCCGAAGGGGCAGTTGATCGGGCAGTACGACCTGTCGAAATTCCGTACGCTGTTCCTGGCCGGCGAACGCTCGGATCCGGCGACGATCCAATGGGCCGAGGAAAAACTGCAGCGCCCGGTTATCGACCATTGGTGGCAGACAGAAACCGGCTGGGCGATGTCGGGAAACCCGGTCGGGCTGGGACAGTTCCCGGTTAAATACGGCTCACCCGGTAAGCCAATGCCGGGCTACGACATTCAGGTGTTGGATGATGAAGGCCATGAGGTCCCGCCCGGCACCTTGGGCAACATCGTCTGCAAACTGCCGCTGCCGCCCTCGGGCTTTCCGACGCTGTGGAATGCGCCGGAACGGTTCCTGTCATCATATATGAACGAATTCCCCGGCTACTACGCCACTTCTGATGCCGGGATCATTGATGAGGACGGATATGTCTTCATCATGGCCCGCACGGATGACATCATCAACGTGGCCGGGCATCGCTTGTCGACCGGCGCGATGGAAGAGGTGATCGGGGCGCATCCCGACATCGCGGAATGTGCTGTGGTCGGCGCGGCGGACGCTCTTAAAGGTCAAATGCCGTTGGGTTTCTATGTGACCAATGATGGCGCTGACCGGGATTCGGGTGAGCTGGAAAAAGAGTTGGTCGCGCTGATGCGGGAACAGATCGGGGCCGTCGCAGCATTTAAAACAGCCATTCCGGTCAAACGGTTGCCGAAAACACGATCCGGCAAGGTATTACGCAGTACGATGCAAAAGATTGCCGATTGCGTCGAATTCAAAATGCCGGCCGCCATTGATGATCCGGCCATTCTGGATGAGATTTTCGATGCACTGAAGGGCCGGGGGTTGCTGAAATGATTGAACGTCTCCACACCAGCGAGCGGATGTCGAAAATCGTCAAGCACAATGGTGTGGCCTATTTGTGCGGTCAGATTGGCGCTGGAGAAAGTGTCACCGACCAGACGCAGGACTGCCTTTCGCGTATCGATGCCCTGTTGGCCGAGGCGGGTTCGGATCGAGAACACATCCTGCAGGCCATCGTCTGGCTGCGGGATATGGCGGATTTTGCGGAAATGAACGCCGTCTGGGATGCCTGGGTGCCTGAGGGACACGCGCCAGCACGTGCTTGCGGCGAGGCCCGGCTGGCGCGGGATGTACTGAAAGTCGAGATCATCATCACAGCCGCAATAAGAACTTGAAGGGGAGATTGCCATGTCCGAAACACCAGCCGTCAGACTAAGCAAAGTGGAAAAATACTACGGATCTTTCCATGCCCTCAAGAACATTAATCTGACCGTGACCAAGGGCGAGAAAATCGTCGTCTGCGGGCCGTCGGGATCTGGTAAATCGACCATGATCCGAACAATCAACCAACTCGAGGAACACCAGTCCGGTCTGATTGAGATCAACGGCCACGCGATCAGTGCCGAAGATCCGAATATCGACAAGATGCGGCAGGAAGTAGGTATGGTGTTTCAGCACTTTAACCTGTTCCCGCACATGACGATCCTTGAGAATTGTACATTGGCCCCGATGCTGGCCCGCAAAATCTCTCAGGCTGAGGCGGAAGAGACCGCGATGATGTATCTGGAAAAGGTCCAGATCGCCAATCAAGCTCCAAAGTATCCCGGCCAGCTGTCCGGCGGCCAACAGCAGCGCGTAGCCATCGCGCGAGCGCTTTGTATGAAGCCCGACATTCTGCTGTTTGACGAACCTACTTCGGCTCTGGACCCGGAGATGATTGGCGAGGTTCTGGACGTTATGGTGACACTGGCCCAGGAAGGGATGACTATGATTTGCGTCACGCATGAAATGGGTTTCGCACGAAAAGTTGCGGATCGGGTTATCTTCATGGATGCCGGCGAAATTATCGAGGAAGACGACCCGGAGAGTTTCTTCAACAACCCCAAGAGCGAACGCACAAAAAACTTCTTAGAGCAAGTTCTAGTTCATTAGAGAGCAAGAACTCACTCTTGCGAAAGTCCTATCAGTTTGGCGTGGAGCTATGGCACTCTTCGCTGAAATTCTTGGTGTGGCCGTTTCTTCCCAAGTATAAGGCAATATGCCCAATGAAAGCTCTTATTTTTGCTCATGCTCAGTTTAGGCTGGCATTCGAGGTGCTCGATAGAAATGGCTATGGTCCATTTCTTTTTACAAACTGAACGCTCGGAGGGTTTAGGGCCGCGTAACAAAAGGCCAAGAACTCGGAGGGACGAAGGGTTTTAAACTGCTCATAGCGGTCATGGTGCCCACCCAAGCTTTGGTTGGTATGCAAATTTGAGCACAGGCGTTGCAATCCACTGGTTTCTGTAAACAGATACATAGAACCTGTCTCTGTGTGTTGCAGTTTTGCTGAATTGACGCTGACGGCACTGTGGGAAGATGGCAATGAAGGAAAAAGGTCTCAAAAACAGACCGAAAAAAGAGGCATCTCCCCAATGCTCAGCAATTCTGATCTGATCGAGTTGACCGCGCTTCGTCGCAAGCTTCATAGCCGTCCGGAGTTGTCTGGCCAGGAAGTCGAAACCGCAAAGACCATTGCCAAGGAGGTGGCGCTACTAGGTCCTACTAAGGTTCTGAGGAACATCGGCGGGCATGGAGTTGCCGCTGTGTTTGATAGCGGTGAAGAAGGACCAACAGTGTTGTTTCGCGCTGAACTTGACGCTCTTCCTATTCAGGAAAAGTCCAATGCTCAATGGGCATCAGAAATTTCAGGTAAGGGGCATATGTGTGGTCATGACGGTCACATGATGTTCTTGATGGGGCTAGGGCGGTTGCTTTCGCGCAGGCCGGTAGCGAAAGGTCGTGTCGTATTGATGTTTCAGCCGTCCGAGGAAGACGGGCGCGGAGCACGCGCTGTAATTTCAGATCCGGCCTATGAGGAAATAAGAGCTGACTGGGCATTCGCAATTCACATCGAGCCCGGACGGCCGTGGGGTTATGTGTCCACTCGCAAAGGATTGATCAATTGCGCCTCTCAGGGGTTGAAGATCAAACTGTCTGGAAAAACGGCGCATGCTGCGGATCCCGAAGATGGCATCTCGCCGTCACTGGCAGTTGCGAAAATCGTTCCGGCGCTCGACGCTCTGGGTCAAGGTGGCAAGCTAGACGATGACTTCCGCCTCGTCACGGTCACTCATTTTCAGGTGGGGGAGCCCAATTTTGGAACGGCACCAGGAGATGGGGTGATTTTCGCCACACTTTGGTCTGTGAGTGACGATGCACTGGCGGGCATCGCAAAAGATGCGCGTAACTTGGCCTCGAAGGCAGCCGGCGAAGCTGGGCTTGAAGTGGACTTTGATGTGTTTGATCACTTTGCTGCTTCAATCAACGATGTTGATGCTACCGATGTTGCTATTGCCGCTATGGACAAGCTGGGAATCCAGAATGGCGATCTTGGTTTGCCAATGCGTGCGTCCGAAGATTTTGGTGTTTTCGGTTGGGATGCTAAAGCGGCCATGCTGTGCCTAGGGCCCGGTGAAGACTATTTCCCTCTCCACAGTCCAAACTATGATTTCCCGGATGACTTGTTGCCAACCGGCGTAGCGATCTTCGAGCGGATCGCAAGAGATCTCTTGGGTGGATAAACGGCTGAACTAGTACATTGTAGCAAGACATAGTCGTGTTGAGTAACGTGAAGCGCGCTAAGAGCAGTCATCTGCTGCAATTCCCAAGGTAACCGTTTTGTCGACAATGCTGCGGGACTCAGAGTGTGCGGCATTGATAGGGAATAAGCAGCAGCTAGCGAACGGGTGAAACCATGTCGTTACACATCCAGAAGCTTGTAGTTAGCTGAACTCTGCCATGTCTATTTTGCTCCTCGCCGTTGAGTGGAAGTTTTCAATATTGAACTCAACTTCATCCCCGGTGGTCTAGTCGAACAGTGAGCGGTCAACTTTTGTCAAGCCCACTGCTTCCAGCGCCTCTCGCGCTTTGTCGCCTCCCTTGCCGAAATAGAAAGTGTGGGTCACTTCCGGCCAATCACGTAACGCGACGGGGCCGGTCGGATGAAAGAAGCGGGAGTCATCGTCAACACGCCCTTCGGACGGCATGAAGAAAGCCAGCCATCCATCGCGCGGCCCCAAGCCGCCCCAAACACCCTCAGGCAGTTCATCAAGGCTTACAGCAAATATTCCCGTCAACGACTACCCGGAATTTGCCAAGAACACCGTCAACCTTGGCAAGCGCCTGGCTGCGGATGACTTTGACATTTATGCCCCTGAGGGCGCGGCATAGGTGAGAGCCCGGGTCATTGGCGTCATTGAAAACCAAGCCCCGACACGGGCGCTGGAGGCCAATCTCAGCGTCGAGAACGGGTTGGTCAGCATGGATGCCGGAAAAGATGTTTGTCAGATCGCGCTGGTCGAGCGCCACCGAGGTACCGGCGGTGTGGTGAATGGCTTCGTATCCGGTTTCAGCTATGACAAACCCTGTGCGGTGGCCTCAACTGTCGCACATGACAGCCACCATGGGATTGTTGTTGGCACCTCCAAGGAAGACATGGCGGAAGCGGCCAATCACCTGGGAATAGTCGGCGGGGGTATCACCGTCTTCTCCGAAGGCAAGGAGTTGGCAACAGTTGAACTGGCCATTGCCGGTCTGATATCAGAGGAACGCGCGGAGATTGTCGCCGAGAAAGCCGCGGCGATGGTCGCCGCTATGGGCACATGCGGCTGCAAGCTGAACAATGCCTATATGCAGCATTCGCTGCTGGCGCTGGTTGTGATTCCCGAAATCCGGATTTCAGATTTGGGGATCATTGACGTCTCAAAGTTTGAAAAGGTCGATCTGTTCATCTGAATCAGGAGGAGAACGGTTACCGTAACCACCCTTCTGGAACCTTCAGCGAATACTCACTTGGTTCTCTGTTCTATGAGATTGGCTTCTGGTTTTCATTGCGAAGGAAATAAACTGCCGTATTCCCAACCGTCGCAGCGCGAATTGAGAGCGGGTGCAGCAAACTTTCGCTGCGCCTGTGATCAACGAGAATTCAGCGTGAGCTGCTCGCCTCAAACGTCTGCAGTTTGAAGTTAACCTGTTCTCCAAGCCAGGAGATAAACAATGCTCATAAACCGTTTCAGAGAAGTGCAGATTACTGGCATCCTGAAAGAGCATCAGGTTGAATGACCACAAATGGGAAATTGGCAGCGCTGAAGGCCACGTGACAGAGGGCGTAAGGTGACCGTCTTGCCATTTTGTTGGACGTGCATTGGTCGAGAGTTTCGTGACTTGCAGATGCACGTCAGATGCCCCGGTTCAAAACTGTGGAAAGCACTTTGGACGCTCTGCATCTCCGCGCCGGGTGAACCACAAAATGCTGCGATTTGCTGAAGAAGTTCAATGACCGCTTTGTCCGCGTTTCGCGAATTGGATCTATGTGTGTATTTCTCTCACGGCGAATGTCCGGAAGGAGGGCTGAAATCGCAGCGTCTGGGGTAATGCGCCAAGGTCCGCAAAGGGCCGCGCTTATCAAATGCTACAGATTGAAGTAGCCTTTTCCGAAAGCGTATCCGGGATTGAAATTTAAGATGGAAAAAGTAGTAGGAATTGGGGGGTTTTTCTTCAGGGCAGACGAGCCCGTCGCTTTGGCGGCATGGTATCGTGATATGTTGGGCATTGATCTCGTACCAAACGACTATGAAACACCGTGTTGGACGCAGGAAGCAGGTGAGACTGTATTCGCCCCGTTCGAAAAGGTGACAGAATACTTCGGGAACCAAGAAAAGGCATTTATGCTGAATTTTCGTGTTCGCGACATTGAGAAAATGATCGCACAGCTCGAGTCTAAGGGTGTTGAAGTCCGCCGGGATCCAGACTCGCCTTATCCAAATGGCAAGTTTGCTTGGCTCAATGATCCAGAAGGTAATCCAATAGAGCTTTGGGAACCCGCTTAGCCTGAGTCTGGAAGGCTGCATTTTGTGTCTTGGTGATCCAAATTGCTATCTTATGACCCCGCATTCTGGGTCCGTTGTCGGATTTGCATGTTTTCGCGCGTCCTTGCACCATGTGACTGAAGGATGGAGGCGAAAATGATTTACGCAATCACAATCTATGGGGAACCTGGCGTGTTCGAGGCGCTACCCAAGGAACGCCAGGACGAAGTGATGTTGGGCCACAGCGAACTGCAATCGGCGTTAACGGGCCGCGGTGATTTCGTCACTATGAAGCTGATGCCGCCAACTTCTGCAGTGATGGTCGAGCCCGCCCAGACCGACGGCGCGCGGCCACTGATCACTGACGGTCCGTTTGCCGAAACAAAGGAAAACTTCCTTGGGTTCTATGCTGCCGATTTCAAAGATCTTGAAGAAGCGCTGGAATACGCAAAGATGATCTCATCTCCAGTTGCACGGCTTGAGGTGCGACCGGTCGCCTGGGCCGGCGGTGTGATCTCGTCGGAATAGGCCATGTCGGACTGGCTTGAGGCCACATTCGCCCTGTACCGCCCGCGTGCGCTTGCGGCCTTGACCCGGTTGTTCAAAGATATCGACATGGCCGAAGAGGCTTTTGCCGACGCTTGCCTGAAGGCGCTGACGGTCTGGTCGGAAGATGGGGCGCCGCGCGATCCGTTGGCCTGGCTGCTAACCACCGCGCGCAACGCAGGTCTTGACCATGTGCGAAAATCACAGCGCCGCGCGGCAATCCTGTCGCGTCACACCGAGGAGTTTCAGCCTGTGCCTGCCGAAACACCGGATCCGGACGAGATGCGAGATGACGTTTTGCGGCTGCTGTTCATCTGCTGTCACCCGGAACTTGATCGTCGGGACCAGATTGCCCTTGCCTTGCGGGTCGTCCTGGGGTTGAGCGTGGATGAGATTGCCAGCGGATTTCTGATCAAGTCCAAAACCATGGAGCAGCGGATCACCCGGGCGAAAAAGAAAATAGCGCTCAGCCCGGTCGCCTTTGAAACGCCAAGCCCGGCGAAAAGGGGCGCGCGATTGAGCGAAGTGTCCCTGATGGTCTACCTGATGTTCAGTGAGGGGTGGTCGACCTCGGCCGGGCCAGATCAGATCAGGCTTACCTTGTGCGAAGAAGCGATCCGATTGGCGCGTCTGCTTGCGACGCTGTTTCCGGCGATGGGGGAACAGGCCGCGTTGCTGGCGCTGTTGCTGTTTCAACACGCCAGGCGCGGCGCGCGCATTGATCCCGAGGGTAAGCTTGTCGCGCTGGACGATCAAGATCGCACTCTTTGGAACCGCGCGGACATAGCCGAGGCAACCGGTCTTTTGCAAAAGGCCCAGAGGACGGGCCATCATGGTGTCTATATCATCCAGGCTGCAATCGCTGCGACGCATGCTCGGGCAGCGTCGGATCGGGATACGGACTGGGCGTCGATCGAAAGCCACTATGCTGCCCTTTACGCCTTGCAGCCGACGCCTGTGGTGCGTCTCAATCAGATTGCAGCGCAGGCCAAGCTGCACGGTTCGCATCATGCGCTGAAGGCGATGGAACCTTTGGCGCAGGAGCTGTCCACCTATCGCTGGTTTCATGCGATGCGGGGCGGGCTTTTGCAGGACACAGGCGATCACCGTGCGGCCATTGCGGCGTTTGAAACCGTGATGACGCTTGGCCCGACAACCCTTGAACGTGTTGCGATTACGGAAAAAATCGCGATCAGCCAAGAAAATTTGCGCCGCGTGTAGGGATCGCGTCGTTTCGTGCGTCCTTGGATCAGACCCGTATGTGGCGGGCGCAACCAAGGGAGAAACACATGAGTATTCTTGAGATGACCACCGTCGGAAACTCCGGCTGGATCGGACATTCCGGCCCTGATCAGGGCAAAGCCAAGGCGTTCTATCAAGAGGTGCTGGGCTGGACGATCAAAGACATGCCCATGCAGGACGGGTCGAGCTATTCTGCTGCTGTCGTGGGGGAAACCGCTATCGGTGGGTTTTCTCCGATGCCCGAGGATCAGGGAAGTTGGACGATCTTTTTTACCGTGGCTGATGTGGATGCCAGCGTCGCCAAAGCCCAAGCCAAGGGCGCCACGATCACTCAGCCTGCGATGGATGTGCTGGGGGTCGGCCGTATGGCCACGCTGACTGACCCTCAGGGAGCACGGTTTGCGCTGATCACCTATGAAAGCATGGCGATTTAAGCTCGACCAGACAGGAGACATCAAATGGAACAGGTTCCCCAAATCGCGCTGGCTGTCACAGCCATTTTTGTTTTGATGAGCATTCCGATGGCGATTGCCGTAGGCGTGCGGCGTACCAGAACCGGGATCCCTTTGCTGCATGGCGAAGATGAGAGCCTGCTGCGGCTGATGCGGGCGCATGGCAATTTTATCGAATATGTGCCGCTTGCCCTGCTGGCGCTGGCGGGGGCAGAGATCGCGGGAACCCCATCCTGGTTGGTCGCGGCCTGCGGTGGCATACTGCTGCTGGCCCGTCTTGTCCACTATTTCAGCCTGAGCGCCTCGGTGGATGGTCAGGGGCGTTCGGTTGGCGCGGCGCTGACGACACTGACCATGCTGGTGCTGGCGCTGGCGATCCTCTGGCACCTTTGGGCTGCCAATTGATGTCGGTGGATGAAGCCCTCAACGCCCGCATGCGAGAGGCATTGACCGCGCATGTGGGCATTTCCGAAAAGCCGATGATGGGCGGCCTGTGTTTCTTTTTGAACGGCAACATGCTGTGCGGAGCGCGGCGGCACAAGGACGGCGTGGGCCGGTTCATGTTCCGCGTCGGTAAAGTGAACGAGCCCACCGCATTGCAGAACGTCACCGCCCGTGCCGTGATCCACGGAACCCGTAAGCTGGGTGGTTTTGTGAACGTTGACGAAACAGATTGCGATGATTCCGCTTTACTGCGTTGGCTGCACCTTTGCCTTGAGCACGCCGCAGCGCTGCCGAAGAAAGACTGAACGGAGGACTCCATGGCTCAATTTGACTGTTTCTCGCCTGAGGCACTTGGCTTCCTGCAAGGTCTGAAGGCCAACAATACTAAAGATTGGTTTGCGGCGAACAAAGCGACTTATGAAACCCACCTGAAGGCACCCAGGAAGCTTTTCGCCGACGACTTGGCGTTGGTCTTGCGTGACCTAACCGGTCAGGATCACGGCAGCAAGATCTTTCGGATTTATCGCGATGTTCGGTTTTCCAAAGACAAGACACCCTATAACGCGCATTTGCACCTTGCGTTCATGCCGACAGGGCAGGGGGTTCAGCCGCCGATGTGGTTCTTTGGGCTATCCCCGGAAAAGCTGTCCCTCGGATGCGGGGTTTTTCAGTATGGCAAAGCGGCGTTGGATGCCTTCCGCGATGCGATGGCAGGCCCATTGGGAGCAGAGTTGATCCAGACCACGACAGAGTTCCGAGAACGCGGGTTCCGGATTGGTGATCCGGAATTGAAACGCGTTCCGTCCGGATTTGACAAGGATCATCCCCATCAGGAGGCGCTGCGGCGCAAAGGCTTCGCGGTTTGGGTGGACGCTGAGACTCCTGACTTTGTTCTTGAGCCGAACCTGACAGAAAGAACAAACGCAGTGTTCGCCGAACTCTTGCCGGTGTTTCGCCTGCTTTCCCGGATCAAGTGACCCCAAATTTGCGAATGCAGCGAATGGCGTCTTTTTCAGCCCGCATTGCGGCGAAAGTAGAAATCGGCAAAAGTCGGCTTTGAGCCGTAGGCGATTGCCGCTAAGTAGCGCATGGGCTTGCGGACTTGGCAATAACGCGCTGTACTACTTTGTGGTACTCTCCCCGAGAAATACGAGACCAACTGTTTGCGCTCTAGCCCAAACCTTCCTCTGCTTCTATCGCAAAGCACGGTCAGTCATCACATTCGGCAGTTTAAAACGATGCGCGGAACGCCGCTTTTCGCACGGCATGCCCGCAGCATCTCTTTGACACCTGAAGATAAGCGTTATCTCGTCGAAATTAACGCCGCATTCCGTACGATCACGGATGCGACTGCGGAGCTTCGGGCTGAGGCAGGACGAGAGACGCTTCGCGTAACGGCGCTGCCGTCCTTCTGCTCAATGTGGCTCATGTCACGTCGTACCTCTTTTGCGGCTGTTCATCCAGGGATTGAAATTGACCTCGACCCGACACTTGAGATTGTCAGCTGTGCTCGCGCCGAGGCTGATCTGGGCGTGAGGTTCGGAACCGGCCCTTGGAAGGGTGTGGACGCCCGACTGCTGCATGTCGAAAAGATTGCTCCCGTAGCAAATTACAAGCGAACCCTCACGCTCACAGACCTGTCTGACGAAAAACTCCTTGCGAGCCTTAAGGAGTAGGAATGGCAGTCTTGGGCGGGGTCGCGCGGAATAGATATTGCGGGTGCGAAACGGATGCAGCTCAACGACTTTAACGTGGTGATCCGAGCCGCAATCAATGGCGGAGGTGTGGCGATCGGTCGTCAATTACTCGTTGAAACATTCGTGGGTGAAGGTCGGCTAATTTGGCTCGCAAAACCCGAGTGTGTTTTTCGCCTAGAACAATGATCGATTCGCTTAAGTAAAAATTTCGTTAATGTTGCGTTAACGTCTCTTTTCCGCCTCATTTTGCGTTGATAAGAGAAGCCTAGTCAGTAGTGAAATGTTGAAGGTGCAGGCGGGTACAATGAGAGCCGGAGAAAACGGTCGAACGGCAGTATTTTGGAGTCAGACGGAAATCGATGGACTTGAGGCGGCGCCTTTGTCCTTTCTGTCTATCGGAGCCGCGTGGTCATGGCGCGGACAGACGCGACACCTGGTTGAGACGGCCGAACACGCGCTGGAATGGACCGGACATGCCCGCGGCAGTGCAGCTGCAACTCTTGATCGTTGTGCTCAAGTCGAATACCTGCCGGACGAAGCAAACGGGCTGGTTGTTTTGACCAACGGCGCGCAAACATTCACAGCAGCCTTGTTTCCTGTAGCCGGAGAATCGGTTCCGATGCTGGTTTTCGAAGGCGATTGCCCCGAGCGGGAACAGGATTTCTGGATCAGCGAAATTGCTGAAAGCGGACATCAAAGCCGCACTTCCTCCGGTATGGCGAACACCGTTGTCGCGTTTCCGGTCCGGTCAAGGCAGGATGTGGATGAGGCCGACCTTCGGGTTGCGGTTTCCGCCGGGCGCAGGGCCGAATAGTTCTCAGTTTTTTTCGGAAAATCCATTGCTGCACAGCGGGGCGTGTTGACTCTGCTGGTTTCGCGGATATAAGCGCGGCTTCATTGGTGTTGGTGGCCCCCGCAAGGGGATGCCTGTCATGGGGGAAACCTCAAGAGGACAACGCCCTTCAAAGTGGCCCGCAGGGCCTCGACCGAAACGAAGGAGATCAGCCGTGACCAAACGCACGTCTGCCAAGTACAAAATCGACCGCCGGATGGGCGAAAACATCTGGGGCCGTCCGAAATCCCCAATCAACCGCCGTGAATATGGTCCCGGCCAGCACGGTCAGCGCCGCAAGGGTAAACTGTCGGACTTCGGTCTGCAGTTGCGCGCCAAGCAGAAGCTGAAAGGCTACTACGGCGACCTGACCGAGAAGCAGTTCCGCCGCATCTACGCAGAAGCCGAGCGTGTCAAAGGCGACACCGGTGAAAACCTGATCGGTCTGCTGGAGCGCCGCTTGGACGCCGTTGTCTACCGCGCCAAGTTCGTGCCGACCGTCTTCGCTGCACGTCAGTTCGTGAACCACGGCCACGTCAAAGTGAACGGCAAGCGGGTCAACATCCCGTCTTACCGCGTCAAAGAAGGCGACGTGATCGAAGTACGTGACAAATCCAAGCAACTGGCTGTCGTTCTGGAAGCTGTCGGCTTGGCCGAGCGTGATGTTCCTGACTACATCGACGCCGACCACTCGAAAATGACCGCGACTTTCGTGCGTGCACCGGGCCTGAGCGATGTGCCTTACCCGGTCATGATGGAACCGAACCTGGTTGTCGAATTCTACGCGAAGAACTAATCTTCGCTGATCCGACTGGAATTCAGAGCCGCACTGAGAAGTGCGGCTCTTTTTTGTTTTCACCCAAGCAAAACTATGTCCGATGCACCGGTGCTGCGGCGCAGTTCGTGGAGGTCTTTCAGTTCCGGGTCGTTGATCCAGCCAAGGGCTGCCTCTCTGTCCGGAAAGGACAAAAGGGCGGCAACGTCCGGAAGATCGGGGGTGCCATCCAACGCCGTTGTTTCGGCTGTGGCCTGTTCAACCTTGCCGCCGTGACGGGCCAAGGCAGGGCCCGCCTGCTCGCGATAGGCGGCCAGAGATTCGGGATTATTCACGGTAAGCTTGGCGTATGCGTAGATCATGGTTCTTGTCCTTATTTGTGTAAGGCAAAGCTAGGTTGAGCGGGATACTGCGAAAACGCGTGCGATTGCATCCAATACATGCAAATTTGCATGCATGGAGATTCACTGGGATGATTATCGGGCGGTGTTGGCAGTTGTCCGTCGGCGGACCTTGTCTGCAGCGGCCAATGAACTGGGCGTAAACTACACTACAGTTGCACGTCGCATTGTGCGGGCCGAAGCGGCAACGGGGGAGATCTTGTTCGAACGTTTGGCCGATGGGTATCGGCCAACCGAGGCCGGACAATTGGTTGCCCGGCATGCGGCCGAGATGGAAAGCGCTGAGCACGCGATGCTGCGCGGGCTTACTGGGCGAGACGAAACGCTGGAAGGGGAGCTAACCCTGACGGCCCCACAATTGCTGATAGCGCATATGCTTGCGCCAGTGCTGGATTCCTACAGCAGAAAACATCCTTCGGTCACACTTCGGGTCCGTGCGGCAAATGAAATCCTCGACCTCAACAGGCGTGAAGCGGATATTGCCATCCGTATCAGTCGGAACCCCGGCGATACCTTGAAAGGGTTGCGCCTGGCCGAACAGCATGCGGCCAGCTTTGCCACGCCTGAACTGGCCGAGCGAATTGCCAATGACCCAGAGGGCGTTGTGGATTGGCTGGCCTACGAACGCCAGCAGGGCCTGCCAGACCATGTTCGCACGTCACGCCCTGGCTCGCGTATCAAGATGCAGTTTGATGACATGGTTGCTATGGCCGCCGGTGCGCAGGCAGGGTTGGGCGTGGTCAAGATGCCCGTGTTTCTGGGGCGGTCACTGCCGGGACTGGTGCAGGTGCCTGAATTTCAGACGCAACCCTACGCGGATATCTGGATCGTCGCCCATCCGGATGTCTGGCCCTCGGCCAAACTCGAGGCGTTTCGCGCCATTGCCGTTCCATTCTTCCGTGAAAAACGCCCGTTGTTCGTGACCTGATCAAATCGGCAGCGGGCGGCTTTCGGCGATCGCTTCCATTGCAAAATACGAGGTCACGCTGTCCAGTTCGACTTTTTCGATCAGGCGTTGATAGACCTTGTCATACGAGGCCATATCCTCGGTGACGACTTTCAGCTGATAATCGTAATCACCGCCAATGCGGTGAAAATCGACCACCTCTGGGATAGTCAACACATGGCTGCGAAAGGCTTGCAGCCATTCGGCGGAGTGGTGCCGCGTGCGCAGCATGACGAAAACCACAAGGCTCAAACCCAGTTTCTCGCGCGCGATCCGTGCGGTTGAGCCGGTGATCACCCCATCCTCGTTCAGTGCCTTGAGCCGCCGCCAGCAGGCATTCTGCGACAGCCCGACCCGATCCGCCAGTTCACGCTGAGATAGGGTTGCGTCGGTTTGCAGTTCGCGCAGGATGCGTTTGTCGATATGATCTATTTTTTTCCCCATCATTGATCATATGACACAAAGAATGACAAATCTATCGAAATAAAGGTGATGTTTTCTCACACTTAATCAATCACATTGGAGGGGCAATATGGAGACCACGCCATGACCCTGTCCAAATTTCGCGCAGAAATCCAATCCACCACTCGCAATTCAAACCTGCGCGACGGGCTGATCGGAGAGAATGTTCTGATCCCGGGTCTGCATGGGGATGTACCGCTGGTTTATGCGGATTATGTCGCCTCGGGGCGTGCGCTGCGGCAGGTTGAGGATTTTGTCGCCGAGCAGGTGCTGCCTTTCTATGCCAACAGTCATACCGAGGCCTCCTATTGCGGATCCTACATGACTCGTCTGCGCCGAGAAGCGCGCGCAGAGATTGCCCGCATTGTCGGTGCAAGGGAAGAAGACGCGGTGATCTTCACCGGGTCTGGCGCCACTGCGGGCCTGAACCGGCTGGTCAGCCTGTTGGGTGTGGATGCGGCTGACCGGCCGGTCGTTTTGATCGGGCCATACGAGCATCATTCGAACATATTGCCTTGGCGGGAAAGCAAGGCGCAGGTGATCGAGATTCCCGAAGCCGCCGGGGGTGGCGTTGATCTGGATGCGCTGGAGCGGGCTTTGGTCGAGAACGCCAATTCTGACCTGATCATCGGGTCATTCTCGGCAGCATCGAATGTCACAGGTATCATCACCGAACCGGACCCGATCACCCGGTTGCTAAAAAAGCATGGGGCGGTGTCGGTCTGGGATTACGCAGGCGGTGGGCCATACCTGCCGATGAATATGGGGCCTGCGGATGCGCGCAAGGATGCCATCGTTGTTTCACCGCACAAGTTCCCGGGCGGGCCGGGCGCGTCGGGCGTGCTGATCGTCAATCAGACCGGCGTGAAACGCACATGCCCCAGTTGGCCCGGCGGTGGTACAGTCAGCTTCGTATCGCCTTGGCGGCACGACTACAGCGAAGACTTGGCCACACGCGAAGAAGCCGGAACGCCCAACGTGATCGGGGACATCCGCGCAGCGCTGGCCTTTATCGTCAAGGATGTCGTCGGCACCGACGAGATCGCCAAACGTGAGGAGCAGTTCAACCGCATGGCGCTTGAGGGGTGGGGCAACAATCCAAACCTGACCCTGCTGGGTGTCGACAACCCGCATCGCCTGCCGATCTATTCCTTCCTTGTTCGGGATAACTCGGGCCATCCGGTTCACCAGCAGCTCTTTACCAGGATGCTCAGTGATATCTATGGCATTCAGGCGCGCGGCGGCTGTGCCTGTGCGGGGCCCTACGCGCACCGCTTGTTGGGGATCGACCGTGCAACCTCGGATGAGTTGCACGCGGCCTTGTCCGCGGGGGAAGAGATGAAGAAACCCGGTTGGGTACGGCTGAACTTCTCGTATCTGATGAGCGAAGACAATGTTCAGTTCATCATCGACAGCGTCAATGACCTGTCTCGCCGAACCGAAGAATTCGCTCCATTCTACAACGCCGACCCGGCGACGGCCCGCTTCAAAGCGGCGTGACGGAATTGCCGCTTTTCTCAACGCGTTGAGACGGGTATGAGAGGCACCAATCAACGGAGCCTCTTATGAACAAGATCACCCCTCAACCCGGCATTATGGACATCGCGCTGTATCAGGGCGGCCAGTCGCATCTGGCCGGGGTCGAGCATGTGATCAAGCTTAGCTCGAATGAAAACCCGTTCGGGCCCAGTCCCAAAGCGATTGAGGCCGTGCGCGACAGTGCCGCCACCTTGCATCGTTATCCCAGTACCGACCATGCCAGCCTGCGCACTGCGATTGGCGATCGTCACGATTTGGATCCGGCGCGGATTATCTGTGGTGTGGGCAGCGACGAGGTGTTGCAATTCATCGCCCAAGCCTATGCCGGCCCAGGGGATGAAGTCATCTATACCGAGCACGGGTTTTCCATGTACCCGATCATCGCCCGCATGGTCGGTGCGACGCCGGTCATGGTTCCTGAGCGTGATCGTCACGTGGATGTGGACAACATCATTGCCGCCGTCACTGCGCAGACGCGCATCGTGTTCGTCACCAATCCGGGCAATCCGACCTCGACCATGATCCCTGAAGCGGATCTTGTGCGGCTGGCTGAGGCTTTGCCGCAAAGCTGTCTAATGGTCATTGACGGAGCATATGCCGAATTTGTTGACGGGTTCGATGGTGGTGCGTCGCTGGCGGATCGGTTCGAGAACGTGATCATGACGCGGACCTTTTCGAAGGTCTACGGTCTGGGCGGAATGCGTGTCGGTTGGGGATATGCCGCGCAGTCGATCATCGATGTTATGAATCGGGTGCGTCAGCCGTTCAACCTGTCTTTGACGGCTTTGGCGGCAGCCGAAGCGGCGGTGAAGGATATGGAGTTTCTGTCTTTCTGTCAGGCAGAAAACGCGCGCCTGCGGGTGTGGCTGTCGGCGGAATTGGACAAGATCGGAGTACCGTCGGATGCGTCTTGCACCAACTTTATCCTCGCCCGTTTTGCTGATCAGGCCGAAGCCGAGGCCTGTGACGATTACCTGAAGACCCAAGGCCTGATCGTCCGTCGCGTGGCGGGGTACAACCTACCCAACGCCCTGCGGATCACCGTTGGCGACGAAGAGGCCTGCCGCCGTGTCGTTGCAGCCATCACTGCGTTCAAAGGGGGGGCCGCATGAGTCAGGTTTACGATCGCGTCGCTCTGATCGGGCTGGGCCTCATTGCGTCGTCCATGTTTTGGGCCATCAAACGCTCGGGCCTCGCGGGTGAGGTCATCGGCTATGCTCGGTCCCAGGCCACCCGAGACACTGCGCGCCGGATTGGTCTGTGTGACCGCGTTTGTGATACCGCGCAAGAGGCGGTTGAGGGCGCGGATCTTGTCGTGCTCTGTGTCCCCGTAGGTGCGATGGGCGCTGTGGCGGCAGATATTGCTCCGGTCCTGAAGCCGGGCGCGACTGTGACGGACGTTGGATCGGTCAAGCGTCACGTCATTGAAGCGGTATCGCCACATATCCCGGAGGGTGTACATTTCATCCCTGCGCACCCTCTGGCAGGGACCGAACACTCTGGCCCGGAAGCCGGATTTGCTGAGTTGTTCGACAATCGCTGGTGTCTGCTGGTTCCCGTCGAAGGCTCAGATACGGATGCGATCGTTCGTTTGCGGGCACTGTGGGAAGGCATGGGCGCGAATGTCGATGAGATGGACGCAGATCACCACGATCTGGTTCTGGCGGTCACGTCTCACGCGCCACACCTGATTGCCTACACGATGGTGGGTGTCGCCGATGACCTGCGCCGTGTGACCGATACCGAGGTCATCAAGTATTCCGCCGCCGGTTTCCGGGACTTCACGCGGATCGCGGCCTCGGACCCGACAATGTGGCGCGATGTGTTCCTGACCAACAAGGATGCAACGCTGGAAATCCTTGGGCGCTTTACTGAGGAGCTTTTTGCCTTGCAGCGTGCCATCCGGACCGGTGATGGTGAACACTTGTTCGACTATTTCACCCGCACCCGCGCGATCCGGCGCGGGATCATCGACGCCGGACAGGATACGGATGCGCCGGACTTCGGACGAGGCAAAGCAAGCTCATGAGACGCAGCTGGAGGTTTCTGATGATTGGATGCGTGGCGGTCAGTGCCACATGGTCCAACGCGGCGCCTCTGGAACAGTCACTGGTTCCAGTCACGCGACCATCCGAGGCCCAAGTGCTGGCCTTTGCCAGCCCGGTACCCGCTGATATCCGCCCCAAACTGAGACCTGAATCACAAATCACTCTGGCCGCAGCCGCTCCGCCGGCGGGTGTAACGGCGTTGGGGCAAACTTCGCCAATCCGACCGCTCCTGCGACCGGAAGCACTGGAGCTTGAAGTGCTGTTTAAGAAACGCGAGCTGCGCAAAACCTCGGTGTGCGGAGACATCGACATTCAGGGAAAGCCGGTGGGCAACGTTCCGGGGCGAAACAAGGCGTGTGGTATCAAGGATGCCGTACAGGTCACCTCGGTTTCGGGCGTGGCGCTTAGCCGCCCATCGACGATGGATTGCGGCACCGCCATTGCGTTGAACAAATGGGTCGACAAAACCGTCAAGCCCACGTTCAAACGGCGCGGGCCGGTGGTCGAGCTTAAGGTCGCGGCGCATTATGCTTGCCGGACCCGCAACAATCGCAAAGGCGCGAAGATATCCGAACATGGCAAGGGTCGGGCGATCGACATCTCGGGCTTCAAGATGGCCGACGGCGAAGTGGTGACGGTCCTGAACGGCTGGCGCAAGAACCCGTCAAAGCGGCAGTTGACCAAAGTCTGGCGGGGGGCGTGTGGGCCGTTTGGCACCGTGTTGGGACCAAACGCGGATCGCTATCACCGGGATCATTTCCATCTGGACACGGCACGCCATCGCAGGGGCCCGTACTGTCGTTAACGCAGGATTAGGCGCGGGGCGGGGCCGAGTGGCAGAGGGCCAAGCGCCACATAGCCATCGCGGAAATTCAGTTGCAAATCCAGAGCGTTGGGATTGCCGCCCAGCCCGGCCATGAAGTTTAGCGCGCGGGTCACCGGATCGACTGCTTGATCAGGCAGGGCGCCTGCCGCATTGGCCATCGCGATCATGTCACGCCAGTTTTCGGCCTTGACCGCAATCTCTCCTGTGGGAATGCCTTGTTGATCGACTTCCAGCTCTCCGGCGGCGAACAGCCGCAGCGCGCCCCACTTCATCTCAGCCAGGCGCAGATCGATCTTCACCGGCTGTGGCCTGCTTTCTTCCAGTGCCGAGCGATCCCAGGTCTTGTCGAACGTCACGGTCATATCCAGCTCCAGCGTCTCGAAAGCCTGAGGCAGGGTCGTGGCCGAGCGCATCAGTTCGCGCAGGTCGTCGCCGGGGGTGAAGCCGTCAATCCGGGCGCCGATCACATATGCCTCGGGGGTCGGTGTCTGTTCCATCACGAGGGCAAGCGTATCGCCGCCCGCCAGCGCCTCGGCGTCGTCAGTGATTGACCACGGCCCGGCTGTCAGCGCCATCTTTTCCAGCACCAGTGCGACACCGGGCTGCAATTGCAACTCGGCCTGCAGGTCGCGGGCTTTGATGGTGGCCGTCTGGTCATAGTAGGACAACCGCTGCGGCGTTTCGGCAAAACGCAGCACCTGTCGGCCAGGCCAGATCGCGGGGCTCTGGAATTCGATCCAGTCGGCACTCCAGGCGGTGCCATTGACTGGGTCGGCCAGCGCAGGGCTGCTCAGGCGGGTCATGTGGTGGAACGGATAACCGGCGGTTTCAACATCGGCAAACTCGGCCTGCCAACCTCGTTCCTGCTGTTTGTCGAACCATGTCGTGATTGCATTGCGCAGACCGAAACCGGCGATGAACCAATAGGCGCTCCACGCGACAATGATGAAAATGATAACCCGCACCAGACCGCGCATGACAGATGGCCCTTTTTCCCGCCTCGGAATTGATGTTTATAGGCGCAAACGGGCAAGGACCAGTGCTATGACGATGTGGGTTTTCGGATATGGATCGCTGTTGTGGAATCCGGGCTTTCCGGTGGCCCGAAGAGAGCGCGCCACGCTGCACGGCTATGCACGATCCTTCTGCATGAGTTCGATCCATCACCGCGGCACCGAGGACCATCCCGGCCTCGTTCTGGCGCTGGATGAACAGGCCGATGCCCATTGCAAGGGCTTGGCTCTGGCGGTCGAGGTCGGTCACGAAGACCGCACGCTGCACGATCTGCGTGAACGCGAGCTGATCTCATCAGCCTATGTTGAAAAGATGCTGGGTATTCGACTGGACAGCGGTGAGGTGGTGACTGCGGTGACCTACGTGATTGACGCTGACCATGTGCAGTATTGCGGGGGAATGCCGCTGGAAGAGCAAGCGCAGATCATCGCCCAAGCCGTAGGCGGGCGCGGGCCGAATACCGAATATCTGTACAACACAGCCGAACATCTGGCCGAGATCGACCTGCGCGATCCCGATCTTGAGTGGTTGGCGCAACGGGTCCGCGCCATCACCGCATAAACCCTTGGCGTCACCGGTGTGTTTTCGTTAGTTTCAGCGTAGAGCAGGCAAAACACCGGGAACCACGCGCATGGCGCAGGCACATCAGGGCGCGAGACCGCATTTCTCGCAACCCATTCGTCAGATCGTTACGATGCTGGTCGCGATCGCCTTGGCGGGGTTTGGGGTATTTATGGCGCTGCCCTACGTCATGCCGGTGGTTCTAGCCAACCCTTATCTAAATGGATTTATCATACTGGTCTTCGTTATCGGTGTGTTGGCCTGCTTCTATCAGGTGACACAGCTGATCGGTTCAGTTCGCTGGATCGAGGCTTTTGTCGGAGGTGTCGTCCGCGAAGACGCCCGGACGCCACAATTGCTGGCACCGTTGGCGTCGCTGTTGCGTGAAAGGGGCGCGCGGTCGCAGATTAGTTCCACCTCGACACGGTCCATTCTGGATTCGGTGGCCGAGCGGGTCGAAGAAGAGCGCGAGATCACTCGATATATCACCAACGTTCTGATTTACCTTGGCCTTTTGGGTACATTCTTCGGGCTGGCAACTACCGTTCCAGCCATTGTAGACACGATTCGCAGTCTAAATCCGCAAGAGGGTGAAGAGGGGCTAGCCGTATTCAACCGCCTGATGGTCGGATTGGAATCACAGCTGCAGGGTATGGGCGTGGCCTTCGGGTCCTCGCTGCTGGGTCTGGCAGGGTCGCTGATTGTCGGCTTGCTGGAACTGTTCGCAGGCCACGGACAGAACCGGTTCTACCGCGAGCTTGAGGAATGGTTGTCCTCGATCACCCGTGTGGGATTTGCCGCAGGGGACGAAGGCGGCGCTGAACTCGCCGTGCTGGCCCCTGTGCTCGACGCCATGTCCGAACAAATGAACGCACTACAGGATCTGTTTTCAGCGCAAGAGGCGGACAGCGCGGCGGTATCGACCAAGTTGGGCCAGTTGGCGGACTCGATTGGCGAAATGAACGCACGACAATCCGACAACGATGGCGTAACAGCCGCATTGGAACGCGTGGCTCTTGGGCAAGACGCGCTTTTGGATCACATGCGAGAACAGGGTACTGGCGACGGTATCGATGCCGAAAGCCGGATGCGCCTGCGCTCGATGGACGTGCAGCTGCTGCGGATTCTCGAAGAGATATCTGCCGGGCGGCAAGAGAGTATGAGCGAGCTGCGCAAGGATATTGAACTGTTGGTCAAAGCCCTGACACTGCCCCGAGGCGCCGTGCGTACTGCTCCGGAAGGAGAGTAACCTATGGCCCTGTCCCGCCGCACAGGTCAGCGTTTCCAAGGCTCAGTCTGGCCCGGCTTCGTGGATGCGATCACCGGGCTGTTGATGGTGCTGACCTTTGTGCTGACCATCTTTATGGTTGTGCAATACGTGCTGCGCGAAACAATTTCGGGGCAAGAGGACGAGCTGACAGCGTTGTCTGACGAAGTTGCAGCCCTGGCCGGAGCGTTGGGTCTGGAAGAGCGGGAAAACAGCAGGTTGCAAGCGCGGTTAGGGGTGTTGAGCTCTACCCTGACACAGGTCGAGACCGAATTGGTGCAGGCGCAGATTCAACTCACCGATTTTGAGGACCAGGTCGCAGCCCTGTTGCTGGATCAGGCCCGGTCACAAGGTGAAATCGCCGAATTGCAGAGCGAGCAGGATGCATTGAACCTGGCTTTGGCGCAAAGCCGGACCGAGATCGACGAACAGACCGAGGCCGCCCGTCTCGCCGCCGCTCAACGCGAGGCGCTCGAGGCATTGGTAGCCGATTTGGAACAAGCGGACGCGGCGCAGACCACCCGGATTTCCGAACTTGAAGAACAACTGACTACTGAAGAGGCCGCCAGGCTGGCCGAGATCGCTGCTGCCGAAAACCTGCGCACCCGACTACAGAATGCAGATGCTGAACTGACCGCCATGACCCTTGCGCTGGAAGCGCAGCGCAAGCAAGCCGAGGACACATTGACTCTGCTGGCTGCAGCGCAGGCCGCGAAAGCGGAACTGGAACGCCAGTTTGGCGACCTGAACGCCGAAGACCTGCGGGCCCAACTTGAAGCTGCTCTTGCCGGGCAGACCGAGGCACAGGCCGAGGCACAGGAACAACGCTCATTGGCTGAGGAGCGCGCGGCCCTGCTCGCCGTGGCGCGTGACACGCTGTCGTCCGAGCAGGCGATCTCGGAAAAGGCGCAACGCGAAACCGCGCTGCTGAATCAGCAAATGGCCGCGCTGCGCGAACAGTTGGGCGGGCTGCAGGCACTGCTGGACGATTACGAAGAGCGTAACGCTGCTGCTGACATCCGCATCCAGTCGCTGGGGCAGGACCTGAACGCCGCGCTGGCGCGTGCTGCGTCAGAAGAGCGTCGCCGTCGATTGCTGGAAGAAGCCGAACGCACCCGCCTAGAGGCCGAGGCGCAGGACCTTGCCGCGCAGGCTGAGGACCTGCAACGGTATCGCTCGGAATTCTTCGGTCGCCTCCGTGATGTGTTGGGTGATGAAGAAGGCGTTCGGATCGAAGGCGATCGCTTCGTGTTTTCCTCCGAGGTGCTGTTCGATACCGGTTCGGCCATTCTGTCTCCGATCGGTCAGCAAGAGGTTGCCAAGGTGGCCGCTATCTTGCGCAGTGTGGCTGCGGAAATACCAGAAGGCCTGAACTGGGTAATCCGGGTGGATGGCCACACGGACAATGTGCCTTTGGCCGGGACAGGGCGTTACCGCGACAACTGGGAACTCAGCCAAGGGCGGGCGTTGTCTGTTGTGCGCTACATGGTCGATGCGCTGGGTATTCCGCCAAACCGCCTGGCCGCCAATGGGTTTGGACAGTTCCAACCCGTCAATCCCGCTGATACCCCAGAAGCCCGGGCGCAGAACCGTCGGATTGAGTTGAAGTTGACCGAGCGGTAGATCCGCGACCTAATGCCGGCATTCGGTCAGTTAGGGTCGCCCAAAGCGGAAGCTACCGTCAGGTGTGCCGGCAAAGCATCTGGGAACTACAGGATAGTCCTCGGTCAGGAAGTATGCGTATGTGCCCGATGGGTATTCAGGCGATGTCGTGAAGGCTCCATTGCATACATCCAGATTTCCGGTTCCCGATGCGTACACAAAATCCTCGTTGAAGGTGCCATCGTGTTTTCCATCTGGCGCCCGTCCGCCCGGACGATTGCCGTTTTTCAACCTGTAGGACGAAGTCATTTCAGTCACCTTCCCGTCCACTACCCCCGTCATCGCATAAATCGGGAATCCGTCCGCGGCGTATCCAATTAATGGAGAGTGACGAGCAGGAGTGTAATCCAGCAGCTCGATCAGTCCGGTTGGAACCCCGTGATAGTGGTATTTGCCGTTGGGCTGAACATGCGCGAAGTTCTCGTCAAGTCCCAGCGCGACCGCTCCACCCAGGGCGTTGTATGACCAACCCGAACGTGGATCGCCATGCCAGAATTCAGCGGCGAGCGGGTCAAATACCACACCGTTCAAGGACACGCCAAAATTCCAGCCCAATTTCAACGGAGTTGAGGAACCCGTCGATTTGGGATTAGCAGGGATCTTCAGTTTGACCTTTTGTTCGGCTATCCGGTGCGGATTGCCTCGGTTCGGGAACTGTCCAACAAGATGATCAGGAATCCCATTGGCCGAGACACGCGTCGAGTTGCGCCCTTCATCGATATCGACCTGACTGACCCCTGGGTCGTGAGTTGCAGCTTGCAGGGTCAGCGGCCTTGTTTCCGTCTCATCGTGGTAGCGAAACCTGTGCTGAGCGGTTGCGATGGCGGCGGCGGAAGTAATGGCGAAGGCAACGCTCCAAACGACGATGGTTTTGGTCATCATAATCCCCTTGTCGGATTAACTGTGAAGTTAAAACGAGTGGGCGGAGTGTTTCCGTCGGGAAGCCAGGACTAAAACACCGACTGAGCAAAATGAAAACGCCCGGTTGAAGGACTAACCGGGCGTTTTGCTGCTGATATAGTCGTCGGTTTGACGTTAGTCCGCCGTCAGCAGTGGCGGTTTGTCGCCCGGAATGCGCGGCTGATCCGGGCCGAAGATTTCCAGGTTCAACTCGCCTTTCTTGACCGAGACACGGACCACACCGCCCTTGGCCAGCTTGCCGAACAGCAGTTCCTCGGCCAGGGGCTTCTTGATGTGCTCCTGGATCACGCGGCCCAGCGGACGCGCGCCCATTTTGTCGTCATAGCCCTTATCGGCCAGCCATTCGGCGGCCTTGGGCGTCAGGTCGATGGTTACGTTGCGGTCCAGCAGTTGCGCTTCAAGTTGCAGCACGAACTTCTCGACGACCTGCAGGATGACCTCTTTCGGCAGCGGTGCGAAGGAGATCACGGCATCCAAGCGGTTGCGGAATTCAGGTGTGAACATGCGCTCGATCGCGGCGGTGTCTTCACCTTCGCGACGATCGCGCCCGAAACCGATGGCGGCCTTGGCCTGTTCCTGCGCGCCCGCGTTCGAGGTCATGATCAGAACTACGTTGCGGAAATTCACTGTGCGGCCGTTGTGATCGGTCAACTCACCGTGGTCCATCACCTGCAACAGAATGTTGAACACATCCGGATGCGCTTTCTCGATCTCATCCAGCAACAATACGCAATGCGGATGCTGGTCGACGCCGTCAGTTAGCAGACCGCCCTGATCAAAACCGACATAGCCCGGAGGCGCACCGATCAGACGGGAAACTGCGTGTTTCTCCATGTACTCGGACATGTCGAAGCGCAGCAGTTCCACACCCAGCGTATCCGCCAACTGTTTCGCAACCTCGGTTTTACCCACACCGGTCGGACCGGCAAACAGATAGTTACCGATAGGCTTTTCAGGTTCCCGGAGACCGGCGCGGGCCAGTTTGATCGCACTGGACAGCGCCACGATGGCGTCATCCTGCCCGAACACGACACGCTTCAAGGATGCTTCGAGGTCTTTCAGAACCTCTGCATCGTCCTTGGTGACGTTCTTCGGTGGGATGCGGGCGATCTTGGCGACAACGGCCTCAATCTCTTTCACGCCAATGGTCTTGCGACGCTTGCTTTCCGCAACCAGATGCTGTGCGGCACCGGCCTCGTCGATCACGTCGATAGCCTTGTCAGGCAGTTTGCGGTCATTGATGTAACGCGCTGAGAGTTCAACGGCGGTCTTGATCGCGTCCGCGGTGTATTTGATCTCGTGATGTTCTTCGAAATAGGGTTTCAGACCGCGCAGGATTTTCACGCTGTCCTCGACCGAAGGCTCGTTCACGTCGATCTTCTGGAACCGGCGGCTAAGCGCGCGGTCTTTTTCGAAGTGCTGGCGGAACTCTTTGTATGTGGTCGAGCCCATTGTGCGCAGCTTGCCGCCCTGCAGCGCAGGTTTCAGCAGGTTGGACGCATCCATTGCGCCACCCGAGGTGGCGCCGGCGCCGATCACAGTGTGAATCTCGTCGATGAACAGCACCGCGTCGGGGTGATCTTCCAACTCGGTGACGACCGCCTTGAGTCGTTCTTCGAAATCACCGCGATAGCGGGTGCCCGCAAGCAGCGCGCCCATGTCCAGCGAAAAGATAGTGGTGTTGGCCAGCACATCGGGTGCCTCGCCCGCGACGATTTTGTGCGCCAATCCTTCGGCGATGGCGGTTTTGCCTACGCCCGGATCACCCACCAGCAGCGGGTTGTTCTTGCGGCGACGGCAGAGAACCTGAATGCAGCGTTCAACCTCATCGGCGCGCCCGATCAGCGGGTCTACATCGCCCGCCCGTGATTTGGCGTTCAGATCAATGCAGTATTTTCCAAGCGCGCTCTCTTTCTGGTCGCCTTCGCCTGCGGTGGACTGAACCTCTTCCTCGACCTGATCGGCGCCTGAAACCGAGCGGTTTTCGCCATACGCAGGGTCTTTGGCCACACCATGCGCGATGAAGTTCACCGCATCATAGCGGGTCATGTCCTGTTCCTGCAGGAAATAAGCTGCGTTGCTTTCGCGTTCGGCAAAGATAGCGACCAGGACGTTGGCGCCGGTCACTTCGGTTCGGCCCGAGCTTTGAACGTGGATCGCGGCGCGTTGGATCACGCGTTGGAAAGCGGCCGTTGGTACGGCCTCGGAGCCGTCGATATCTGTGACCAGATTGGACAGGTCTTCGTCAATGAATTCGACCAGAGTGCTGCGCAGTTCATCCAGATCGACGCTGCAGGCTTTCATGACGCGGATGGCATCAGGTTCCTCCAGCAGCGCCAGCAGCAGATGCTCCAGCGTTGCGAATTCATGTCGCCGCTCATTCGCAGCCGCCAGGGCCGCGTGAATGGCTTGTTCTAATGTGCTCGAGAATGAAGGCACGCGGGTGCTCCTCTGTCTTGGGTCGAAGGGGGGCGTCTATGGCCCCAATCCAACCATGTCCTCATACTATTAGAGTTTGGTTGATCGTGGCCCGGCTTCAAGGGTTTTCTTTCTCTTGACAGTCACATTTAACGTGACCGTGTCCGAGAAGAGAGCGAAATATGCACTAGAAGCGGTCCTTTCTAGCCCGGATTTCGGCAAAAACCTCAGCGGCGTCGCCATTTTCCATCCCCAAATGCGCCTGAATCGCCGGATCAGTGGCGCGCAGAAACGGGTTTGTGGCCTTTTCCAGCGCCAGGGTCGACGGAACAGTGGGTTGTCCTGCTGCGCGGGCAGCATCAATATCAGCTTTGCGTTGCTGCAGTGCGGCATTGTCCGGATCGACGGTGACAGCGAATTGCGCGTTGGACTGAGTATATTCGTGACCAGAGCAAACGAGAGTGTCGCCGGGCAGGGTGGCCAGTTTGCTGAGGGACGTCCACATTTGCGGTGCAGTCCCCTCGAACAGGCGGCCGCAGCCAAGGGCCATCAGGCTGTCAGCGGTGAAAACCACAGAGCTTATCGGCATATGATAGGCTACATGCCCGATGGTGTGGCCGGAAACGTCCAGGACCTGAACCGGTTCGCCTCCGATCTCGAAAGTATCGCCGTCCGAGACCTGCTGGTCCAGCGGGGGCAGGCGATGGGCGTCGGCAGCTGCGCCAACAACCTTGGCTGGGTGGTTTTCCAGAATTGCGGGTAGACCATCCACGTGGTCGAAATGGTGGTGCGTCAGCAGCACATGGCTGAGCTTCCAGCCGCGCCTGTCCAATTCGGCCAGAATTGGGCCGGATTCGGGTGCGTCAATAAGGGCGGTCTGGCCACTGGCAGCGTCATGCGCCAGAAAAGCGTAGTTATCGCTGAGACATGGGATGGTGACGATCTCAAGAGGCATGGCCTTTTGCCCTTTCGTTGCTAGACTGCGCTCAGCTAAGCCGATTGACCGGGTGTCCGCAATGCATCTTGATGTGCAGGATTTGAGGAACTTCTACTACCGCAGCACATTGGGCCGGGCGGCGCAGGCGGCTATTCGGGGTCGGTTGACCGAGATATGGCCCGAAGCCAAGGGGCAGACTGTGGTGGGCTTCGGCTTCGCGGTGCCCTTGCTGCGCCCCTTTCTGGCCGACGCGCGGCGGGTAATCGGCCTGATGCCTGGGCCACAGGGAGTGATGCCGTGGCCCCCGGGGATGTCCAACGTGTCAGTTCTGACCGAGGAAACCATGTGGCCGGTCGAAACCGGCCATGTGGACAAATTGGTGGTGATGCACGGGCTGGAGACTTCGAGCCGTCCCAGTGAACTGCTCGACGAATGCTGGCGCGTTCTGGGCCCGGGTGGGCGCGCTTTGTTCGTTGTGCCGAACCGGGCGGGGTTGTGGTCGCGGACGGACCGGACACCGTTCGGGTTCGGGCGACCGTATTCGGCGTCGCAGCTCGAGAGCCAGTTGAAAGAGCACCATTTTCTTCCTGAAAGCCACTGTTCCGCCCTGTACATGCCGCCGTCCTTCCGCCGGTTCTGGCTGAAATCTGGAAGTCTGATCGAGAAAACCGGGCAGCGCTTGCCCACGGTCATGGCCGGTGGTGTTCTGATGGTTGAGGCGACCAAACATATCCGCCCGCCCAGCGGCAGCGTCACAAAGGACACTGAGCGGCGCCCCATCAAGGCACTGGATGGCTTGTTAAAGCCCGCGTGACCACTCATCCGCCAAAAGAGCGGAAAAAACGCGGGAAAAAAGTCACAGGAATCGCAAAAACTTGCATATTCGTAACATTTTTCACCTGACCTTGGGGGTTCAAACCGTCGCACTTGGTGTAAGATGTTGAAAAGTAATGTTTTGTGGATAATTCCGTTACCGCTATAGTATATTGCTTGGTTGGTTCTGCTCTGCTACATCCCCGGTGATTTTGATCCCCGCCCTACATGGACGGGGTTTCCTCACGCCCCAAGGTAGCGGCCGCTACTCAAAATCGGGGCCTCAAATATCGGAAGGGTGGACGTGTCCGAACCAGCTTCGATTTCCACTGGCATCGCCGAGCGCTATGCCACCGCAATCTTTGAGATTGCGAAAGAGAACAATGACCTTGCAGGTCTGGAATCCGGCATCAATGATCTGGCTGCAGCCTTGGGCGAAAGCGCCGAATTGCGCGACCTGATCGCATCTCCGCTGGTTTCGCGTGCCGAACAAGAAGGCGCAATCACCGCAGTTGCCGACAAGATGGGTTTGCACGCCATCCTGCGCAACACGCTGGGTCTGATGGCGCAAAAGCGCCGCCTGTTTGTCGTTCCGCAACTGGTTCAAGTCCTGCGCGAAATGCTGGCGGACGAGCGTGGCGAAGTGACCGCAGATGTTGCGTCGGCCAAGGCGCTGACCAAGACGCAAATGGAAAAACTGTCCAAGACGCTGTCCGAGCGTGTGGGCAAGACCGTGACAATCAATGCGACCGTTGATGAAAGCCTCATCGGCGGTCTTGTCGTTAAAGTGGGCTCGAAAATGATCGATAGCTCGATCCGTTCGAAGCTGAACTCCCTACAGAATGCAATGAAAGAGGTCGGATAAATGGGAATCCAAGCTGCAGAGATTTCTGCAATCCTGAAGGACCAGATCAAAAATTTTGGTCAGGAAGCCGAAGTGGCCGAGATCGGTCGCGTGCTGAGCGTCGGTGACGGGATTGCCCGTGTATACGGCCTGGACAACGTACAAGCCGGTGAGATGGTCGAATTCCCCGGCGGCATCATGGGCATGGCGTTGAACCTGGAAAGCGACAACGTCGGTGTCGTTATCTTCGGTTCGGACCGTGACATCAAAGAAGGTGATACTGTTAAGCGCACGAACTCGATCGTGGACGTTCCGATCGGTGACGAGCTGCTGGGCCGTGTTGTTGACGGTCTGGGTAACCCGCTGGACGGCAAGGGCCCGATCAACGCAACCAAGCGTGGCGTTGCAGACGTCAAAGCGCCCGGCATCATCCCGCGTAAATCGGTTCACGAACCGATGGCAACCGGCCTGAAATCGGTTGACGCGATGATCCCGATTGGCCGTGGCCAGCGGGAACTTATCATTGGCGACCGTCAGACCGGTAAAACTGCCGTTGCTCTGGACGCGATCCTGAACCAGAAAACCTATAACGACGCAGCCGGCGACGACGAGTCGAAGAAGCTGTACTGTGTCTACGTTGCGATTGGTCAAAAGCGTTCGACCGTTGCGCAGCTGGTGAAGAAACTGGAAGAATCCGGTGCGATCGACTACTCGATCGTTGTGGCCGCAACCGCGTCCGACCCGGCGCCGATGCAGTTCCTGGCACCTTACGCCGCAACTGCAATGGCCGAGTACTTCCGTGACAACGGCCGCCACGCGCTGATCATCTATGATGACCTGTCGAAACAGGCTGTGTCCTATCGTCAGATGTCGCTGCTGCTGCGCCGCCCGCCCGGACGTGAAGCCTATCCTGGTGACGTTTTCTACCTCCACTCGCGGCTGCTTGAGCGCTCGGCGAAGCTGAACGAGGACTTCGGTGCAGGCTCGCTGACTGCTCTGCCGGTTATCGAAACTCAGGGTGGAGACGTTTCGGCGTTTATTCCGACCAACGTGATTTCGATCACCGACGGTCAGATCTTCCTGGAAACCGAACTGTTCTATCAGGGCATCCGTCCTGCTGTGAACACCGGTCTGTCGGTTTCGCGTGTAGGCTCCTCGGCTCAGACCAACTCGATGAAGTCGGTTGCTGGTCCGGTTAAGCTGGAGCTGGCTCAGTATCGCGAAATGGCTGCGTTTGCGCAGTTCGGTTCTGACCTGGACGCCGCGACCCAGCAGCTGCTGAACCGTGGCGCACGTCTGACCGAGCTGATGAAACAGCCGCAGTACTCGCCGCTGACCAACGCTGAAATCGTTTGCGTCATCTTCGCCGGTACCAACGGTTACCTCGACAAGATCGACGTGTCCGATGTAGGCCGTTACGAAGCTGGCCTGCTGGCGCATCTGCGTGGCAAGCACGCGGATCTGCTTCAGTGGATCACGGACGAAGATCCCAAGATCAAGGGCGACGCTTCCGACAAGATCAAGGCTGCGATTGACGAATACGCCGCAACCTTCGCTTAAGGGAGAGGCGGGCATATGCCAAATCTTAAGGACCTTAAAAACAGGATCGAGTCGGTCAAATCGACCCGCAAGATCACCAAGGCCATGCAGATGGTCGCGGCTGCAAAACTGCGCCGCGCCCAGGAATCTGCCGAAGCCTCGCGTCCCTATGCCAAGCAGTTCAATGCTGTAATGGCGGGGTTGGCGGCGTCGGTCGGGGGCAGCGACAGCGCCCCCAAGCTGCTCCGGGGTACGGGCAGTGATGATGTCCACCTGCTGGTTGTCATGACAGCTGAGCGCGGCCTCTGCGGCGGCTTCAACTCGAACATCGCCAAGCTGGCCCGTGTCAAAGCGGAAGAGCTTCGCCTGAAAGGCAAAACAGTCAAGGTCTTGACTGTCGGCAAAAAAGGCCGCGACGCTCTCAAGCGTGATTTTGGCGATCTGTTCGTTGGACATATCGACCTGAGCGAAGTCAAGCGTCTGGGTTACTCCAACGCGCAAGACATCGCGAAGGATATCCTTTCCCGCTTTGACGGGGGTGAGTTCGACGTTGCCACGATCTTCTACTCGAAGTTCGTCAACGTTGTGACCCAGATCCCGACGGCACAGCAGGTCATCCCCGCCTCGTTTGAGGACACCGAGGGTGACGACAGCGGTGCCATCTTCGACTACGAGCCCAGCGAAGAGGCCATCCTGGCCGACCTGCTGCCCAAGGGGGTTGCGACCGCGATCTTCTCGGCTCTGCTCGAAAACGGAGCGTCTGAACAGGGTGCACGAATGTCCGCGATGGACAACGCGACACGCAACGCGGGTGAGATGATCGACAAGCTGACGATCCAGTTTAACCGCTCACGTCAGGCCGTGATCACCAACGAGCTGATTGAAATTATTTCCGGCGCCGAAGCGCTGTAGAGACAAACCGGAGACGAAACATGGCGAATGCAAAAGGCAAAGTCACACAGATCATCGGGGCCGTCGTCGACGTGCACTTCGAAGATCAGCTGCCTGAAATTCTGAACGCGCTGGAAACCACCAACAACGGCAAACGTCTGGTGTTGGAAGTTGCTCAGCACCTGGGTGAAAACACCGTCCGCACCATCGCGATGGACGCGACCGAAGGTCTGGTCCGTGGCGAAGAAGTGTCGGACACCGGCGCACCGATCTCGGTTCCGGTTGGCAACGCCACCCTGGGCCGCATCCTGAACGTGGTTGGTGAGCCGATCGACGAAAAAGGCCCGGTCGAAGCGACCGAAGCCCGCGCAATCCACCAGCCTGCACCGAGCTTTGATGAACAGTCGACCGAGTCGGAAGTTCTGGTGACCGGCATTAAGGTTGTTGACCTGCTGGCCCCTTACGCCAAAGGCGGTAAGATCGGCCTGTTCGGCGGCGCCGGCGTTGGTAAAACCGTTCTGATCATGGAACTGATCAATAACATTGCAAAAGTGCACTCGGGCTTTTCGGTGTTCGCGGGTGTTGGCGAACGGACCCGTGAAGGGAACGACCTGTACCACGAGATGATCGAATCGAACGTTATCAAGCCGGACAACCTGTCGGAATCGCAGGTGGCCCTGGTTTACGGTCAGATGAACGAACCTCCGGGAGCGCGTGCACGAGTTGCTCTGACCGGTCTGACCCTGGCCGAGCAGTTCCGCGACCAGTCCGGTACCGACGTTCTGTTCTTCGTCGACAATATCTTCCGCTTCACGCAGGCGGGCTCCGAGGTTTCGGCTCTGCTGGGTCGTATTCCTTCGGCGGTGGGCTACCAGCCCACGCTGGCCACCGACATGGGCGCCCTGCAGGAACGCATCACTTCGACCAAGTCGGGCTCGATCACCTCGGTTCAAGCGATCTACGTGCCTGCGGACGACCTTACCGACCCCGCGCCGGCAACCTCGTTCGCCCACTTGGACGCGACCACCGTTCTTAACCGTGCGATCTCGGAAAAAGGTATCTACCCGGCCGTTGACCCGCTCGACTCGACCTCGCGTCTGCTCGACCCGGCCATCGTTGGTGAAGAGCACTATAAGGTTGCGACCGACGTTCAGCAGATCCTCCAGCGTTACAAGTCGCTGCAGGACATCATTGCCATCCTCGGCATGGACGAACTGTCGGAAGAGGACAAACTGACCGTGGCCCGTGCCCGTAAGATCGAACGCTTCCTGTCACAGCCGTTCGACGTGGCCGAGGTCTTCACCGGCTCGCCGGGCGTTCAGGTTCCGCTGGATGTCACCATCTCGTCGTTCAAGGCCGTTGTGGCTGGCGAATACGATCACCTGCCCGAAGCGGCCTTCCTGATGGTTGGCGGTATCGAAGAAGTGATCGCCAAAGCGGAAAAGATGGCCGCAGAAGCCGCCTAAGGAGTATCCCTGATGGCAAACACGATGCAATTCGACCTCGTCAGCCCCGAGCGGAGCCTAGCTTCGCTTGCGGCGACGGCGGTCCAGATTCCCGGCGCGGACGGGGACATGACGGCGATGCCCGATCATGCCCCCACCATCACTACCCTGCGCCCGGGCATCCTGAAGGTCGACTCACCCGAAGGCTCCAGCGAGTATCTGGTCACCGGCGGGTTTGCTCAGATCAACGGAGATAGCCTGTCGGTTCTGGCCGAAAAGGCCATTCCGGTGACCGAGGTGACCCGGTCGCAACTGGATGACCTGATCGCCGAGGCCCGCGCTTCGCACGAAGTGGCCAAGAACGGAGACGATCAGAGCATCGTCGACGACGCCGCCAAGCTGTTGGCCGACATGGAAGCCCTTGGAACGCATATGAGCCTGTAAGGCTCTGGCTTTTCTTGTGATTTAAAACGGCTCCGCCTGTGCGGGGCCGTTTTTTTTGTCGTGATTTTCCCGGAGTCGCAGGATAGGTGTAGGGAATACAAAGACAAAGACATCAATAATGAAGACTTTTCGAACCCACCCAATTGGTATCGACCAAGGCGAGGCAGTGCTGTTTTCTGATTTCGCTGACGGCGGCGATATGTGGACCGGAGAAGGCCCGCGCGAACGGCGTTCTGCCGTTACTTTCAGCCAACCATTCCGCTCTGCGCCAGTGGTTCAGATCGGTGTCTCGCTTTGGGATGTTGATACGTCCTCCGCGTTGCGAGCTGAGGTGACGGCTTCGGATATTACATCTGAAGGGTTTACTGCCATCTTTCGAACATGGTCTGACACTCGGATTGCGCGAATCCGGGTGAACTGGACTGCAATCGGAGAGATCGCACATGAGGATGACTGGGATATCTCGTGAATGATTGAACGCCTGAGTCTGGAAGTAGTTAGAAAAATATGCTGCGCACTTTTCGGGATGATCAGTGTAGTCTGGAAAACAACCAGTTCCATTCGTAAGGATTAGTACCACTCAGCATTATGGTGGAAATCGTTATGACGGCTCCAAGGACGCAATAGACCGGAACACGGCTCAAGGCATAACCACGCACGAAAAGTCCGATTAATCCTATCAGCAAGGACAGCAGAGGGAGACCAATCATAATCACGCCGGCCCCAAGGGAGTACTCGCGGGCACTCTCGGTATCCATTGAGTGGGCGATTTTGCCTGTAATAAGGTAATATGTGGCAATGACGCCAAAGGTGAAGCCCACTATGGAACATATGGCCCGAGCCCTGTTTGACGCAATACGCTTTCGACGCCCGCCCGTTATGGAGGCGTCCGAGATCGCCTTGTTCCGCTGTTTGTTGCCAGCAGTAATGCCGCGGTACATTAGGATACAGCCAGCCACTAACGCGATTACCCCCACAACACCTAGCCCGGCTGCGGCACCGATCCCATAGCTTTGCTTTATAACCTCGTAACTTTCGTTTGCCTGTTTTATTGCTTGTTGGCCGACACTCAAAAACAGTATGCCGACAAGGACCTTCCAGTGATTTGGTCTGAGTGACGGAGCTTTTGTTTCTTTTTGCGAAAGGTCAGAGGTTGCTTGCAGGTTGTTGGCGTTGATGCGTTGAATGCGGTCTTGAAAGCTTGTGTTTGACATGGAGCGAGGTCTGAAACTCTATAAGTTTGTTTTTGCAGGATTTTTACCAAGGCAATGTGGTGAAAATTGGTCAGACGTCAGCGTAGTTGATGCGCCGAGGCCAAGAAAGGAGCCGCTGTAAAATGGGCGTGAGACGTCTGAACTTTGCTTATATTGTCAACATTCGTAGCGCTAAGGCACAGATCGCTCACAAGGTTGCGTCGCCAACATGCATTGACGTGTGCCAGACATAGTCCAACTAGAGCTCTGCAAGCGGGCGCCGCCAGGTTTGCGGTGCTCTGAAGTGGCCTGAAATGCTGCTCTAGGCCTCATTTCCCTCAATCATATCTACACGCGTCGCATGACGACCGCCTTCGAACTCGGCAGTCAGAAAGGCGTCGACGATGTCCAGAGCCTGACCTTCCCCCACCACACGCGCTCCGATCGACAGCATGTTTGCATTGTTGTGCTGACGGATCATTCGGGCAGAAAACGCGTCCGAGCAGACGCCGCAACGGATGCCTGGTACTTTGTTGGCTGCCATCATAATGCCCTGTCCGGTGCCGCACAGAACAATCCCCAGCTCGCAATCACCCGAGGCCACAGCCTGCGCTGCGGCTTTGCCGTGTTTGGGGTAATGCGTGCTTTCGGGAGTGGTTGGCCCGATATCCACCACGTCCCAGCCTTTCGCCGAGATATGGGTGGCGACGGCCTGGCGCAGGTCGATGGCTGCGTGGTCGCTTGAAAGAACGATGCGTTTTGAGGCTGTCACGGAAACGTCCTGCCCTGATTGGTTGTCGGGAATGCAATAGGGCGGCTGTTAGGCCGCCCGTTTCTGTCAGGCGATATTATGGTACATGGATTCGTAGATCGGTGTCAGGGTCTTGTCCTCGAACAGCGATGACACGCTGGTTCCGTTCCAAATGTTCAGGATCGCCTGGGTAAAGATCGGCGCGGTCGGGACAATACGGATGTTCTTGGCCTTGGTGACTTCTTTGGTAGGTTGGATCGTGTCGGTCAGCACCAGTGATTTCATCACTGAGTTCGTCACACGCTCGACCGCGGGGCCGCTCATGACGCCGTGAGTTATGTAGGAGTGCACCTCCTTTGCGCCGTTGTCCAACAGCACCTGCGCCGCTTTGCAAAGCGTACCAGCAGTATCGCACATGTCGTCCACGATCAGGCAGATCTTGTCTTTCACGTCACCAATCACGGTCATCTCGGCCACTTCACCGGCCTTTTCGCGGCGCTTGTCTACGATGGACAGGGGGGCGTTGATCCGCTTGGCAAGCTCGCGTGCGCGCGCCACGCCGCCCACGTCAGGCGAGACGACCATCAATTCATCCAGGTTGTTCTTGAACTGATGTTTCACGTCCAGCGCAAAAATCGGAGAGGCATAGAGGTTGTCGACCGGCATGTCGAAGAACCCCTGAATCTGGGCGGCGTGCAGGTCCATGGTCAGGATCCGCTCGATCCCGGCACCGGTCAGCATGTTTGCAACCAGCTTGGCACTGATCGGCGTGCGGGCCTTGGTGCGGCGGTCCTGACGGGCATAACCGAAATAGGGGATCACGGCGGTGATCCGCTGGGCCGAAGACCGGCGCAGCGCATCGGCGATGATCAGCAGCTCCATCAGATTGTCATTGGCCGGGTTCGAGGTCGGCTGGACAATAAACATATCCTCGCCGCGCACGTTTTCGAACACTTCGACGAAAATCTCGCCGTCGTTAAACCGCTCGACTCTCGCATCGACCAGACCCTGATCGACACCGCGATACAGGCTCATGCGGCGAGCAATGGATTCGGCAAGCGGAAGATTAGCGTTCCCAGCGATAAGCTTGGGTTCGTTGAGTGTCGGCATCGGCTGAGGTCCCCGGGCAGCAATGGCAAATGTGACAGATTCGTGATGTTGACACCGCTTAGCATGGCCTTACCGTCCAGCAAAGATAACCCAGCGGAGAAAGTGCACATGGCCCAGATTGACTACTTTTTTGCGACAATTTCGCCATTCACATATTTGGCAGGCGGGCGACTAGAGGAGGTCGCGGCCAAGCATGGGGCAACGATCAACTACAAACCGCTGGACATCATGGCGCTGTTCGGACGCACGGGTGGGACACCGCCGAAGGACCGGCATATCTCGCGCATCGAATACCGCAAGCAGGAGCTGCTGCGGCAATCGAAAGCTCTGGGCATGGATTTCAATCTGCAGCCCGCGCATTGGCCGACCAATATGGCGCCATCGTCTTATGCGGTAATTGCGGCGGTGAAGGATGGATCAGGGGATATGGGCAAGCTGGTCCAATCCTTCCTGCGCGCCTGCTGGGCCGAGGAGAAGGACATTTCACAAGATGACGTAATCCGCGATTGCCTGTCTCAGGCCGGGTTTGATCCGAGCCTTGCTGATAGTGGCCTGCTGGTGGGTGCGGAAACTTATGCCGCCAATCTGGAAGAGGCCGTGGATCGTGGCGTCTTTGGTGCTCCGTTCTATATCACTAAGGATGATCAGAGGTTCTGGGGTCAGGATAGGCTGGACGATCTGGATCGGCACCTGGCCGAGATGAAGGTGTGAAGGACCAGTTGCCGGTCCACGTCAGAACCTTGGGTCAGGGCGCACGAAAGGTGCTGGCCCTGCACTGCACCATTGCGCATTCCGGCGCGTGGTCCGGTCTGGCTGCGGCGCTTGCCGGTGAAGCGACCCTGGTTGCCCCCGACATGCTGTCACACGGCCGCAGCCCGGATTGGGACGGGCAGGGGGATTTTTTCGACCTCGCCACTGAATTGGCTGCTGCTCAACTGACCGAACCGATGGACGTGATCGGCCATTCTTTCGGCGGTATGGTTGCGCTGCGCCTTGCGGTCGAGCATCCCAACCTGATCCGCAGTGCCGTGTTGATCGAACCGGTGTTCTTTGCGGTTGCGAAGCGGGATGCGCCCGAGTTGGTTGCGAAACATGACCACGAAGCGCAGCCCTATACGGATGCTCTGGCCGCCGGAGACATGGCGCTGGCCGCGCGCCTGTTCAACCGGATGTGGAGCACCGATGACAGCCCCCGTTGGCCGGACCTGCCTGAACGCACCCGTGCCGCGATGGTGCGGGGCGTGCACGTTGTTCCTGCGGTGGAAGACGTATTGTTTCAGGATCGGAGCGGGTTTTTGAACTCCGGCGTTCTGGACTGCGCGACCATGCCGGTGCAGATTCTCAGCGGGTCAAGGACGCACCCGGTGATGCCTGCGATCGGCAAGGGGCTGCAGCAGCGGCTGCCCAACGCATCCTACGCCATGGTCGAGGGCGCAGGGCATATGCTGCCGATTACACATCCGCAAGATACGGCGGGATTGGTGCAGAAGTTCTGGCAGGATACTCGCGACCGTTAAAGCAGGGAAAGAAACCGGTCGATATCCTCGGCGCTGATCGACCAGTCGCAGACCAAGCGGCAGGCGAGGGTTTCCTCGTCATCGGCTCCGTCCAGTTCCGCTCCCCACAGGTGATAGACGGCACCTGCTTCGTGCAGCTGTTTGTGCCGCCCCCGCGAGAACTGCGCGAAGATCATGTTCGCCTGCGGCTCGTGCAGGAACGAGGCCCCTTTGGTCCGCAACCCCTCGGCCAGTCGGGTGCAATTGGCATTGGCCTGACGGGCCAGTTTCAGCCACAGATCTTCTTGCAGATAGGCAGCCATCTGCGCCGACAGATAGCGGTGTTTGGAAAACAGATGTGCCCCGCGTTTGCGGCGCAACTCAAATTCCCAGGCTTTGGATTCGTCGAAAAAGACAACCGCCTCGACCCCCATCAGCCCGTTCTTGGTGCCGCCAAAACTGACCGCGTCCACGCCTGCTTTCCACGTCATCTCGGCCGGAGAGCAATTCAGCGCCACCAGCGCATTGGTGAACCGCGCACCGTCCAGATGTACTGGCAGGCCATATTCCTTCGCCACACCGCACAGCGCCTGCAATTCGGCCAGTGAATAGACCGAGCCACGCTCGGTCACCTGCGTGATCGAAACAGGCCCGCGTTGCGGGCCGTGCACGCCGCGTGTTTCCTCGGCCAGAATCGCGCCGCGCAGTGCCTCGGGGTCCATCTTGTCGCCGCCGGGCACGAGCGTCAGTTTGGCTCCGCTGTAGAATTCCGGTGCGTTGCACTCGTCTTCGTGGATATGCGCCACTGGCGAGCAGAAGACGGTATCCCAAGGGTTTGCCAAAGTCGCCAGCGCCAGCGAATTCGCCGCCGTGCCGGTGGCTACCAGATACACCGCTGCACCGGGCGCTTCAAAGATGCCGCGAATGCGATCCCGCACCGCGTTCATCAGCGTGTCGGCACCATAGGCCATCTGATAACCCTCATTGGCTGCATTCAATGCGGCCATAACCTGCGGGTGAACCGGCCCGGAATTGTCAGAGGCGAAATACATCAGCTGGGCTCCTCGATGATATAATCTTCCCACTCTTCAAGCGGTGTTTCGAACTCGGATACCGTGCGACCCCGGACCGACATTCCGGCGGCGTGCACGCTGTCCGGCGTACCAGATATCAACGGGTGCCAGTCATAAAGAGGTTTCCCCTCCCACAGCAGCCGGTAGGCGCAGGTCTGCGGCAGCCAATAGGCGTGGTCGTCGATATTGTCAGGCTTCATCACGATACATTCCGGCACGAACTGGTGGCGGATGTCGTATTGGGTGCATCGGCAGCTCTCGTCATCCAGCAGGCGGCAGGCGACGCAGGTCAGCGCGACCTCGCCGGTATCCTCGTCCTCCAACTTGTTCAGGCAGCACTTGCCGCAGCCGTCGCACAGCGCTTCCCATTCGCGCTGGTTCATCTTGGACAGCGGTTTACGTTCCCAGAAGCGCGGGCTCAGACCATTGCGATCAATGGGATCGGTGGTCATAGCGCCGTCAGAATGCTGCGGGCCTTGTCGCAATCGGCACCCATTTGAGTGATGAGGCCGTCCAGCCCGTCGAATCTCATCTCTGGCCGCAAGTATTCAACCAGCCCGACTGACAGGGTAGCCCCGTAGAGGTCACCCAAGAAATCGAACAGGAATGTTTCGATATTGGGGACTTCGCCCTGAAACATCGGACGTGTGCCAACCGAGGCCGCGCCATGATAGCTGCCCTGATGGGGGCCGCCCAACACATCGACCAGCACTGCGTAGACGCCGAATTTCGGCGGGTGTAGCCCCTCGATGGACATGTTCGCGGTGGGAAAACCCAGTTCGCGGCCCCGCTGTTCGCCACCGATCACCTCGCCCTCGATCCGGTGCCAATGGCCCAGCATGGCGGCGGCATCCCGGGGACGGCCTTCGGACAGGGCGGTGCGGATCGCCGTGGACGATACCACGTTTTCGGATCGCTCCATCAGCGGGGCAATGGTGACACCGAACTCCATTTCCTGCCCAAAGCGGGCCATGTCATCCGCCGTACCGCTGCGGCCTTTGCCGAAACAGAAATCGGCCCCCACGACCACATGCGACAGGCCCAGCCCGTCGCAGATCACGTTGCGCGCGAATTCTTCCGGAGTCAGCCCGGCCAAGGCGGCATTGAAGGGCAATTCGTACAGTTTCCGCACCCCCAGCTTTTCCAGCCTGTGCGCGCGGGCGTTGCCGCGCATCAGGCGAAAGGGTGGTGCGTCGGGTGCAAAATACTCGCGCGGGTGGGGCTCGAACGTCAGCACTCCCAAAGGGGCGTCCGGGGCGGCATTGCGCGCCAGTTCGATTACCGACTGATGCCCGACATGGACGCCGTCAAAGTTCCCGATCGCCACGCTGGCGCCGCGGTCCTGAGGCTCGATAAACTGAAAATCCCGGATGATGCGCATAGGCGAGTGCGTAGCGTTGCGAGTCCATTTGTTCAAGCGGCAGTTTGGATTTGGAAGGCGCTACCCCGAGAAATAGCCCGGAACTGAGCTGTAGGCGGCAAGACGCAAGAGGTTTCCCTAAGTATACCGGGCTGCGTACCTACAACTTCTTGATTTGAAAAAAATCCTGAGTGTAGACTGAATGCCCGGTCCACAGAATTTTCTGTGAACGGGATCGAGGCCCGGCCAGGTTCTGGATGAGCCCAGCACAGGAGGCAGACCCATGTATCGGTTGCGACTTTTCGCGATTCGCCATGCCCGCACGTTCGAGTGGATTTACAAATGTGTCGAACGCGGCATGGTCGCGATGGACCCGCTATTTTCAAAAGTCGGCTATAACCGCGTCGAACGCCCAATTGCATTGGTCGAGAAGGGTGTGAAAACCCTTTTGTTTGACTGCAAGATGTGCGGGCAATGCGTGTTGTCATCCACTGGCATGTCCTGCCCGATGAATTGCCCAAAACAGCTGCGCAATGGTCCTTGTGGGGGGGTGCGCCCCGGCGAGTTCTGTGAGGTAAAACCCGAAATGAAATGCGTCTGGGCGTTGGCTTGGGATGGGTCGAGTCGTATGCGTCACGGAGGAGACAAGATAAAAGAAGTCCTTCCACCGGTGGAGCATACGTTGCGGGGATCGTCATCCTGGTTGCGAGTTAGCCGGGAAATCGCGACTCAGGAACGCGAAGCCCGTGACGCCGCGCGGGTGACCCTGGCGCAGGCGTTCCCGGAAGCGCGCGAAAATGAGCCCTCTGCGGCACCGTTGGCCGCCGAACCACCCAATGCGGTGAACCGGGAGCTTAGGAAATGATCGATGCACATCGCAATGAGGTCGAGCCAATCGGATATGTTCCGGTCCCCAATGGGTATGTGTCGCACAGCCGGCTGGAAAAGGTTTTGCGCTCGGGCCGTTTTGCAGTGACGGCAGAGTTGAATCCGCCCGATAGTGCCGATCCCGAGGATGTTTTTCAGGCCGCTCAGCCGCTTGGCGAAGTAGCTGACGCGATCAATGCAACCGATGCTTCGGGTGCCAATTGCCACATGTCTTCAATTGGAATCTGCGCATTGCTGACGCGTGCGGGGTACTCTCCGGTCTATCAGATTTCCTGCAGGGACCGGAACCGGATCGCCATTCAGGGCGATGTTTTAGGAGCCGCTGCATTGGGGGTAAGCAACGTGCTTTGTCTGACCGGTGACGGTGTCGGCGTCGGAGATCAGCCGGGTGCAAAACCGGTCTTCGATTTTGACTCTCTGACCTTATTGCGCACAATCCGCACCATGCGCGATCAGGGAAAGTTTCTCTCTGGCCGCAAAATCACACGCCCCCCTCAACTATTTCTGGGAGCGGCGGAAAATCCTTGCATACCTCCCTTTGACTGGCGTCCGGATCGTTTGGCAAAGAAGGTAGACGCCGGGGCCGAGTACATTCAGACCAACTACATCTACGATATTCCGCTATTTGAGAGGTTCATGGCGCGGGTTCGGGATGCAGGGCTGGACAAGAAAGTTTTCATAATTGCCGGCGTCGGACCCATCGCATCGGCGCGCGCGGCACGCTGGATGCGCAGCAATGTGCCCGGCATCCATATCCCGGATCAGGTCATCGAGCGGATGGAAAAGGCTGAGAAACCTGGTGATGAGGGGAAAAAGATCTGCATCGAACTAATCCAGCAAATCCGGGATATTGCCGGGGTTTCAGGGGTCCATGTGATGGCCTACAGGCGCGAACACGTGGTGTCAGAGATCATTCTGGAATCCGGTGCATTGAAGGGGCGCAAGCGAGCCCGCCAATCCTGACGACTTTGCGCGCTTCGACGCTTGAACCTAATGACAAAAAAGGCGCCTGTTGGGCGCCTTTTACATGTGATGGTGCCGCAATCAGTCGAACTTACGTGACGGGGCCAGCACCATGGCTTCACCGATCAGAACTTTCTTGCCGTCGACCGAGCAGTGGCAATCCAGTTTGACACGACGCTTGGAAAAGTCGATGTCGATCACTTTGACCTCGGCGTAGACCATGTCGCCAGGGCGGACAGGGGCCAGGAATTTCAGCGACTGGCCCATGTACACTGTGCCATGTCCGGGCAGCTGTTCCCCAATCACGGCCGAGATCAGACCAGCGGTCAGCATCCCGTGCGCGATGCGGCCCTCAAAGATCGTATCGCGAGCGTAATCGTCATCCAGATGCACCGGATTCCGGTCAGTGGAAACCTGCGCGAACATCTCGATGTCTTCGTCCGTCACTACTTTGCGCAAGTGACGGGTCATGCCCATTTCGATGTCTTCGATACAGATCGTGCCGCGCGGAAGATTGTCCAACATGTCGCCCTCACTTGATTCTTCAGGGCAACAAAACAACTAAAGTCACCCCAGTTCGGCAACTTTATTACTTCGCAGTCGCAGAAAATCAAGTCTTTTCTGACTATCTCAAACGACCGATTGTGAAGGTGGGATTGATGTTTTCCCTTGCGATATAATCAGTTAGGGATTCTTCGTGTGGATGGTGCGACGTTTTTGTTTCAGCCGCGGCCAAGCCGCCCGAAATGAACAGAGAATCAATCCCTTCACCCATGCCACCCAGAATGTCTGTGTGGGGGCCGTCTCCGATCACCAAAATGTCGCCGTCGGGGATATCGTGACCCAGTTCCTGCAACCGGCGTCGGGCCAGGTCGTAGATTGGCGGATGCGGCTTGCCGAAATAGAGGCTTTCACCCCCCATCTCGGTATAAAGCCTTGCCAGCGCTCCGGCGCACCATTCGCGCACCTCGCCCCGATCGACCACGATATCGGGGTTGGCACAGAGCAGCTTCATGCCCTTTTGCTTGGCATAGAGGAAATCCGGACGGTTCACTGACGGGTCCGCCATCGGATCGAAGGGGCCACAGCAAACGATGCCTTCAGCTTCGTCCAGCGGGACACGCTCGATGTGAATGGGGTGGTGTAGCAATTTCAACGGTTCAAAGAACCCCGCATCACGTTGCCATTCCCCCATGAAATAGACCTTTTCGCCCACCGCGCCCCGAAACATCGCCGAGCGCGCCGAGTCGCCACTGGTGGCGATGGTGTCATAGGCATCAGCGGGCACGTTGAATTGCTCCAGTTGCACGGCGACGCCCGCGCGCGGTTTCGGAGAGTTCGTGACCAGCACCACGATCCCGCCCTTTGAGCGGTATGCCTGCAAGGCGGCCACGGCCTCGGGGAAAGCGGTGATGCCGTTGTGAACGCAGCCCCAAAGGTCAACGAACAAAGCTTTATAGCGATCGGAGACGTCGGACAGGGCGTGGATGATCTGGGTCATATTGGCCTCGGATGAGAATGCAGGTTTGCGCTAGCTATGCCAAAGCCAGCAGCGAATGACCATCCCGCAGGGTACGCGACCTCTTTATGCAAATCGTCAGTAAGCCGGATTCATGGTACATTACTGCTCGTCATTCATTTAGTTTTTTGGAGGTGCCATGGTTGAAGTGGGCAAGGGAAGCGGCTTTGCAGAGACTTTTTTCCGATGGTTCCAGATTGTTGCAATAACCCTGGCAGGACTTTGGGCTGTTTTGCAGTTTGGTTTGCTAGAGGCAGGGAAGAATTACGTGCTCGAGGTGGATGTCTCGGCCACTGTAGGCGATGTAGCCGAAAGCGGTGGTATGTTGCCGGTCAAGGTTACATCGGTGGTGAAAAACACCGGCCATCGCGGTCTGAACCTGATTTTTGCGAAAGCAATCTTCGGAGAGGAGGACTTCCTGTATCATGATGGCGAATTCAACCCACCCATACGCGATTGGGCTTCTGCAAAACACGAGCCGTTTCGATATATGGAAATGATGGGCGAACGCAGGTTTGTGGGCGCAACGGCGTTTGAATTGTTCTCTCCTTTGTATTGGCTGGACCGAAATGAGAAACAGAGAAATGAAATTCTGTTTTTCGCCAATACCGAACGGGCTTTCGTTTTCACCTATCAGGTATACTACTATGCGGCGCAAAGGTGCCGTGGTTATCTTATGTTTGAAACTTGCTTTGAGTTCACAGCGGAGACCAGTGAGCGACCGGAAGGTGGCGAATGTCCCGGAGATACACTGTGGGTCGGGGTCACCCGGCTGTGCGTCCAGTATTTCAGCCGTGAAATCACAGAAGCAAACAGCAAGTGGCAGCCTATCAGCCAGCAGGAATTGGCTGAAAACCACAAATTGATCATCTATCGCAGGGACGGGACCATATTTCATATGCCCGCCGATACTTCCGAGACCGAGACCTACGTTGAATAAATTAGGGCGCCGAAAGGGCGCCCTAAATGAGTTACTTATGGTGCGGGTGTCTCAGACCTTGAGGTTCGGAATGATCTGCTTTTTGCGGCTCATGATGCCGGGCAGAACAACGGCGTCGCCATCGACCGATGCGCCAAAGCTCTTTTCGGCCACGCCTTTGACCAGATCGTTCGGCACCAGCAGGGTGGCTTCTTCGTTCAGGATGTCGACCACGAAAAGCAGAACCTGGTCAACACCGTCTTCCGTCGCGACATTTACCATCGAGTCGGCCAGGCTGGCCTTGCGGTCCAGCACAACGCCCGGCGCCGTGGTTTCCAGAACCGAGACACGGAACTTGGTGCCGTCGACCTCGTATTCCTTGCTGTCCATGCGGATCAGTTCGGCGTCCGAGAAAGACGATACATCCGATTTTGCGGCAAACATGTCGGCGGCATAGGCAGACACGTCCAGACCCAGATCAGCCGCCAGTTTCTCGGCCACTGCGCGGTCGTGGGCAGTGGTGGTGGGCGAACGGAATTCCAACGTATCCGACAGGATGCAGGTTAGCGCTGCTCCCTTGATGGCGTCGGGCATCTTGGCCGCGTCGTCGCCCATCAGGTCGACCATGATGGTGGCGGTGCAGGCCAGAGGGCGCACGGTAATGTCGATCGGCCCTTTGGTTTCCAGACCGCCGACCAGCTTGTGGTGGTCTATGATGGCTTGGATATCTGCGCTGTTGATGCTGGCGGGCAGTTCAGCCGGGTTGTTGGTGTCGACAATGACAACCGGCGCGTCTGCTTTGACGTCATTGATGATGCGCGGCTTGGGCAAGTCCCAGCGTTGCAGCATGAAGGCCGCTTCGGTGTTGGGTTCACCCAGCAGAACGGGCTCGGCCTGTTCGCCTTTGACTTCGTTCAGGTACCACGACCACAGGATCGGCGAGCCTGTGGAATCGGTGTCGGGGGATTTATGGCCAAATACAAGAGTTGTCATGTCAGCGTCCTGAGGATGATAATTTTGCGCGCCTTATAGGGCGCTCCGCCAGGCTTGTCACCCGGCAGAGTTTACGCTGCGACGGTTGGTCTGACTTTCGCTGGTGTCAGGTCAAAATGGCGCGCGGGTCAGGGTGTATCCGGCCTGTTGCAACTGGTTCAGCAAACCATGTGTGTCACTCAGGTGTCCTGCACCTACCGCTATCACTGCTGTCCGAACCTGAATGTTCAGAATTGGTTTCATCCAGTTGTTGTTGCGTTCGACAAGAAGTTGCTGTTCGAAGTCGCTCCATTCCTCGTCGAACACCTCGGGCGAAAGGCCTGAAAAGTCGCGCCCCATGATGCGGGCCAGTTGCAGGGCCTGTGCGTGCTGTTCGTCGATATAGGCGTTGGTCATGGTCGCCATCTGATCTTCGCTGTTTTCGAAGGCACCGGCCATTCTGGCAAGCGATTGAGCCTGTTTTTCGATGGGGTGGATGTCAAACATGGCCATCAGGTCCTCGATCCGCTCCAGCGAATGCTGCGGGATGCCCCGGTCTTCGGCCAGAGCGTTCAGGCGGGCATCCATGCCGTGATTGGCATCCGGATCCTCGATCATGCAAGGCGGGATGCTCAGCATCATGCTTAGGAACCAGGGCCGCATTTTCGCACCCACCCAGCCCGGTATTCCCCGTTCGGCCAGGTTTGCGGATAGGGCGTTCCAATCTTCTTCGGGCAGGAGGTCAATCAGGGTAGGGCCGGACGTGATCATGATCGCGCTCGGGTCGGTGGCAAGTTTCTGCTCCCACGCTTTCATTTCGTCTTGGGTGACTTCGAAATAGAAAGCATCGGCTTTGCTGAGTGTCGGCGTCAGGCGTTCTACAATCGCGTCCATGCGCGGATCATTGAGGTGCATGGTTCCGATCAGATGCAGTATCGTGTCGCCCTTGGTTGCGATCCAGTGGTTGCCTTCGGGATAGGGGACACCTTTAAGGGCCTGTTTCAGTTCCGCCCGGGCCGCGGGTGTCAGATCTGCCGTCAGATCACGCCCGTCGCAAGCGGCCTGAACCGTGACGGGCAGCAGTAAGCAGATCAGAAACAGGAACAGGCGCATTCGTATCATCCCGGTTGTGTCAGTTGGTGCCGAGATTGACCCGATGCCCGGCATTGTGCAAGGCGGAACAGGGGTTTGCACGCGACCTCTGGCATTCTGTGGCAATTCGCCTAGCATGTGGTCATGGACCGCGAGCAGGATCTCTATCCGCCCATCAAGGCGCTGCTGGAGCGTCAGGGCTATACCGTCAAAGGTGAAGTTGGCGCGGCTGACATCGTCGCTGTGCGGGGTGGCGATGCGCCTGTGATCGTGGAGCTCAAACTGCGGTTTACTCTGGCGTTGTTTCATCAGGCGATCACGCGGATGAAAGTGACCGACCAGGTTTATATCGGAGTTTGCAAACCTAAAGGGCGCACGGCCCGGAGGGCGTTGAAGGACAACCTTGCCCTGTGTCGCCGTTTGGGTCTGGGGCTGATCACCGTGCGGGCCGATGGCGTGGTAGAGGTGCAATGTGACCCCGGCCCCTTTGCGCCGCGCAAGAACAAGGTCAAGGCCGCGCGCTTGCTGCGTGAATTCGACCGGCTGGAAGGCGACCCCAATTCGGGTGGAGCGACCCGGCACGGGATTGTCACGGCCTACCGCCAGGACGCTTTGAAATGCGCGGCTCATCTGGCCGAATGCGGTGCCACCAAGGGGGCCGAGGTGGCAAAGGCGACCGGAGTGCCCACCGCCACACGTCTGATGCGGGAAAACCATTATGGCTGGTTTGACAAGATCGATAAGGGCATTTACGCCCTGTCAGAGGCTGGCAGTGACGGGCTGAAACATTGGGCCTTTAGCTGGGAAAGCACTGACTGAAGCGAATTGCCAAAAAAATCCATCACAGCTTGTTGACTCGAGGATTTGGACCCCCTAGCTATGCGTCGTTATCACTCTCTACCCTTGAGTGCTAACGCCTCGCCAGTCGGCGAGGGGAGGATAATAAACTTTGAGCCCAAGGAGCTGCAAAGATGGCATTGAAACCGCTTCATGACCGCGTGCTGGTTCGCCGTACGGAAAGCGAAGAGAAAACCGCAGGCGGCCTGATCATTCCCGACAGCGCAAAAGAAAAGCCCAGCGAAGGCGAAGTCGTCGCAACCGGCGAAGGCGCACGTAAGGACAGCGGCGAGCTGATCGCAATGGCTGTAAAAGCTGGCGACAAGATCCTGTTCGGCAAATGGTCGGGCACCGAGGTTCAGGTCAACGGCGAAGAGCTGCTGATGATGAAAGAAAGCGACATCATGGGGATCATCGAGTAAGCCGCGCGCTTCTCTGATCTTCATTTCCAACACATTTCTCAAGGAGAAACGACATGGCTGCAAAGGACGTCAAGTTCGACACCGATGCCCGTAACCGCATGCTGGCAGGTGTGAACATTCTGGCCGATGCTGTTAAAGTGACCCTGGGCCCCAAAGGCCGCAACGTGGTTCTGGACAAATCCTTCGGCGCACCGCGCATCACCAAAGACGGTGTTTCGGTTGCCAAGGAAATCGAACTGGAAGACAAGTTCGAAAACATGGGCGCGCAGATGGTGAAAGAAGTCGCCAGCCGCACCAATGACGAAGCAGGCGACGGCACCACCACCGCAACCGTTCTGGCACAGGCAATCGTTCGCGAAGGTCTGAAGCAGGTTGCTGCTGGCCTGAACCCGATGGATCTGAAGCGCGGCATCGATCTGGCAACAGCCAAGGTTGTTGAAGGCATCAAAAACGCCTCGCGCGAAGTGAAAGACTCGGCAGAAGTTGCTCAAGTTGGAACCATTTCGGCCAACGGCGAAGCCGAAATCGGCCAGCAGATCGCAGACGCGATGCAGAAGGTTGGCAACGAAGGCGTCATCACCGTCGAAGAAAACAAAGGTCTGGAAACCGAGACCGACGTTGTCGAAGGTATGCAGTTCGACCGTGGCTACCTGTCGCCTTATTTCGTCACCAACGCAGACAAGATGATCGCAGAGCTCGACGACTGCATGATCCTGCTGCACGAAAAGAAACTGTCCTCGCTGCAGCCGATGGTTCCGCTGCTCGAGCAGGTGATCCAGTCGCAAAAGCCGCTGCTGATCATCGCTGAGGACGTTGAAGGCGAAGCGCTGGCAACTCTGGTTGTCAACAAACTGCGCGGCGGCCTGAAAATTGCTGCTGTCAAAGCACCGGGCTTCGGCGATCGCCGCAAAGCCATGCTGCAGGACATCGCAATCCTGACCGGTGGTCAGGTCATCAGCGAAGATCTGGGCATGAAGCTCGAGTCCGTCACCATGGACATGCTGGGCACCGCCAAGAAAATCGAGATCACCAAAGACGAAACCACCATCGTCGACGGTGCTGGCGAGAAAGCCGAGATCGAAGCACGTGTTGCTCAGATCCGCACTCAGATCGAAGAAACCTCGTCGGACTACGACCGTGAGAAGCTGCAAGAGCGCGTTGCCAAACTGGCAGGTGGTGTTGCTGTTATCCGCGTCGGCGGCATGACCGAAGTTGAAGTGAAAGAGCGTAAGGACCGTGTGGACGATGCTCTGAACGCAACTCGCGCTGCTGTACAAGAAGGCGTTGTTGTCGGTGGTGGTGTTGCTCTGGTTCAAGCCGGTAAAGCACTGGAAACTCTGGAAGGTGCAAACGCTGACCAGAACGCTGGCATCAACATCGTTCGTAAAGCCATCGAAGCGCCGCTGCGCCAGATCGCCGAAAACGCAGGTGTCGACGGTGCGGTTGTTGCGGGCAAAGTCCGTGAATCTGCTGACGCAGCCTTCGGCTTCAACGCGCAGACCGAAGAATATGGCGACATGTTCTCGTTCGGCGTCATCGATCCGGCAAAAGTTGTCCGTACCGCTCTGGAAGATGCGGCATCGGTTGCTGGTCTGCTGGTCACCACCGAAGCAATGGTTGCCGACAAGCCGCAGAAAGACGCACCTGCCGCTGGCGGCATGCCCGACATGGGCGGCATGGGCGGCATGATGTAAGCTGCTTAGGCCATAGTGCTTAGGAACGGGGTCGCCTTTGGGCGGCCCCGTTTTTTTTACGCGCCGCGCAGGAATGTGGATGTCCAAGTCGCCGAGGAACGGCTATGCGATTGATATGCGTCTGTTTCTGCTCACCGCTCTGACCATGTGCGCTTTTGCGGCGAACTCGATCCTGAACCGTCTGGCAATCGACAGCGGTGCCAGCGATCCCGCCGGGTTCGCGGTTGTGCGGGTCGTGGCTGGGGCTGTGGTGCTGGTCGCTCTGGTCTGGCTCAGGGCAGGGCACCTGCCCCTACGCAACCGGCGCCGGATCGCGGGGGCAGGGGCTCTGTCGCTCTACATGATCGGGTTCTCGCTTGCCTACCTGACGCTGGACGCCGGGCTGGGGGCGTTGATTCTGTTCGGCGTGGTGCAGATCACAATGTTTGCGGTGACCTCTGTGATGGGCAGCGCTCCAACCCGCCGTCAGATTGCCGGTGCAGTGATTGCACTGACAGGGTTGGCCTATGTGCTCTGGCCGACCGGCGCGGTACAGGTCGATCTTGCGGGCGCGATGCTGATGACGGTCGCGGGCGTGGGCTGGGCAGTTTATTCGCTGGTTGGGCGGTCTGAACCGGACGCCTTGGCCAGTACGGCGGCCAATTTCGTCGTCGCGCTGCCGGTCACGGCACTGGCGCTTTTGGCCAACGGAGCAGAATGGCGGGTGACCGGTTTGGGCTATCTGCTGGCAGCCGTTTCCGGCGGCGTCACGTCGGGGATGGGCTATGCGCTTTGGTATCGCGTCTTGCCGCAACTGGCACCCACCACGGCGGCGGTGGTACAACTGAGCGTTCCTATCATCGCCATTCTTGGCGGCGTCCTTTTACTGGGTGAGGTCGCCAGCTGGCGCTTGGTATTAGGGGCATTGCTGGTTCTGGGCGGCATTACGCTGGCCGTCCTGCGCCTGAAACCGCGCTAGGGGTTTCATCACCCGCGCTTAAGGCTTATCTGGCCGCTATGAGGTATCTGACCGCCCTGCTTTTGTTTCTTGTTCCGGCCGTGGCCCAGGCGAAATGCGTGGTGCTGCTGCACGGGCTTGCACGGACCGAGGCGTCGTTCACCGTTATGGAACAACTTTTTCAGGCGCACGGGTACACCGTGGTGCGCCCCGGCTATCCCTCTACCGATCTGCCGATCCCGGAACTGGCTAACCAGACTTTGCCGGATGCTTTTGCGGCCTGCGGAGACGACACGGCGAATGTCGTCGCGCATTCGATGGGCGGCATTCTGTTGCGTTATTGGCTTCAGGATCACCATCCCGAAAACCTGGGTCGCGTGGTCATGCTTGGGCCGCCCAATCAAGGCAGCCAACTGGTCGATGAATTGGGCGCCTGGGAGGTGTTCGGCATGTTGCATGGCCCGGCCGGGCTGGCGCTGGGCACCGGCCCTGAAGGCGTACCACGCCAGTTGCCGCCGGTGGATTTTGAACTGGGCGTAATCGCGGGAGAAAACTCTTTGAATCCGGTGTTTTCGTCAATGATCGACGGCAGGGATGACGGCAAGGTGTCGGTCGAGACGACGAAGGTCGAAGGGATGAAAGATCATATCGTCCTGCCGGTGACCCATACGTTTATGATGAACAATCCGCGGGTCATGGCACAGGTGCTGCATTTCATCGAATTCGGGCAGTTTGATCCCCAGATCACCTGGCTGGACGGGGTGCTGGATGTCATCGACGAAATCTGCATCGGGCAGGATTGCTCGGAACCCGCTTCGGAGCCATCGCAATGACCGCCTTGAACCTGACGCTGACCGGCGCAGAGGTGCTGTTACCGGAACAGGGCCTTGTACCCTTCGACTTGGCCATGGCGGAGGGCGTCATTCAGCCGGGCCCCACTGGGCAGGTGATCGACCTGTCCGGCTACCTCGTGCTGCCCGGTATCATCGATCTGCACGGAGATGGGTTCGAGCGCCATATCGCGCCGCGGCGCGGGGCGATGAAGCAAATGGACGAGGGCATCCTCTCGGTCGAGGCTGAACTGGCCGCCAACGGTATCACTACCGCTGTTCTTGCCCAATTCCACAGTTGGGAGGGCGGCGTGCGAGGTCCCGAGTTTGCGGGGCAGGTTTTTGACGCCATTGCCGCCGTCAAGGATCGCGTCGTGACTGACCTGATGCCTCAACTGCGTTTCGAGACGCATATGCTGGGCGACTATGCGGGCTTGCCCCAACGTATTGCCGAGTGGCAGGTGCCCTATGTGGTGTTCAACGACCACCTGCCGCATGACCGTCTGGCCGAGCGACGCAAGTCGCCGCGCCTGACCGGGCAGGCGCTCAAAGCCGGGCGCAACCCGGAGAAACATTTCGAGTTGTTGCTTTCCATGCATGACCGCCGGTCCGAGGTACCTGCGGCGCTGGACGCGCTGTGTGCGATTCTCGCCAAGCAGGGCGTGCGCATGGGCAGCCATGACGATGCCACCGCGCAATCCCGCGCTGACTGGCGCGCCCGGGGGGCACGGATTGCCGAATTCCCAGAAACGCTTGCGGCCGCCGAGGCCGCCCGTGCTGCTGGCGACTACATCATCTTAGGTTCGCCCAATGTGGTACGCGGGGGCTCGCACAAGGGCAACGTCAGCGCGCTGGACCTTATCACGATGGGGTATTGCGACGCGCTGGCCTCAGACTATCATTACCCCAGCCCCAGACGGGCGGCGCTGATGCTGGCTAAGTCTGGGTTGGTCGACATGGCAGGGGCTTGGGCGCTGGTGTCCTCGGGACCTGCACGTGTGTTGGGATTGCATGACCGGGGCACGCTGATATCGGGCCAGCGCGCCGATCTGGTCATTTTGGATGCTATTACCTACAGGGTAGCCGCCACGTTGGCAGCGGGGCGGGTGAGTTACATGGCAGGTGATATCGCGGCGCGTTTCGTGGGCTAGTTACCGTGCGATACGGTTGAAATGACCCATTTTGCGACCGGCCTTGACCTCGGCTTTGCCATAAAGATGCAGAGCCACGTCGCGTTCCCGCGCCAATTCGGGCACCCGGTTCATGTCGTCGCCGATAAGGTTCTCCATGACCACATCCGAATGCCGTTGCCCGTCACCTAATGGCCATCCGGTCACCGCACGGATATGCTGTTCGAACTGATCCACAGCACAACCGTTCTGTGTCCAGTGACCCGAGTTGTGTACACGTGGCGCGATCTCATTCACGATCAACCCTGCGGGTGTGACGAACAGCTCAACCCCCATGACACCCACGTAATCCAGCGCGTTGAGGATATTGGCGGCCAACAGCACCGCATCCGTACGCTGTGCTGGGCGCAGGCGAGCAGGGACCGTCGTAGTGTGCAGGATACCATCGCGGTGCACGTTCTCGCCGGGGTCGAAACAGGCGACCTGCCCGTCCAGACCACGGGCTGCGATGATCGAAATCTCGTGGCTGAACTCTACGAACCCTTCAAGGATCGACGGCGCGCCAGCCATATCGGTCAGGGCGGCCTCGGCGTCTTCAGGCGCGCGCAACCGCGCCTGTCCCTTGCCGTCATAGCCAAAGCGGCGGGTTTTCAGGATAGCGGGCGTGCCGATCTGAGCGATCGCCGCGTTCAGACTGTCCAGATCGGTGATGTCGGCAAAGGGTGCTGTTTGCAGACCCAGCCCCTGCAGAAAGTTCTTCTCGGTCAGCCGGTCCTGACTGACCCGCAGCGCCTCTCGCCCCGGGCGGATCGGGCGGTGGGATTCCAGCAGGTCCAGCGCCTCGGTCGGGATGTTCTCAAACTCATAGGTGATGACGTCGACCGACTCGGCAAAGGCGCGCAAGGCGTCCGCGTCGTCATAGGCAGCGGTTGTCACCCGGTCGGCCACCTGCCCGGCGGGCGGGTTGGTGCCGGGCTCAAAGATATGGGTCACAAATCCCAGACGAGCTGCTGCCACGGACAACATCCGGCCCAGCTGACCTCCGCCCAGGATACCGATCTTCGCACCGGGTTGTAGTGTGTCGGTCATTCTTTCGTCTCCAACCGTGATCCAATCGCCGCCAGGGTCGCGCGCAACACATCATGGGCGCGACCGGACTGCAATCCATCCGTCATCTGCAGGCTCAGCGTTCCTTCGGTCGCAAGGGCATCGCGCTCTGTGGCCAGTCGCCCCGACGTACCCGTCTCCATCGTGGACAGGAACCCTGACAGCAATTGTGTTGTGTAGAATTCGGCAGCATCGGCGTCGCCGGTTTGTTCGGTCAGCCACGCCGCACCTGTTGCTATCAGGTCAAGCATTCCGGGGACCATCGCGCAAATTGCGAAATGCGCATTCAGCGCCGCCTCGTCCGAGACTGCGACGATCGGGTTTTCCGGTTGGAACAAATCGGCCAGCAGAGTGTCATTTCCAAAAGCTGCCAACGGGCACCCGCCCTGCAGCAGGAAGCCCAAAGGGATCGTCTGCACGAAATCCGAGGCCGGGGCGCAAAGTTGCGCCAGTTGCTGCGCCGATACCGCAGCCATGACCGATACGATTTGCTGATCGGCGCGAAACCTCAGGGTTTCAAGAATGCCAGGCGCAATCTGCGGACGAAGGCACAGGAACACGATGTCCGAGATATCGATAACGGATTGGGCATCGGTAACCGTCACATCCAGTTCGGCCTTAAGGGCCGCCGAAACGTCGGTGTTGCGTTCAGTGACGGCTATGGAATGCCCTTTCGAAGCCAGAAACCGAACCATCGGAGCCGCAATATGTCCGGTTCCGATAAACCCGATACGGCTCATCCTTGTGGCTCCTCGGGGATCGAGGCCGACAACGCCTCACGCCACGCGTCCAGCCGCTGTGCCAGCGCGTCGTCCTGCAACGCAAGTATGCCGGCGGCCATCAGGCCCGCATTTGCACCGCCAGCCGATCCGATCGCCATTGTTGCCACCGGAAAACCCTTGGGCATCTGCACGATGGAATACAGTGAATCGACGCCCGACAGCGCGCGCGTCTGTACTGGTACACCAATCACCGGCACCCGCGTTTTCGAGGCCATCATGCCCGGCAGATGTGCGGCCCCTCCGGCCCCGGCAATGATCACATTCAGGCCGCGTGAAACGGCGGTCTTGCCATAGTCCCACAACCGGTCAGGAGTACGGTGTGCCGAAACGATGCGTTTTTCATATGCGATGCCCAGCTCATCCAGAATGTCTGCGGCTTCTTTCATCGTGGGCCAGTCCGACTGGCTGCCCATGATGATCCCCACTTTGACGTCGCTCATCCGCTTGTTTCCCTGCCTTCCGAAAGAGCGCGCACTATAGCCAAATCCAAAATCGTGGCAATGCGTCAGGCGATGATGTCAGGGGTCAAACGGTCTTCGATCAGACGAATGATGTCCTTCAGCCGCAGTTTCTGCTTTTTCAGCCGCTTGATCGTCAGTTGATCGGCTGTGCCGGTGGCTTGCAGCGCTTCGATGGCTTCGTCCAGATCACGGTGCTGACGGCGGAAAACCTCCAGTTCAACCCGCAAAACCTCGTCTGTTTTCATCGAAAGATCGGTGGGCGCGTTCATGAGCGACTCAGTGCCTTTTGTGGTGCTTGAAACACAAGATAGTGTGTCAGGCTTTATCCGGCCAGACCTTGTGGACATCCCTGCATATTCCCATATTCTATTCTACGCGGTTGCCAGAACGGGGCCGCACCACACGTCGCTTTGACAATAAAGGACGAAAATACGTGTCGAAACTTACTCTTGGCTCATACCCGCATCTTTTGGGGTTCGAGCAGCTGGAACGTCTTCTGGAACGGTCTGCAAAGGCTGGCAACGAAGGGTACCCGCCCTACAACATCGAGCAGACTTCGGATTTTTCATACCGCATCACCCTGGCGGTGGCCGGTTTTGCGGAGGAGGATCTGTCGATCACCATCGAGGATCGCCAATTGGTGATCCGGGGCCGTCAACACGACGACAGCGAGGGGCGTATTTTCCTGCACCGTGGCATCGCCGCGCGTCAATTCCAGCGTATGTTCGTGCTGGCCGACGGTGTTGAGGTGGGCGAGGCGATCATGGAGAACGGTCTGCTGCATGTGGACCTGACCCGCGCCGTGCCGGAAACCGTGGTGCAAACGATCAACATAAGAAAGGGGTAAGAGCAATGAATACACCGATTGAGCTGAACACCGAGGGCGACCGGATCGTCTATGTGAAAGCTGTCGACGTCGCTGATCTGCCTCGGGAAGTGCGCGAGCAGGCGGGCGATCTGGATCAGCTTTATGCCGTTCACGATTCCGACGGTCAGCAACTGGCACTGGTCGCCGACCGCAAGCTGGCTTTTGTTCTGGCGCGCGAACATGACTTTTCGCCGGTGGCCGTCCACTGAGCCACTCGATTTCCCCGTGACATCTGCTGCCCCGCGGGCGAGATATGCGGACCTGAAGCGGTTCGCATATCGGAAGGGGCGAGACATGAGCTGGTTTGACTTTGACTGGGTAGACGCCTTCAGCGACCGTGCCTTTGGCGGCAATGGCTGTGCTGTTGTCCACGGTGGGGCGGTGTTGTCGCAGCAAGTCTGTATGGCCTATGTTCGCGAAACCTCTCTGGTCGAATGCACGTTTACCGGACCCTCCGATGTGGCCGATATCCGGGTACGATACTTTCTGGCCAGCCGAGAGATTCCCTTTGCCGGGCACCCCACCATCGCCACTGTGGCCGCGATGCGGTCGCGCGGCCTGTTTCAGGGCGACACGCTGACTTTGGAGACCGGCGCCGGGATCGTCTCGATCCGATTGAACGGGGAAGAGATCGAGATGACGCAAGTCGCGCCGCAATTCGGAAATTCAGTACCGGCGGATCTGGTCGCCGCCGCTATTGGCCTGCCGGACGGCGCCATCATCTCTCCGCCGCAATTCGTATCCACTGGACTGCCATTCTGCATCACCGTTTTGCGCGATCATGAGGCTTTGCGCACCGCTAAGCTAAACGAGGACGCGTTGCACAAGATCACCAAACTGGCCGGATTTTCCGGGTCGGACATGGCCGAACCCTTCCTTGTCACGCTCAAAGGCGCGACTGACGCAGGTGATACGTTCTCGCGCCTGTTGATGGCGCCACCAAGCCCGCCCGAGGACCCGTTCACCGGATCGGCCACCGGTGCGATGGCGGCCTATCTGTGGAAATATGGGCTGATGCCGAAAGACACATTCGTTGCCGAGCAGGGGCACGATATGGGGCGCCCAGGTCAAGCGACCGTCAGCCGTGTTGGGCCTGCGGATGGAATGACCGGCATCAAGGTTGCCGGACGCGGTCATGTTCTGATGCGCGGTCAGGTCGATCTGCCCGAGGTCGCGCAATGACCCAGCCCGCCATTGCGATCCTGCCCTATGGGCACCGGTTGGGGCCAAAACTGGCCTCGGTCCCGCTGTCGGAATTGATCTGGCCCGAGGGCTGCCCCGACCGCCTGACCGGCAAGACGGTTGGTGATCTGGAACACACCGATCACCTGATCATGTACCCGAACTCGACCGTGCATCTACGCCTGCGCCGGGGCACCCGCGCGCGGATCTCTCTTATGATGGGAGAGCCGTCGGCCATCCACGCCAAACACGACCGGATGCTGCGCTATACTTGGCGCCGGTTTTTCCGGGTGCTGACGTTTCATGATGTTCTGCTGCAGAGCATTCCGAACGCGGTGTTCCTGCCCTATGGCGTCACCATGGTGCCTGACTGGCAGGATCTTGATGTCAGTAAATCTAAATCCTGCTCGCTGATCGCCTCGGCCAAGCGCGACCTGGAGGGTCACCGGCTGCGTCATTCGGTGATCGACTGGGTGCGGGAAACCGGCGCGGACGTGGATATCATGGGGCGCGGTTATACGCCCTTTGATCGCAAGTCTGACGGGCTGGCCCCGTATCGCTATTCCGTAGTGATCGAGAATGTGCGGGAACGGAACTATTTCTCGGAAAAACTGACGGACGCGATACTGTGCTCGACGGTGCCTATCTATTGGGGCTGTCCGAATATCGGGGATTTCTTCGATACGTCCGGCATGATCCTGTATGAATCCGAGGGCGATATTCAGCATGCAATTCAAATAGCTTCGGCCGAGGACTACGATGCCCGCCTGCCGCACCTGCGGGCGATACAGCCCCAAGCGGCCGAGTTCGGAGATTTCGAAGCCCGCGCCGTCGCCGCCATCCGCGCTGAACTCTGACCACGAAAAAAGGCCCCCGCGATGCGAGGGCCTTGGAATGATTCTGGTGCCAGCTTACGACGCGGCGATCAGACCCATGCTTTCCAGTTTCAGCAGAACCTGATGGGCGCAGTTGTCGACGTCCACATTCTCGGTCTCGACGCTCAGTTCTGGGTTCTGAGGTACGTCATAGGGGTCCGAGATGCCGGTGAACTCCTTGATCTTGCCTTCACGCGCCAGCTTGTACAGGCCTTTGCGGTCGCGGCGTTCGCATTCCTCGATCGAGGTCGCAACGTGCACTTCGCAGAAGGCGCCGAACTGTTCGACGTCTTCCCGTACGGCGCGGCGGGTGGTGGCGTAAGGCGCGATCGGCGCACAGATGGCAATACCGCCATTCTTGGTGATTTCCGAGGCGACATAACCGATGCGACGGATATTCAGGTCGCGGTGCTCTTTCGAGAAGCCCAGTTCCGAGGACAGGTTCTTACGAACGATGTCACCATCCAGCAGCGTCACCGGACGGCCTCCCATCTCCATCAGCTTGACCATAAGCGCGTTGGCGATGGTGGACTTGCCCGAACCCGAGAAACCAGTGAAGAACACGGTAAAGCCCTGCTCTGAGCGAGGCGGTGATGTGCGGCGCAGTTCCGATACGACCTCTGGGAACGAGAACCATTCAGGAATTTCCAGACCTTCGCGCAGACGGCGGCGCAGTTCGGTGCCCGAGATGTTCAGGATCGTGACGTTTGCCTTGTCTTCGATCTCGTCATTCGGCTCGTACTGGGCGCGTTCCTGCACGTAGACCATGTGTTTGAAATCGACCATTTCGACACCGACTTCATCCTGGAACTGGCGGAACAGATCCTGCGCGTCGTAGGGGCCATAGAAGTCCTCGCCCTGGCTGTTCTTGCCGGGGCCGGCGTGGTCGCGGCCCACGATAAAGTGGGTGCAGCCGTGGTTGGCGCGGATCAGACCGTGCCAGACCGCCTCGCGCGGGCCAGCCATGCGCATCGCCAGGTTCAGCAGCGACATTGAGGTTGTTGAGGCCGGGTATTTGTCCAGCACTGCCTCATAGCAGCGGACACGGGTAAAGTGGTCCACGTCGCCGGGCTTGGTCATGCCAACGACAGGGTGGATCAGCAAGTTAGCCTGCGCTTCCTTGGCGGCGCGGAAGGTTAGTTCCTGGTGCGCTCGATGCAGTGGGTTGCGGGTCTGGAATGCAACGATCCGGCGCCAGCCCAGCTTGCGGAAATAGGCGCGCAGCTCATTCGGGGTGTCGCGACGGCCACGGAAGTCATAATGAATCGGTTGTTGAATGCCGACCACGGGTCCACCCAAATAGACCTTGCCAGCCACGTTGTGCAGGTAGTTCACCGCCGGGTGCGCATCGTCATCGGCGCCAAAGACCTTCTCGGCCTCGCGGACCTTGTTCGGAGTCCAGCGGTCTGTCACGGTCATGGTGCCAAGGATGACACCTTCCTGATCGCGCAGGGCGATATCCTGACCCAGTTCGATGGTCTCGGCAAAATCTTCGCTGACATCCAGCGTGATCGGCATCGGCCACAGGGTGCCATCGGCCAGTCGCATGTTTTCAACGACGTTTTCGTAATCGGCCTCGGACAGGAAACCTTTGAGCGGGTTGAACCCGCCATTCATCAGAAGCTCCAGATCGCAGATCTGACGCGGGCTGAGGTCCCAGCTGGTCAGGTCGGCGGCTTCCACTTTCAGCTTTTGGGCCGATTCATAAGATACATATAGCTCGGGAATCGGAGCCAGATTGCTTAACATCGTCATGGGAATACTCTTGTCGAAGTGCGGTTTAACCGGTGATTCAGGGGTGCTTGCGGGGCATTTGCCCCGACTACTGGTCGAAGTCCATATACATTCACGAAATTAAGGACGATATGCGCGGTTTTTGCCCGGATTGGAAGGAAATTTCGGCAGGATCAGCTTTTGACGACTTTATTCCCGCTGGTGCGTGGTTGTCGTGCGGATTCAGCACATCTGTTCCTATCCTGCGGTGACCAGCGTCAAATCTGCGGCGCTTGCTACCGGCAGGGCTGGAATCAGGCGCGTTACGCCGCGCAATTCGAATGACTTCGTACCGCTCTGGTCGCCTTCATAGCCTGCCATCTGCAGTAATTCCGTCGAAACCAGAAGCTCGACCCCCAGTGCCTTGGTTTCACCCTCAAGCCGACTGGCCACGTTGACCGCGTCACCAATGATGGTGCGTGCCGCATGACCGGCAGCCCCGATTTCCCCCAGCACCAGATCGCCCAGATGCAGCCCCATTCCAATGCGTATCCGTGGGCTGCCTTCGGCCTCAAGCCGCTGGTTGAACTGCGCGAGGGCGCGGCTGACATCGGCCGCAGCCTTCAATCCTGCCCGGGCCGAGCTTTTGGCGTCGGGTGTTTCGAACACGGCCAGCAGGCCATCGCCCATGTATTTGTCGACCACACCGCCATCGGCAGTGATCGATGGAACAATGGCGTCGAAAAACCGGTTCAGCAGAAAGACGATGTCATAGGGCAAATGGCCGGTCGTGCGTGAGGTGAACCCGCGCATATCCAGAAACAGAACGGCCAGCTTGCGCTCCTGTCCCTGGCTTGCATGGGCACGGTGCCGCCCTCCTTCCGGGCGGAACATCCGATACGCGGTAAGTGGTTCGGTGGGGCGGATCTGGCAGGCCAGCCGCGCGCCTTTCGGGGCACCAACTGCGGTGAGACTGCGGGCCTCGACCACAGCGGGAGCGGGGAGATTGTCGCCACCATCCTCGACGATCACGCGGCATGTGGTGCACCGCCCCTTGCCGCCGCACAGGGCCGTGTGCGGAATGCCATTGGCCTGCGAAATCTCAAGCAAGGTCATGCCCTTTTCGGCCACGACCTCGGGGCCCTCGACATATTTCACCCGCACAGAATGCCTGCGACGCCAGAGCTTGCGGATCGCAAACACCGCCAGCGCGGCCCCCAGCGCGAACCAAAAGGCCATCAGTGCATTGTTCTTGACGCTGAACATGGCCTCAAATGCCTCGGGCGAGGGCCAGTTGTAATGCTCGATATACTGTTCGCGCAGGAATGGATCGGCGAAATCTGCCCAGATGCGCCGCCCTTCAGTCAGCAGACCGGCCAGCGCAAAGGATGGAATGAACACCGCCGCACCAATCAGATAGGGCACAGTTTTCGACCACCATCGGGTCAGTCGCAGCCACATGTGCAGCCCGATGCAGCCATGAATCCATACCAGCAGTAATAGCAGGCTTTGCATCCAAATCACGGTGCCGGGCCACATCAGGATGATGATATAGCCCATCTCGTCATTTACATCGTAAATCTCATGTGCATAGCGCGTTTGCACGATATGAGAGATCAGTTGCAGCGGGATCAGCAGGCCAAGCACAACCTGCACACCGGTCGCAACCGGCATTCGTAGCGTCCTGCGCTGGCTGATCGAGTACAACGCCAGACCGGCATGCACCAGCAAGGCTGTATACAAAACCACACTCATGACGTCGTGGCGGGTGACGGCTTTGCGGCCATCCTGCATTCCGTGCAAGTAGTCGGTGTGAAACAGGCCCAACCCGATATTGATGAAGTGAAAGAAGGCAAAGGTAAACAGGATCAGGCCGCTGCCGATCCTCAGCCGGGTTGCCCACCCGCCTCGCCATAGAGCGCTATTCAATCAGGTCACCTGCATTCGCTTTGCGTGCGCCCGAGTCTGATACGGGCGGGCGAGTGGGTCAAGCAGAGGTTGTGCGGGGAAAGGAGGGCAGAATTCCCCGAACAGACCGGGGAATTCTTAAAAGCGTTTAGTCCTGCTCCGCCAGAAAACGTTCCGCGTCCAGCGCGGCCATGCAGCCCATGCCAGCGCTGGTAACAGCCTGACGATAAATGTGGTCGGTCAGGTCACCTGCGGCGAAGACACCAGGCACCGAAGTTTCGGTCGAGCCCGACTTGGTCACGACATATCCGCCCATGTGAGTGTCCAGCGTATCTTTGACCAGTTCGTTGGCCGGGGCGTGGCCGATGGCCACAAATACGCCCTTGCAGGGGATCTCGGTGATCTCGCCGGTCTTGACGTTCTTGACGCGGACGCCTTCGACGCCAAGCGGGGCATCGGTGCCGACCACCTCTTCCAACTCGTGGAACCACAGTGGTTCGATCTTTTCGTGCTTAAGCAGGCGATCCTGCAGGATTTTCTCGGCCCGCAGTTCGTCACGGCGGTGGATCAAAGTGACCTTGCTGGCGAAGTTGGTCAGGAACAACGCCTCTTCCACGGCAGTGTTGCCGCCGCCGACTACGACGATTTCCTGCCCGCGATAGAAGAACCCGTCGCAGGTGGCACAAGCTGACACGCCAAAGCCCTTGAATTTCTCTTCCGACGGCAGACCCAGCCACTTCGCACGCGCGCCGGTGGCCAGAATGACGGCATCAGCTGTGTAGGTAGTGCCGTTGTCGCCCTTGGCAGTGAAGGGGCGTTTGGAGACATCGAGATCGCTGATGAAGTCACCGATCACTTCACACCCCATGGCCTGCGCGTGCTCCTGCATCTTGATCATCAAGTCAGGGCCCTGAACTTCAGTGAAGCCGGGGTAGTTCTCGACATCCGTGGTGGTCGTCAGCTGACCGCCGGGTTCGATGCCCTGAACCAGGATCGGTTCCAGCATAGCGCGGCTTGCATAGACGCCTGCGGTATAACCTGCCGGTCCCGACCCGATGATCAGAACCTTGGTGTGACGTGTTTCGGACATGGTACCCCCAACTCGATATGCCTGATTTGGGCGCATGGCCCTTGGCCGATGGATATAGCGACCCCAGTGCCGCGCTTAAAGCCCCTTCCTGTTTCACATCCGCTATGTGCCCCGAGAATGGCGCACAAAAAAAGGACATTGAAAATAAACAATATTGCGCGACCGCGAAAGAATATTGCGCATCTGCCGGGTGCTGATATAACAACCGAAAAATCAGGAGCATTAGATGGTCGCGATACGGCTGGATGAGATTGACCGCAAGATTCTGGCGGAATTGCAGGCAGACGGTCGCATGACCAACGTCGAGCTGGCAAAGCGCGTTGGTATTTCGGCACCTCCGTGCTTGCGGCGTGTGCGCACGCTGGAAGAATCGGGCCTGATCCGCGGTTACCACGCCGAGGTGAATTCGCGCGAGCTGGGATTCGAAGTTCAGGTCTTTGCCATGGTCGGCCTTGAAAGCCAGCCCGAATCCGAACTGAGCGCATTTGAGGAACGCTGTCGCGAATGGCCGCTGGTGCGGGAGTGCCACATGCTGAATGGCGAAGTTGATTTCATCCTGAAATGCGTGGCACCGGACCTGAGCAGTTTTCAGCAATTTCTGACGGGCGAGTTGCTGACCACGCCAAACGTGGCCAGCGTCAAGACCTCGCTGGTCATTCGCGGTGCAAAAGACGAGCCCGGCGTACCTTTTGATGTTCTGGAAGAACGAATGAATCGGACGGCGTGAGCGCCGTCCCCTTCGGGTGCGGCTTCATCGGTGGCAGAAAAGCTGCCACCGTCATGTAAAACACCCAACTTAACAACAACTGCATAACGCCCCCACATTGCAGAAAAAGCCCGGATTCAAGCGGTTATCGCATTCACCTCTCCGTCCCCGGCGCGCGGCAAAACCAGCGGCCCGAAGTCGTTTAACGTGTCGATATGCGAAAACAGGTTCAGATAGATCGACCTCAGTGACTGGCTGACTCTGCGAATGGTGTTGATGCCGGGGTGATAGGATTCGAACTGCAACCCGTCGACCCTGATCACTGAATGGCGTTTCAGACAGATATGAAACAACTCGACTGGTGTCGGTGGCAGCGTTTCGATGACGCTTGTACCGTCCTGGAACTCGTGGACCGGTGTCAGAACCTGATCGTCGCCGTGTAGATGCCGCAGGTGCGCAGGCGTTCCCAGCAACCGCGCGGCAGGGCCGGCGATGACGCCCGACATCGGTTTTTGCATCCCGAACGTGTCGGCCATGATCCGTGTCAGTGGTCGTGTCCTGCCGCGAGCGTCTTCGCGCCCGGGCACCAGAGTGACAGACCCTTTCCACAGTACTGTTTCAGAGGCACCGCATTGCGTCAGTACGGTGTCGCCGGGCAGCAGGTCTTCAATCGCCATTGGCCCGAATTCGGTTTCAACCAGAGATCCCCGGGTAAAGGCGCAAAACGCGTCTTCGAACATGGGCAGGGCGGGCGCAATGTGCCGGGTCTGTACGACATCCCCGTTTCTCATCAGAGTACTGACCTCATAGCGCCGCAACTGCGCCTTTTTTTGAATCGTCGGCCTCGGTGCGTCGCGCAGCAACGGCGAGGTTTCAACGGCATTTCTTGCAGCGCGCGATAACGAACGTGGAATATCCATTTCAATTCCGTCCCCTCTAACTACCGCACAGACAAGCTGAACCCCCGTACAGGCCCGCCTGATCGGATTTACTTTTGTCTCGCAAGAAACTGGTGACTGCAGGACGACAGGCACGGTTTGCGCTTGTCGAAACAATATTCCCTATGCTTTTAGTCACCACTGGTCCCCCCAGACAAACTCACACAAACGCAGGCGAAATTACCTGCGCACACACGCCCCAAACCTGATCCGCACACAATACTCGCGGCAGGCCACACACCAGATCGGAGCCTTCCTCCGGTGTGCGTCTTTACCCCCTAAAAACCGGCAGCTTGGTTCACGGGGCCTTTTGATCAGCGACGTGCCGCCAGGCGGCGCGCAACTCTGACCGAATGGCTGGAGACCCGTTTCCACGGCATTTCCAGCTGTTGCTCTCTGGTGGCCGCAACCACGGCACTGAGAAAGCGCGATTTCGTCTTCATGTTATGTCCTGCCCGTTTGGGAGCGTCTGTCCCGTTTCCTCTGAGCTCCCAATGTGAAGTGTCATTGCGGCGGCGATAAGGCTGATCCGGGATGAATTCAGGACAATGCGCAGCTAGCGACTCCTCTTTTGCGGATACGTCGCGCTCGGCTAAGGTTTCGGCTGATAACCAACTGAGAGCGGACAATAAAAAATGAGTTGTTGCGACTCAGGTAGACAAAAGAATTGTGGCAAAAAAGCGGCAAGACAAACGTAGCCCGGACGAGTTCTTAAAGTTTTATGGCTGAAATCAGGCGGCCGTAGTCGGCCTCTTTCGCGTGGGTCGACCGGCGGTAGGAATAGAATCTGTCAGGGTCCGAGTAAGTGCAGTGCCGGGTCCATTCGGCTTGGCCGACACCGGCCTGGCGCAGCCGGTGCAGGCCAAAGGCAGGCAGGTCAAATTGCAACCTGTCACCGTTGCCATTAGCGAAGAACTGCAGGTTTTCCGGGGAATCAGCGATGAACTCGTCCAGAAACTCGGGTCCCACCTCATAAGCGCGCTGCGAGATTGACGGCCCGATCACCGCTACGGTGTTTTCCCGATTGGCACCCAAGGCTTCCATCGCATCAAGGGTTGCCTCAAGCACCCCGTCCAGCGCGCCGCGCCAACCGGCATGGGCTGCCCCGATCACATTTGCGTCAGAATCGGCAAACAGGACCGGTTGGCAGTCGGCTGTAAGAATCGTCAGGGCCAGATCGGGTGTTGCCGTGACCACCGCGTCGGCCTTGGGTTTTTCGCCATTGATGGGGGCATCGACGGTTAGCACGGTTGGGGAATGGACCTGATGAACGCCGATCAGCGCCTCGGGCACGACGTCCATCGCCTGCGCCACGCGGCTGCGATTCAATGTGACGGCCTCGGTTTGGTCGGATGAGCCATAGCCGCAGTTGAGCCCGGCAAAAACGCCCGAAGATGCACCGCCGCGGCGGCTGAAAAACCCGTGACGCATGGGCGACAGTAAATCTGAGGTCAAAATCTCGAGGGTCATGGCTCCAGTCCCGGTGGCGGTGAGGAAGGGGTAGGGTAGAGGCCCAGCACTTTGAACAGGTTTCCCATTTCCTCGGGATGGGTCAACCGCCGATGTGCGGCAACCAGTGCATCAAGCTCAGACCCGCTGAGAGATGCAGCCAATGCCTGCGCGCGGTTGGTGATTCCCAGTCGTTCAAGGAACACGCCCTGCGGTGTCAGGCGCGAATGGGCGCATCCAGCAGCGCGAGTTGCCAGGGCCAGCGGTTCGAAATCCACATGCGCTGTCAGGTCGGCCTGACCGGGCAGGACCAGAGGATCAGTGCGTTCATGCGCCTGCAGTGCCTGAAAAGTGTCACCTAGAGAGTGCCAGTCACCGTAATCCACGATCTGCCCTGCACCACCATGGGTGCCGATCCGCCCTGCGATCACGGTGATGATGGGAATCGCCGCTGCGCACAGCTCGACCAGATCGCCGTCTTTGGTGTCATACAGCCGATACTTCAGGGCAACTTGTTCGCCCCGCGGCCCCAGCCCCCAAGTCAGCGATTCGCCATCCGCACCGATCAGACGTTCCCGCCACCCATTGCCGTCACGCAGGAACTGGCGGATTGGCAGGGCGTCGAAAAACTCGTTCGCGACCAGAAACAGCGGTGCTTCGGGCAGGTCCGCAACAGAATCGATCCAGCGCGGCTTAAACTCCTTCAAGGTCTGCGCCTGCATGTCCCGCAGGGTAGGAGAGGCCTCGACAAGCACAATTTCGGCGGCGTCGAGAAACCCCGGTACGCGAGCTGTGGCGCGCAGCATGTCCGACATCAGTGTGCCGCGCCCCGGGCCAAGCTCGGCCAGCACGAAACGGCCCGGGTGCCCCTGATCCAGCCAACTCTGCGCCAGAGACAGGCCAATCAGTTCCCCAAACATCTGGCTGATTTCCGGGGCGGTGACGAAATCCCCCTGTGCGCCCAGCGGGTCGCGGGTGGTGTAATAGCCGTGCGTCGGGTGCAGCAGGCATTCGGTCATGTAATCGGCCACGCTCATCGGGCCGTCCTGCGCGATACGCGCCAGCAGATGATCTTCCAGGCTCATGATACCGATCTTGCACGCAAGGCAAACCACAAGCCAAGTGCGATCATCGGAAGCGACAGCAATTGCCCCATCGTCAGGCCATATCCACCGACTTGCAGGGCCAGTCCCAGCGGATTGCCGGCCGAGATGAACTGCGCGTCGGGCTGACGGAAGAACTCGACAATGAAACGCGAGGCACCATAACCCGCCATGAATAGGCCCATGATCAGGCCGGGTTTGTGAAAGGCGCCGCGCCGATAAACCAGCCACAGCAAAAGAGCGCCCAGCAGCAGCCCTTCCAATGCGGCCTCGTACAGTTGCGACGGATGCCGTGCGCACATGCCCGCCACCACGCCGGGGCAGTCCTGTGCGGCCGCACCCGGGAAGATCACGGCCCAGGGCAGCTCGCTCGGTCGGCCCCAGAGTTCCGCATTGATGAAATTTGCCAACCGGCCCAGCAACAACCCCGGTGGCACGGTATGGGCGATCAGGTCCGCCATGGGCAGAACCGGAATCTGGTGGCGCCGTGCATAGAGGAAAGACGCAATCACCACCCCCAGCAACCCGCCATGGAAGGCCATACCGCCTTGCCAGACTTTCACGATCTCCAGCGGATTCGAAAGGTAGTAAGACGGCTGATAGAACAACACGAACCCCAAGCGCCCCCCGAGAATCACGCCGAGGATGATCCAGGTGATCAGATCCTCAAGCTGTTCGGGTTTCATCGGCGGAGTCTTGTCGGGCCACAGTGCCGGGCGCTTCAGCGCCATAACGCCCATCCGCCATGCAATCAGGATACCTGCGATATAGGCCAACGCGTACCACCGCAGCACGAACTCCATCCCGAACAGCGAGATCGAGAACAATTCGGGAGACAGATCGGGGAAATTCAAAACAGCCTGCATGTGCGTCTCATTGCCCGGGGTTTACTGGGCAAGTCAACCTTGAGCCTGCGCCAATCATTCCCCATATAGAGACCAACCGCGATTTCGGAGTAAAGCCATGCAAACCCGCAACAAGATTCTCGACGACGTATCCCAGCTGATGACCAATGCCATGGGTGTGGCTCAGGGCGCGCGGGAAGAGGCCGAGAATGCGATGAAGTCTATGATCGACCGCTGGCTAGCCGACCGGGATTTCGTCACGCGTGAGGAATTCGATGCCGTTCGCGCAATGGCCCAGAAGGCGCGTGAAGAGAACGCAGCGCTTGAAGCACGCATTGCCGCGCTTGAGGCGAAGCTGGAAAAGTAAGCCCACATTCAGTTTTCGGTAAAACACATTCACCGTACAATCCGGACCCGGGTTGTGCGGTGTCGTGCATCTTGCCGTCTTGCGGAGTTTAATCAAGACAAAGCTGCGTGATGAGCCAATATTTTGATCGCAGTTGCCTTCTGTCCACAACTTATTGCTGTTATCCCCAATAAATAGGGTTGCCAGAACCCATCTTGCGTCGCACCATATTTAGTACAGGCCTACGGGGGAAGCCCGGCTTGTAGAGCAGGCAACTAGCGCTGGGGCGCTGCCAGCCCCAAAATGCTAGAGATTAGTGAGGTGGCATTATGGCCCTTTCCGAGCAGTTTCTCGAAGAAGACCTTCATCCGATTGATATTGTTGAACATTTGGCCGAACATCACGACTGGGACTTTGACCGGATCGGGGATGATCAGATCGCCATGGCTGTCGAAGGGCAGTGGCGGACGTATTCGATCACTTTGGCCTGGTCGCACTATGATGAAACCCTGCGGATGGTCTGCTCCTTTGAAATGGAGCCTCCGTCCGAACGCGAAAACGAGCTGTATGAGCTGCTGAACAAGATGAATGATCAGTGCTGGGCGGGGGCGTTCACCTATTGGGCCAACCAGAAACTGATGGTCTATCGGTACGGACTGGTTCTGGCCGGCGGTCAGATGGCGAGCCCAGAACAGATCGACACCCTGATCAACGCAGCGGTGCTGAGCGCCGAACGGTTCTACCCGGCAATCCAACTGGTCACATGGGGCAACCGTACCCCTGAAGAGGCGATGCAAGTCGCCATTGCAGAGGCCTACGGCCGCGCGTAAAGCTTTGCCCCAAACCGTGTAGGGGGAGGGGCAATCATGGACATGTCACGCGTCGCCGAGCAGGGGCTGGTGCTTTTGGGATGCGGTAAGATGGGATCGGCCATGCTCGCCGGATGGTTGGAGCATGGCCTTACTGCGTCCGCTGTCTGGGTGATCGACCCGAACCCCTCGGACTGGTTGAAGGCGCAGGGTGTCAATATCAACACACCTTTGCCCGAAGCGCCCGCGGTGGTGCTGGTGGCCGTCAAACCGCAGATGATGGGTGAGGCCCTGCACGCCATAAAAGCTTTGGGAGGGGGTCGCAGTCTGTTCGTGTCGGTCGCTGCGGGCACCTCGATTGCCACATTCGAATCCGTTTTGGGTGACGACACACCGATCGTGCGCGCCATGCCAAACACTCCAGCCGCGATCCGGCAGGGAATCACAGCCTTGATCGGCAACTCGGTTGCATCGGATGCTGATTTAGCGCTGACCGAAAACCTGCTGTCGGCCATTGGTGAAACGGTTCTGTTGCAGGACGAGGCGCAAATGGACGCCGTCACCGGCCTCAGCGGCTCAGGTCCGGCCTATGTGTTCCATTTGATCGAAACACTGGCAGCTGCCGGGCAGGCGCAGGGCCTGCCGCATGAGTTGGCGATGAAGCTGGCCAAATCAACCGTGGCCGGGGCAGGGGCGTTGGCGAAGGCGGCCGAGGAAGACCCTTCACAGCTTCGTATCAACGTGACCTCACCAAACGGCACCACGCAGGCCGCGCTTGAAGTGCTGATGCACGAAGAAGAGGGCTTCCCCGACCTGCTGTACCGCGCTGTCAAAGCTGCAACCGACCGATCCAAGGAGCTGTCCCGTGAGTGAGATTACCTTCGACGACTTTCTCAAGGTTGATATACGCGTGGGTGAAGTGACCCGCGCCGAACCCTATCCCGAAGCCCGCAAACCGGCGATCAAGATGTGGATCGATTTCGGCGATGAGATCGGCGAGCGAAAAACCTCGGCCCAGGTCACCGCGCATTACGATCCGGCGACGCTGGTAGGTAAGCAGGTGATGGCCGTCGTGAACTTCCCACCACGCCAGATCGGCCGGTTCATGTCTGAGGTTCTGGTACTGGGTCTGCCCGATGAAAACGGTGAAATCGTCCTGATCGGCCCGGACGGCGAGGTTCCTGTTGGCGGGCGAATGCACTGATGAAACTGTTTATCGCTCGCCCAATGACGGCTGCCGTCGAGGCCCGCGCCCGCGCAGAGTTTGATGTCGAGATCCGCAGTGAAACGCTGCCTTTGACACGCGATGAGATGCTGCGCGCGCTGACTGACTTTGACGTGGTTGTGCCCACACTAGGCGATCTATTCTCGGCTCAGGTGTTCGCCGAAGCGCCCAAACCGCGCTGCAAACTGCTGGCAAATTTCGGCGTCGGCTACAATCATATCGACGTAGACGCGGCCCGTGCCGCTGGCATTGCCGTCACCAATACACCCGGGGCAGTGACCGATGCCACCGCCGACATCGCCATGACCCTGCTGCTGTCGACCGCGCGCCGCGCGGGCGAGGGCGAACGGCTGGTTCGGGCTGGTTACTGGCAGGGCTGGCACCCGACGCAGATGCTGGGTCATCACGTCACCGGCAAACGAGTCGGCATCGTCGGCATGGGACGGATTGGTCAGGCCATCGCGCGCCGTTGCCATTTCGGGTTTGGAATGCAGGTCGCCTATCAGTCCCGCAGCCCGAAGGACTTGGACTTTGCCGCTGAATTCACCCCCGACCTGGCCGCTTTGGCCGGATCGGTCGATTTTCTAATCCTGGCCGTCCCTGGCGGTGCCGAAACCCGCCACCTGATCAACGCACAGGTGTTGGAGGCGATGAACCCCTCGGCCATCCTGATCAACATCGCGCGTGGAGAGGTTGTGGACGAGACCGCCCTGATCGCCGCGCTTCAATCGGGCCAGATTGCGGGTGCGGGGTTGGATGTCTACGAATTCGAACCCGCCGTTCCGCAAGCTCTGAGCAATATGGAGAACGTGACCCTGTTGCCTCATCTGGGTACCGCTACCGAAGAGGTGCGCACCGATATGGGGCACATTGCGCTGGACAACGTCGCCGCCTTCGTCGCGGGTCGCGCGCTGCCAAATCCGGTTTAAGATCCGATTGCCTCGCGCCAGTGTTTGCGGCAGAGCGAGACATAGGTCTCGTTCCCACCTATCTGTACCTGTGCTCCCTCGGTGATGGTCTTGCCGTTTTCGTCCTGGCGAATCACCATCGTCGCCTTGCGGCCGCATCTGCAGATCGTGCGGACCTCTCGCATCTCATCCGCTAGCGCCAGCAGGGCAGCTGATCCGGGGAACAAGTGCCCCTGAAAATCCACCCGCAACCCATAGGTCAGGACCGGAACACGCAGATCATCCACTGCGCGGGCCAGTTGCCAGACTTGCTCTTCGGTCAGAAACTGCGCCTCATCCACGAAAACGCAGGCGATCTGACCTCGGTTCAGGCGCGTCTCAATCATTGCAAACACGTCATCGCCCCCCGAGAACGTATCGGCATCGGCGGAAATCCCGATCCGCGAGGCGATCTTCCCCGCGCCGGCCCGTCCATCCAGAGCAGCGGTCATCAGATAAGTGTCCATGCCCCTTTCACGATAGTTGTGCGAGGCCTGCAGCAACACGGTCGATTTACCCGCGTTCATGGTCGAATAGTTGAAATACAGCTTTGCCATGCGCCCGGGTCTAAAACGCCTTACCCCCTTGGGCAAGATACGAAACAAGCGACGTCGCCGCTGTTGTTGCAGGGGCCGAGCCTAAGCTCAAGGGGGATGGATCCCCCGCTTTCACAACAACGACGCCGTTGGCCGACATGCGGCCAAAACAGAGCGAGGCTAGTATTCTGCCCCGCAATTACTCGTCACCGGCCTAAACGGCCGCCACTCACTCACAAAACCCCCGAATATCTGAGGGATAGCCAATGTATGACATTTCAATTAAGACTCGAGTATGGGAAATTTCTTTTCCCTTTCCCCCACAGTGGCAGATGTTGTGGGAGAGACAGGCAGAAAAGGTAAAAACATGGCAGATATCGGGGCCTATCTGAAAAAACACACAGAAGCATTGGTCAAGGACGTCGGCATTGAATCCGCATGTGAGATCACTGGCAAATCCAAGGCGACTCTGGGCCGGTATTATTCAGACAACGCCGAACATGTTGATCGGTTCATGCCGGTGGATTCAGTCGCGCGGCTTGAGGCCGTTTCTACCTATCCGCATGTCACCTCGGCACTGGCCGATCTGAAAAACATCACCTTGTCCTATGACGGTCGCAATGCGGACACACCGCGCACCGGCGGAGTGAACTCGGACGTCATCGCCCTGAGCCAGCGGTTCGCGATGCTGATGACCGAATATCAGGCCGCAATCGAAGACGGCATCATCACCGTGAACGAAGCCAAGCGCCTGCTCAAGGAAACCAGCCTGCTGCAACAGGTGCTGATCGAGATGAAGCTGCATCTGGAAGAGGAAAGCGTAAGCTAGGGTTAGTCGCTAACCTTCTGATTACGAATATCTGATGACGCGAGCTACAAAGGTCTGGTTTGCGGACAAAGCTGCCATTGAAGTGACGATCTGAGCGCGTCGACAACTCATGCAACCGACGGACTAATGTGGTTGGCAACTAGACTTCATCTGAAAATGTTGACACCAACCTCTGTGTACAGCCATTTGAGAAAGATCCCAAAAGAGCAGAGGCTAGTACATTGCTGCAATTCTTGACGAATGGACTTTCTTGCCTGAGTTTCTGCTTGGCAAACGCTCTGTCGGTCGCGGCGTTGACGTTCGCGCCATCAGAGTCAATCGCGGATACTTCTACTAGGGAGATCTATCCCAAGCCGGTTTTCTTCAATCAAGCAAGTAACCCGAGAGATCAATTTGTGCTTGATGCAATTGCAGCTACATTTGTAGCCTTGCGACCAAATGGAGATGTCAGCAAGGATTTAGATTTCAACAAGGAAATTACAAATCCAAATCTTGTCTTTGTGTCAGAGCCCAACATCATTCAGGACCGAAGGTTAAACCCCGACGCCATAGGGTTCATTGAAGGCTCTTGGGAAGAAGCGCTGCTCTCACAGGACACGGTGTCGGACACATGCTACGTGCAAGAGATTGTCCCTCCTTTAGCTGTAGAACGTTCGGTCATCGCGTTTCATAACGTCCAACCAGAGTCCACTGAGGATATCTACAGGTGTTTTACTTTGGCGCTGACTTTCCTGCTAGATGGCCGTTACGACGAGCTTGACCTCGACCAATGGAGAGACGACGTCGTTAAACTGTTGGCTCGATACTAGTGTGCCGAAACTTACTTGAACTTTTTGATCATTTTGAACAGCACCGCAATTGACACAAAGGGCTCAAAGCAGACAGTCGAACACTCTTTTGTGCGAATTCTGGAAACAGCCCACTAACCGCGCCGCTTCACGATCACCGACCCCACCGAATACCCGGCCCCGAACGAGCAGATCAGCCCGACATCCCCATCCGTCAGATCATCGGAATACTTGGAGAACGCAATGATCGACCCGGCCGAGGATGTATTGGCATAGTCCTGCAGGATGTTGGGTTGCTCACCGGCCTCAGGCTCGCGGCCCAGCACCTTTTTCCCGATGAAATCGTTCATCGTCTTGTTGGCCTGATGCAGCCACAGGCGTTTCAGGTCACTGCTGGCCACGCCTTCGGACTCCATGTGATCCGAGATGTGTTTGCTGACCATCGGCAGCACTTCCTTAAACACCTTGCGACCGTTCTGCATGAACTGCATATCGCGACGATCCACCACTCCGGCAGGGCGCGAGCGGCGCAGGAAGCCGTTGTTGTTGCGGATGTTGTTCGAGAACGAAGTGGCACAGCGGGTCGAGAGGATTTCGAAATGAGGGCCTTGCGCGTCTTCGATCCGTTCGATCAGGGTGGCCGTGGCCACGTCGCCAAAGATAAAGTGACAGTCTCTGTCGCGCCATTCCAGATGGCCCGAGCAAATCTCGGGATTCACCACCAGTGCCGACCGCACCGAACCCGAACGGATCATGTCCGCCGCCGCCTGAATGCCGAACGTGGCCGAGGAACAGGCGACGTTCATATCGAAACCGAACCCTTTGATCCCCAGCGCCTGCTGGATTTCAATTGCAATTGCCGGATAGGCGCGTTCGTGGTTCGAGGCGGCGCAGATCACCAGATCGACATCTTCGGCGCTGCGCCCGGCCTGAGCTAACGCCTTTTTGCAGGCATACACAGCCATTTCGGTCATGATGCCGGGCTCTTCATCGCTGCGCTGGCGCAGCAGAGGGTGCATCACATCCGGGTTCAGAACACCCGACTTGTCCATCACATAGCGGTTCTCAATGCCCGAGGCCTTTAGGATGAACTCCTCGGAGGAATGCTGCATCGGCTCCATCTCGCCAACTGCTATCGCGTCGGCATTCAAAGCGTTCTGCTTGTCGGCATAGGCGTTGAAGGCGGCGACAAGCTCGGCATTGGTGATGACGCTTTCGGGCGTGAAAACACCGGTGCCGGTGATTGCAGGGGTATACATGGCGGGTCCTGGACGTTTCGAGTTTGCCTAAAATGCAGTCACAGCAGGGTTTGATCAAGGTATGGTGACCTAACGGAATGTGGTAGGTTCTTCCTATTTGCGCTTCATATCTTGAATAGTTCGAAATTCGAAGTATATGACCAACCAGACTCATCCGGAGAGTTCGTATGTCAGACGATATCAGCACCAGGCTTAGCCGTCTCAGTCCTGAGATTCAGGCCATTATGGGTGTGTATGCTTTATACTGGAAGCTGGAAGAGGCCTTTGACTGCGTCGAAACCGATCTGAGCCATCTCGAATGCCATATGCTGATTAAACTGGATCAGCCGAAACGCATGGGCGTATTGGCTGTGGATATGTTGACCGTCCCTTCGACCATCACGGCAACAGCGGACGGTTTGGAAAAGGCCGGGCTGTTGATCCGCGAACGCGACCCGGAAGACCGTCGAGCCTGGCTGCTGGTTTTGACAGAGCAGGGCCAGGACCTGCGCAACATGCTGGTGTCCGTGGCCGGAGACGTGTTCCACCGCTCTTCTGGTCTGGATGCGGAAGAAACTGCCCAATTCGCGCGGCTGGCGCGCAAAATTCGAGACAACATACTGAAAACGGGAATTCCCGAGGGACTGACGAAATGAAACTCCTCACTGTTCTAAGCGCGACCCTGATCGCGTTGGCGACCACGGCTGTGGCGCAAGACACGGCCAAGCCAGTCAAGTTGATGCAGGTACAGGAAACCTCGCCCGGATTTTCGCGGCAGTTTTTCGGGCGCGTGGCTGCCCGGCAGACTGTTGACCTGGCCTTTCAGGTATCCGGTCAGATCGTGGAAATGCCGGTGAACGAAGGCTTTGTGATCCCCAAAGGCGAGTTGATTGCGCAACTGGATCAAGCCCCGTTCCAGCGCCGTTATGACCGGGCCGTGCTGCAAAAGGACCAGGCTGATCGGACCTTGGCCCGTCTGTCGCGCCTGCGGGGAACGACGGCCAGCCAGGTGGCAGTGGACGACGCAGAAACTGCAGCACAACTGGCCGAGATCGCGGTGCGGGATGCGGAATACGATCTGGAACACGCCACGCTGACAGCACCGTTTGACGCGCTGGTGTCCAGCCGGGCGGTCGAGGCCTTTACCACGGTGTCAGCCGGTGCGCCCATTGTTCGCATTCACGACATGTCCGAGTTGCGGATCGAGGTCGACGTGCCCGAGATTCTGTTCCAGCGGTCATCTCAAGAAAATGAACTGACGATCACCGCGAAATTCCCCACCAGTGATGAAGTGTTTCCTCTCGAGATCCGCGAGTTCGATGCCGAAACGTCCAGCGTGGGGCAGACGTTTCGTATCCAGTTCGGCCTGACCCCGCCAGAGGGGCTGCAGATTCTGCCGGGCTCGTCCGTGACTGTGAACGTTAAGGTGCAGGATACACGGACTGGCATAGTCGTCCCGGCTTCGGCAATCGTTGCCGATGCTGATGGTGCGCTGGGCGTCATGGTATTCTCGCCGGTCGGTGCCGATGAGGGCTCTATCCGTTACGTGCCTGTTACTATCGAACCGACCCAAACGGGTGATGTTCGGGTGCTGACCGGCCTGTCGGATGGCGATGAAATCGTTGTCGCCGGTGGGGGAGCACTGACCGATGGTCAGGCCGTACGCCGCTTTGCCGGTTTCGCGAACTGAGGGTGGACAGATGAACATCGCACGCACCTCAATTGACCGGCCACTTTATACTTGGCTGATCATCCTGTTCGCCCTGTTTGGCGGTATCTGGGGGTTCCTTTCGCTGGGCCGATTGGAAGACCCTGCCTTCACCATCAAAAACGCCGTCATCGCGACCCAGTATCCGGGTGCCACTGCAGAACAAGTGGCGTTGGAGGTTTCGGAGCCGCTGGAATCTGCCATTCAGCAAATGGGCGAAGTCGATACCATCACATCAGTCAACCAACCTGGTTTCTCGCTGATCGAGGTCGAGATCAAATCTACCTATGACGGCACGGAACTGCCGAGTATCTGGACCGAACTGCGCGCCAAGGTGCGCGATGCGGGGCGAAGCTTGCCTCCGGGTGTTGGCGCGCCTTTGGTCAACGACGGATTTGGCGATGTGTTTGGCCTGTTTTATGCAGTAACGGCCGAAGGTTTTACAGACGCCGAGAAACACGAACTGGCGACTTTTCTGCGACGCGAGCTGCTGACCGTATCTGGTGTGGCGGATGTCGAGGTTATGGGCCTGCCGCAAGAGGCCATCTTTGTTGAACCCGACCTTGCCATTTCCGTGAATCAGAATGTACCTATTCAAACCATCAACGAAGCCATTGCCAACGCAGATTCTGTGAATGCATCTGGTTCGGTTCGGTCCGAGAATGACCGCACGACCATCCTGACGGCCGAAGGGTCGGACACCGTTTCGGCCATTGCCGGGTTGTCGGTGGGATCGCAAGGGCAGGTGATCAACCTGTTCGACATGTCCCACGTTTACCGGGGTCGCCAGACCGACCCGGATGTCATGATCCGGTTCAACGGCACTGAGGCGTTCACGCTGGGCATCGCGGGGCTGTCGACCGAGAACATTGTCGAGGTTGGTCAACGCGCGGATGCCAAGTTTGCCGCGCTGGATTCCCAGATCCCATTTGGGGTGGAAATCCTGCCGATCTATCAACAGCATGTTGTGGTCGAGCAGGCCTCCAACGATTTCCTGGTGAATCTGGCGATGTCCGTCAGTATCGTGGTTGCGGTGCTTGGCATATTCATGGGGTGGCGCGCGGCGGTGGTCGTTGGCTCGACTCTGTTGCTGACTGTTGTGGGCACATTGTTGTTCATGTCGATTTTTTCGATCGAGATGGAGCGGATTTCGCTCGGCGCCCTGATCATTGCGATGGGGATGCTGGTGGACAACGCTATCGTTGTCGCCGAGGGGATGCAGATCGCCATGCTGCGCGGTAAGAACTCGCGCGATGCGGCGGATGAGGCCGCGTCCAAGACGCAGATCCCGCTGCTGGGGGCCACTGTAATCGGCATAATGGCGTTTGCCGGGATCGGTCTCAGCCCCGATGCGACTGGCGAATTCCTGTTCTCGCTGTTTGCGGTGATCGGCATCTCACTGATGCTCAGTTGGGTGCTGGCGCTGACCGTAACACCTTTGTTAGGACACTACTTCTTCAAACAGGGTAAAGAGGGTGAGGTTGATGCCTATGGCGGTATCATGTTTCGTGTCTATGGGGCGATCCTGCGTTGGTCGCTGCGGATGCGCTGGCTGGTGATTGCAGCCTTGGTCGGAATCACGGTGGCCTGCTTCGCGGGCTTCGGTCTGGTAAAACAGCAGTTCTTTCCAGACTCGAACACGCCGCTGTTCTTCGTACATTACAACTTGCCACAAGGTACGCCGATTGCCCGTACGGCCGAAGACATGGCCGTGTTCGAAGACTGGCTGGCCGAGCGCGACGATGTTGTGTCCGTCACGACCTTTGTCGGACAGGGTGCAACTCGGTTCCTGCTGACCTATTCGGCGGAAAAGCCAAACCCAAGCTACGGTCATATGATCATCCGAACCAACACGCTGGATGACATCCCGGCGCTGCGGGCGGATCTTGAGGCGTTCGGTCAGGCGCAATTCCCCGAAGGCCAGTTCCGTACCAAGCGTTTGATCTTTGGCCCTGGAGGAGGTGATCCGGTTCAGGCGCGGTTCTCGGGAAGTGACCCGGCGGTGTTGCGCGAACTGGCCGATGCTGCGGTGCTGAAATTGCGCGAGGCCTCGCCCAACGCGCTGAACGTCTATCACGACTGGCGCGAGCAAGAATTGGCAGTGCAGCCGATCTACGCGACCGAGCGGGCCCAGACTGCAGGTGTCTCACGCGAGGACATTGCGGCAACGTTACAGTTTTCCACAGATGGCATCACTGCCGGCGGCTTCCGCGAGCGGGACCGCTTGATCCCGATCATCCTGCGCCGCCCCGCGGACGGGGACTACTCGATCGTGGATCAGGTTGTGTACTCGGATCAGTCGGAGAAATTTGTTCCCATCGAGCAAATGGTCGATGGGTTCGAATACAAGTCGCTCAACACGCTGGTGCATCGCCGCGACCGGGTGCTGACAATCACCGTTGGCGCTGACATCCCACCGGATATGACGGCAGCACAGGTCCACTCCGAAGTCCGTGCGGCCATCGAGGGTATGGAGCTTCCGCCGGGGTACCGGATGGAATGGGGAGGCGAGTTCGAAAACGCCGGTGAAGCCAATGAAAGCCTTGGCCGCCAGTTGCCGCTGAGCCTGCTGATCATGGTGCTGATCTCGGTGCTGATCTTTAATGCAATCCGTCAGCCGATCATCATCTGGCTGCTGGTTCCGATGTCGGTGAACGGCGTGGTGATCGGCCTGCTGGGCACCGGTCTTCCGTTCACCTTCACCGCGCTGCTAGGCTTGCTCAGCTTGTCGGGGATGCTGATCAAGAACGGCATCGTTCTGGTCGAAGAAATCGATCTGGTCCGCGCCACCGGCAAACCCTTGAGAGAAGCGATTGTCGAGGCTTCAGTCTCGCGTCTGCGCCCCGTAATGCTGGCCGCAATTACCACCATTCTGGGGATGGCGCCGCTGCTGACGGATGCGTTCTTCCGCTCCATGGCGGTGACGATCATGGGTGGCCTGGCCTTCGCCACGATCCTGACAATGGTTGCGGCGCCGGTCTTTTACCTCGTGTTATTCGCGCGGGATGAAAAGCGCGAGGCAGCAACGGCCTGACAATCACCGGGCGGCTGTTTCAGTCGCCCGGATCTTCTGCCGGGTCGTAGTGATTGAAAAAACCTGACAGCTTGTTGCCATCCGGGTGGCGCAGATAGGCGACATAGAAATCGGGCGCGTAGGATTCTCGTGTGCCCGGTACCCCTTCGTCGGTGCCGCCGTGGTGCTGCCCCGCCGCGTGAAATTGCCGGACCTGTGTCGCGTTGTTGGCGGGGAAGGCCATCATGGTCCCGTTGCCCACGCTGGCGGCCCTGCCGTCAAAGGAGGAACAGACCCAAAATCCGGTACCGTCTTCCGGTTCCTTTCCCAAACCTGCGCGATCCTCGGATCACCCTGGCAGGCGGGGTTGTTCCAGAACAACAAAGATCGCGCCATAAAACCGGATGGCCCGTTTCAGGTCATTTGTGCCGTATGTGGTGTAAAGGCGCATGGCTCTCCTGCTGGTTTAAAAAAGCATCATGCAGCCTGCGCACGCACAGGGACAGCTAAACAGTACTGAAGGCCGTGTCAGATCAGTGGGATCAGCGGTACATCACATGCGGCAAGCGTCATCAAAGCGGCGAGAACCATAAACCTGCGCATTTCGTATTCCTTCTGCTCGTTTGCAGAAAAGATGCGCGCCCGAAGACACGGGGTCAACGGGCGCGGTGTGTTTGGTTCAAAATGCGCGGGTTTCGCCGCAGGCGAGTTAGCCCTGCAGCGACTTCACCTCAACATCCCCTTCGGCCTGTGCCTTGATCGCCAGTGCCGCAGCATGGCTGGCGGCCGCAGTGGTGAAATAGGGGATCTTGTCATAGAGCGCGATTGAGCGGATGGATTTGCTGTCCTCGACCGCCTGTGCGCCTTCGGTTGTGTTCATCAACAGCTGCACCTGACCGTCTTTCAGCATGTCAACGACGTCCGGACGGCCTTCATAGACCTTGTTGACCACGTCGCAGTCCACGCCGTGATTGGACAGCCAGCTTTGGGTGCCGCGGGTCGCAATCAGCTTGAACCCTTGCTGGATCAGAACCTGAGCGGCCTCGAGCATCGCAGCGGTCTTGTCAGCATCCTTGATCGAGATAAATGCGCGGCCCGAGGACGGCAGCACCATACCGGCCCCCATCTGCGCCTTAAGGAAGGCGCGCGGGAAGTCGCGATCCCAGCCCATAACCTCGCCGGTTGAGCGCATTTCCGGGCCCAAAATGGTGTCAACGCCGGGGAACCGAGCGAAGGGCAGCACGGCCTCTTTTACTGAGAACCACGGCATGTCCGGGTCGGCCAGGGTCATTTGGTCGGCGATCTTGGTGTCCTTGCCTTCCTGATACGGCGGACGCATCGGGAAGTTCGACAGTTTCTCGCCTGCCATGACGCGCGCGGCAATCGAGGCAATCGCGCTGTCAGTGGCCTTGGCCACGAAGGGCACGGTGCGCGAGGCACGGGGGTTCACTTCGATCAGGTAGATTTCGTCGTCCTTGATCGCGAATTGCACGTTCATCAGACCAACGACATTCAGCGCCTTGGCCAGTTTGAAGGTCTGATCCTTGATCTGACCGATGATCTCTTTCGACAGTGAGTAGGGCGGCAACGAACAGGCGGAGTCGCCCGAGTGGACACCCGCCTCTTCGATATGCTGCATGATGCCCGCGACATGGACGTCAATACCATCGCAGAGCGCATCTACATCCAGTTCCACGGCACCTGCTAAATAACTGTCGAGCAGCACAGGGCTGTCGCCCGACACTACCACGGCCTCGTTGATGTAACGTCTCAACTGGTCCATATCGCGCACGATTTCCATCGCGCGACCACCCAAAACGTAGGAGGGGCGGATGACCAGCGGAAAGCCGATCTCGTCGGCAATTTCAAGTGCCTTTTCGTCAGTCGAAGCGATGCCGTTTTTCGGCTGTTTCAGGCCCAGTTTGTTGACCAGCGCCTGGAACCGCTCACGGTCTTCGGCCAGGTCGATGGCGTCCGGTGTGGTGCCGAGGATCGGGATACCCTCGGCCTCCAGCGCGTTGGCCAGTTTCAGTGGTGTCTGGCCGCCGAACTGTACGATAACACCGTGCAACGTGCCGTTTTCCTGTTCTTTCGTCAGGATTTCCATCACGTGTTCAAAGGTCAGCGGCTCGAAATACAGGCGATCCGAGGTGTCATAGTCGGTCGAGACTGTCTCGGGGTTGCAGTTGACCATGATGGTCTCATAGCCGGCCTCGGTCAGCGCGAAACAGGCGTGGCAGCAGCAATAGTCGAACTCGATCCCCTGACCGATCCGGTTCGGGCCACCGCCGAGGATGACGACCTTTTTGCGATCACTGGGCCGCGCCTCGCATTCGACCTCACCCATCATCGGCGCTTCATAGGTCGAATACATATAAGGCGTCTGAGCCTCGAACTCGGCTGCACAGGTGTCGATGCGTTTGAACACGGCATTGACGCCCAGATTGCGGCGGGCGCGGCGGACGTTGTCCTCGTCCCGGCCCGTCAGATTACCCAAGCGCGCATCGGTGAAACCCAGCATTTTCAGCTTACGGATGCCTTCTTCGGTGACGGGCAGGCCGTCTTTGCGGACCTGACGCTCGGCCTCAATAATCTCGCGGATACGGGCAAGAAACCAAGGGTCGAACTTAGTGACGCCAAAGATCTCGTCATCAGTCAGACCGTGACGTATGGCCTGTGCGATGGTACGCAGACGGTCGGGCGTCTGTTGGCTGATCGCCTTGATCACTGCAGCCTTGTCGTCGGCTTCTTCCCACACACCCACATTCAGGCCAGGGATTTCGATTTCGTCAAAGCCGGTCAGGCCCGATTCCATAGAGGCCAGCGCCTTTTGCATCGATTCATGGATCGTGCGGCCTATAGACATGGCCTCACCCACCGACTTCATGGCGGTGGTCAGGTAAGGCTCTGAGCCGGGGAACTTCTCGAATGCAAACTTCGGGATCTTGGTGACGACATAGTCGATGGTCGGCTCGAACGAGGCGGGCGTGACCTTGGTAATATCGTTGTCCAACTCGTCCAGCGTGTAACCAACGGCCAGTTTTGCCGCGATTTTGGCAATCGGGAAACCGGTCGCTTTCGATGCCAGTGCCGATGAACGAGAAACGCGCGGGTTCATCTCGATCACGACCATCCGGCCATCTTCAGGATTGATCGCCCATTGCACGTTTGAACCGCCGGTTTCGACCCCAATCTCACGCAGAACGGCAATCGAGCCGTTGCGCATGATCTGGTATTCCTTGTCGGTCAGCGTCAGGGCAGGGGCCACGGTGATCGAGTCGCCGGTGTGCACGCCCATCGGGTCAATGTTTTCGATGGAACAGACGATGATCGCGTTGTCGGCGGTGTCGCGCACCACCTCCATCTCGTATTCTTTCCAACCCAGCAGGCTTTCATCGACGAGGATCTGGTTGACCGGCGAGGCATCCATGCCCGAGCGGCAGAAATGGATATAATCCTCGCGGTTATAAGCTACACCACCGCCGGTACCGCCCAAGGTAAAGGCAGGGCGGATGATGGCAGGCAGGCCGATCTCTTCCAACTCGTCCAGCGCCATCTGCACACCGGCGTCCAGATCGGTGGAACCGTCTTTACGCTTGGGAGCAGTCACGATGGTCGCTTTTGGGTTTTCCAGGCCCAACCGGTCCATTGCCTTGCGGAACAAGGCGCGGTCTTCGGCCATCTCGATAGCGTCGCGCTTAGCACCGATCATCTCGACACCGAACCTGTCCAGAACACCCATTTCTTCCAGCGCGAGCGAGGTATTCAGGCCGGTCTGCCCACCCATGGTGGGCAGCAGCGCGTCGGGGCGTTCTTTCTCGATGATCTTAGCAACAACTTCGGGGGTGATCGGCTCGATATAGGTGGCGTCCGCCAGCCCGGGATCGGTCATGATGGTGGCTGGGTTTGAGTTCACCAGAATGACCCGGTATCCTTCTTCCCGCAGCGCCTTACAGGCTTGGGCACCGGAATAGTCGAACTCGCAGGCCTGACCGATAACAATGGGGCCCGCCCCGATGATCATGATCGACTTGATGTCGGTTCTTCTCGGCATGGCCACGTTCCTTCGATTGTCCGCGAGTCAGGGCGCCCCCAAGCGCCCAAATTGTCCTGCGTTATAGGGACCGCGCGAAAAGGTTCAAGGGGTATCGGAATTGGGTGTGAAATTGCCGCTTTCCCCTCTTTCCCTTGCCGCCCTATCCTCTATACCGCGCAACACGGCAAATGAGGATGCAATTGCGTATTCGTTTTGATCAGGGGCCGGCCGGGCCTGGAACCGATTTCGACTGGCCTGCCAAGGTGATCCGCGCGGACAAGGCGGAGGATGTGCCCCACGCGCTGGCGGCGCTGGATGTGGCGCGTGCCGAAGGGGCATGGCTGGCGGGCTATGCCAGCTATGAGTTGGGCTATGCGCTGGAGCCCCGTTTGACCGACCGTCTGCCTCAGGATCGCCGCCTGCCTTTGTTGTGCTTTGGCGTCTATGATGCACCTGCCCAACGTGAGCTGCCTGCGGCTTCGGGCGGCGTCACTGGTTTTGAACCGCGCTGGGACGAGGCCCGTTATACCAGAGCCTTTCAGCTGGTTCACGATGCCATCGGGGCCGGGGATATCTATCAGGCCAACCTAACCTTTCCCATCGACCTGACCGTCGAGGGTGACAGCGCCGCGATTTATGCTGCTTTGGCGAGCGGGCAGCCGGTAGGTCACGGTGCGCTGGTTCTGCAGGACAGTCTGCCTGATCTTCTCAGCCGCTCGCCCGAGTTGTTCTTTCGCATCGAGGCGGACCGGATGATCGAAACCCGTCCGATGAAGGGCACCCAACCCCGCAGCGAGGATATGGCCGAGGACGCGCGGCGGCGAGCCTTCCTTTCGATTGATGAAAAGAACCGGGCCGAAAACCTGATGATCGTCGACCTGCTGCGCAATGACATCAGCCGCGTCGCGCTACCTGGTTCGGTCAAGGTGCCCGAGCTGTTCAAGGTCGAAACCTATGCCACCGTGCACCAGATGATCTCTCTGGTGCAGGCACAGCTGCATCTGGGGGCCGAGCTGTCAGATATCCTGATGGCGCTGTTTCCCTGTGGGTCGATTACTGGCGCGCCGAAAATCCGCGCGATGGAGATCCTTTCCGATCTCGAACCCTGGCCACGCGACATTTACTGTGGCGCCATTGGCTGGGCCGCGCCCGACGGGCGTGCCGAATTCAACGTGGCAATCCGAACCCTGATGGTTGAGAATGGCACGGCGACCCTGAACGTGGGGGGCGGCGTGGTCTGGGACAGCACGGCCCCGTCCGAATATGAGGAAGCGTTATGGAAAGCCCGCTTTGCCCACCAGTTGACCCTGAATTCCGCCTGATTGAAACGCTAGCCTTTCGGCCGGGGCAGGGATTTGTGCGAAGGGATCGGCATCTGGCTCGTATGGCGCGCTCGGCCAGAACCTTTGGGTTTCCGTTCGACGACGGGTTGGCCGCCGACAAACTGGATGCGGTTTCGGGCGCATCGCCGCTGCGCTGTCGTATGACGCTGTGCGCAGAGGGTGAGATTGATGTGACAACCGGGGCGCTGGCAGACAACCCTCCGGTCTGGCGTGTGGCGATTGCTCAGGCGCGCCTGACCGCAGATGATATCTGGCTGCGGCACAAAACGACCCAACGCGCGCTTTATGACAGCGCCCGCGCGTCCTTGCCAAAGGGGATTGACGAGGTCGTTTTCCTCAACGAACGTGATGAATTGTGCGAAGGCACCATCACTAATCTGTTTCTGCACATGCCGGACGGTCGGTGCCTGACCCCTGCATTGTCCAGCGGCGTCCTGCCGGGCATCCTGCGCGAAGAATTGCTGGAAAATAAACAGGTTACTGAAGCGACCCTGACCTTGTCCGATCTGAAAAACGCATCGAAAATCCATATGGGAAATTCGTTGCGTGGTCTGATCCGGGCGGAGTTCGCAGTACAATGAGCAAATCAACCGATTGGGCAGACAGCGCCGCGCCGCTCTCGTGGTTGCGACTGGAATTCGGGCTGTTCTTCATTGCCGTGCCGGTACTGATCGCTGTGTTTTTTCCTCCGAACTGGATGTTCCCGTCGCTGTTCGCCTTCACGGCCATTGGGATTGTTCTACTACACTGCACACCGGGCTTTTCCTGGGTCGAGCTACGATATAATTGGCGCAACTGGTCCTGGGCCGAAGTCGCGTTGTTTGCAGTTGCGATGATCTTATTCTGCGCCGCGCTTGTGATGGCCACCCGGCCCGAGGCTGCGTTCTTCCTGCTGCGCAACCGGCCCGAATTTCTGCTGCTCATCTGGCTAGGCTATCCGCTGCTGTCGGCCTTGCCGCAGGAGTTGCTGTTCCGCTCGCTGTTTTTCCGCCGCTATCATGCGATCCTGCCGAATGGGCGGGCAGCATACCTGCTGAATGCGGCGCTGTTTTCGTTGGCGCATCTGATGTATTGGAGCTGGATCGTCGCCGGCATGACATTTGCCGGAGGGCTGCTGTTCACCTGGGCCTATCGCCAGCGTGGATCGTTTTTCTATGCGGTCCTTCTACATGCGATAGCGGGGAATATCATCTTCGCTGCGGGTCTGGGCATCTATTTCTACTCGGGCAACGTGCAAAGGCCGTTTTGAGCGGCATACCCGCCTTGACTTTCCAATCCTGACGGGGTGTATCGGCGCGACGAATTCTGCGCCCGAAGGGATATGATCCATGCACGCCTATCGCAGCCACACCTGCGCCGCTCTGACCGCCGCCAATGTTGGTGAAACCGTCCGCCTGTCCGGTTGGGTGCATCGTGTCCGAGATCACGGCGGCGTGCTGTTCATCGACCTGCGCGACCATTTCGGCGTCACGCAGGTTCTGTGCGATGGCGACAGCGCGGCCTTTGCCGAGTTGGAGAAGGTGCGTTCAGAGTGGTGTATCCGGATCGACGGCACCGTAAAGGCACGCGCTCCCGAGTTGGTGAACCCGAAACTGCCCACCGGTGAGATCGAAGTTTACGTGCGCGAACTGGAAGTTCTGGGTGCCGCCGACGAACTGCCATTGATGGTGTTCGGCGATCAGGAGTACCCTGAGGAAACCCGCCTGCGCTATCGCTATCTGGACCTGCGCCGTGAGGCGATGCAGCAGAACATGACCCTGCGTTCGGACGTCGTGGCTTCGATGCGCCGCCGTATGTGGGATCAGGGATTTCGTGAGTATCAGACGCCGATCATCACCGCCTCGTCGCCCGAGGGTGCGCGTGACTTCCTAGTGCCCTCGCGTCTGCATCCGGGCAAGTTCTATGCGCTGCCGCAGGCGCCGCAACTGTTCAAGCAGCTGATCATGGTGTCGGGCTTCGACAAGTATTTCCAGATCGCACCGTGTTTCCGCGATGAAGACCCGCGCGCCGACCGTTCGCCCACCGATTTCTATCAGCTTGACCTCGAGATGTCGTTCGTCGAGCAGCAGGACGTGTTCGACACCATCCAGCCCGTTCTGACCGGGGTGTTCGAAGAGTTTGGCGGTGGCCGCAAGGTTGATCAGGACTGGCCGCAGATTTCTTACAAGGACTCGGCTCTGTGGTACGGGACCGACAAGCCTGACCTGCGCAATCCTATTAAAATGCAAGTGGTCTCCGACCACTTCCGCGGGTCTGGCTTCGCGATTTTCGCGAAGCTGTTGGAGCAGGAAGGCACCGAAATCCGCGCCATCCCCGCGCCGACCGGCGGCAGCCGCAAGTTCTGCGACCGCATGAATGCGTTCGCCCAGAAAGAGGGTCTGCCCGGTATGGGCTACATCTTCTGGCGCGATCAGGGTGAGGGTATGGAGGCTGCGGGACCGCTGGCCAAGAACATCGGCCCCGAACGCACCGAAGCGATCCGCCAGCAATTGGGTCTGGGCGTCGGAGATGCCGCGTTCTTCCTGGGTGGCAAGCCGAAAGCCTTTGAAAAGGTCGCAGGCAAGGCCCGTGATGTGATCGGCGATGAACTGAACCTGACCGAGAAAGACCGTTTCGCCTTTGCCTGGATCGTGGATTTCCCGATCTATGAGCAGGACGAGGAAACCGGCGCGATCGACTTTGAACACAACCCGTTCTCGATGCCGCAGGGTGGTTTGGAAGCCCTGAACGGTAACCCGCTGGACGTGCGTGGCTATCAATATGACCTGGCCTGCAACGGCTATGAGCTGGTGTCGGGCGCGATCCGGAACCACAAGCCCGAGATCATGCTGAAAGCCTTTGAACTGGCAGGGTATGGCGAGGACGAAGTGAAATCCCGCTTTGGTGCCCTGTTCAGCGCATTCCACTATGGTGCCCCGCCGCACGGTGGCTGTGCTGCCGGGATCGACCGGATCGTGATGCTGCTGGCCGATGAGGCCAACATCCGCGAAGTCATGATGTTCCCGATGAACCAGCGAGCCGAGGACCTGATGATGGACGCGCCGTCCGATCCGACCTCGGATCAGTTGATGGAGCTGGGATTGCGCATCATCCCGCAGGATTGATCAAAGGCCCGTCGCAGACCCTGCGGCGGGTTATTCTTTGGTTGCGGGTGCCGTGCCTGAGTGCGCCGCCGAGCACAATGGGCAGGGGCGTGTGCCGCGTGCCACACGAATACTCCGAGCTGTTGTTCTGGTCTGGTAATAGGCCCAGATGCTCAGGATCGCGGCGGTCAGAAAGTAAGCTGTCGCCATCTCAGATCGCCTCGCGCTGTTCCAGCCGCGCCTGAACGATGCCGGCAACCTGCGCGGCCAGAGCGGTAACGGGCGTACCGCCTGCACGCGATTCCGCCAGCTTTTGCGCCGCATCGGCCAGAATGGTGTCTTCGGCATCGCGGGCAACACCACGCAGGAATTGCGCCGCATAGTCCAATGTGCGGTGATCGTTTGGCCCGGCCAGCACGTCCGCGATATGGGCCATGTCGTCCTGATAAGCCATCGGGTCTGGGCGAATGACCTCATCCCGGACTGCGTGCAGGCTGTTGGGGCGGCGATCCTCGGGCAGGCTTTCCAGGATGAACTTCTGGAAGTGAGACAGTGATTTCAGAGGTTTGTGCAAGAAACCGTCTGCCCCGGCCTGCAACGCGGAGTCCTGCGCATCATCATCGCCGGACATCCCCAGAATGGCGCCGATCCGTGGGCTGGCCTCGGTCAGTTCAGCGATCAGTTCCGCGCCGGAGCCATCCGGCAGGCCGATATCAACCAGTATGACCGAAGGGCGGTATATCTGCAGATGCCGCCGTGCCGAGGTCAGGCAATCCGCGCGCCGGATGCGGGCACCGCTGTGCAGGCACATAAGCCGGATCGCGTCACAGGCATATCGGCTGTCTTCAACAACCAGGATGGTTTGACCCAGCAGAGGCCGCGTGGCCGTCGGCTGCGCGGGAGTGGCAAAGGGGCTCGAATCGTCCATGGCAGAACTCCTAATCAGCAGATGCCCCACGCTAGGAAGTTCTGGCTAACACGACGTTAACGGCAAATTGGCGCACTTGTTCTTTGGTCGAACAGCCCCCATAACCGCTGCAACGCAGAACGGAGGAGAGTTCCATGATTGGTCGTCTGAACCATGTCGCCATTGCCGTGCCCGACCTTGAGGCCGCATCCGAGCAGTACCGCAGCGCGCTGGGTGCCAAGGTTGGGGCACCGCAGGACGAACCAGATCATGGCGTGACCGTCGTGTTCATCGAACTGCCCAACACCAAGATCGAACTGCTGTATCCGCTGGGCGATGACAGCCCGATCAACGGCTTTCTGGAAAAGAACCCAGCCGGTGGCATTCACCATGTCTGCTATGAGGTCGAGGATATCATCGCCGCCCGCGACCATCTGAAGGAGTCCGGTGCCCGCGTTCTGGGGTCCGGAGAGCCCAAGATCGGCGCGCATGGCAAGCCGGTGCTATTCCTGCACCCTAAGGATTTCAACGGCTGCCTGGTCGAACTGGAACAGGTCTGACCCAAGCGAGGCTGTCATGACGATCACCGCTGCACTGGTCCTTTTTGCCGTCATCTGGTTCATGACGCTGTTGGTTGTGCTGCCGATCCGCATCAAGACCCAGGGTGATCTGGGGGACATCGTTCCGGGCACCCATGCAGGTGCGCCGGAAGTGCATCACATGAAGAAAAAGCTCTGGATCACCACCGGGATTTCGGTGGTGCTCTGGGCGATCATTGCCGGGATCATAATCTCGGGAGTGATTTCGGTGCGCGACTTTGACTGGCTGAACCAGCTTGAGCCGCGCGAGTAAGCATCAGGACGCAGGACCAGAAAGCTTGTGATAGATATGGGTGAAGGTGGCTGCCCCGAGGATCGGGATCACCAGATTGACCAGCGGCACCGACAGTGGAATAGCCATCAGGGTGCCAGCCAGCCAGATTGTGGGCGTGTGCTTGGCGCGTAGTTTGCGCGCGCCGTCCCGCCCGATCCGACGCATGGCGGCCAGTGTGAAGTATTCCCGACCCAACAGAAACCCGTTCATCGCCCAGAAAATGAACGGGGCCAGCGGCGTGAAGATTGCGTAGAGGATCAGCGCCAGTAGATTGGCGACGATCAGCACGCTCATGAACTCCGCTGCGTCGCGCATCCCTTCGCTGAACGGGATACCGGGCACTGCGGGCAGGGTGGGATAATGCTTATCCTCGACCGCCTGTGCGACCTCTTCCAGAAACATCGAGATGATGGCTGAGGCAACGGGCATCATCAGGAACACCGGCAGGATCAGCACCAAAAAGATGCCGGAATAGTTCAACACGTCGTTCAGCCAGGGTACGGCACCGATCCAGGGCAGCGAAATCTCATCCCCGGACAGCCAGTTTGTCAGCCAGATTGCACCGGCACAGGCTGCGATCAACAGCACAATCGTCAGACCAACACCGCGCAACAGGACGGCGCGGAACCTGGGGTCTCCGATCTGGCCAAGCGCTGCGAAGAACGCGTTGAAGATCATCATTCCGAGACCCACTCGGTCAGCGCTGCCATATCGGGGCGTGGACGTTCCGGTGGGGCTTTGCCTTCGGTGGCGATATGGATCAGGCCGGCGACACGTTCGTTGTTTTGCAGCCCGAAGGCCTGCCGGCAGAACTCGGCGTCATGGACCTGCCAGCCTGACAGCCAGTTCGCGCCCCAACCGGCCGCAAGGGCTGCATTCAGAAGCGCCAGACACACGGCACCGGCGGAATAGGTCTGTTCGATGGCCGGGACTTTTTCCGATGGCTTCTGGACCTCGATCACCGCCACGGCCAGATGGCCCATGTCGAACTGGCTGCGGGCTTTTGCGATATCCTCGGGGGCTTTGTCCAGCCGCGTGCCACAGTCCTGCGTCAGCGCCGACAGACGGTCCATTGCGCCCTTCTCGAGAACGATAAAACGCCACGGCTCCAACTTGCCGTGATCCGGGCTGCGTGCGGCGGCCGTCAAAAGGGGCAACAGCTCTTCGCGTGTTGGTGCAGGAGCGACCAGTGTCTTCGCAGGGCGCGACCGGCGCGATTGTAGAAATTCCAGGGCGGCCGGGTTTTTCAAGGACATATGTTAACTTCCTTTACATGGGCAATCTGTATCTGGTTAAGCGTCTGGCGCGTTTCAAGTGCAAACAGCTGGAGATGCGGGATCAATTCCATTCCCCGGTCCGCCGTGCAAGAGTGTTTGCGAGCAAGAGGAAAAAGATGGCAAAACCTAAACTGCGCGATGTGCCGGATTTAACCGCCCATGCCACTGCCGGCGCGGCAATTCCGGTCCGGGTGACGCCCAAAGCGGCAAAGGACAGCATTGCATTGGACAAGGGCGTCATCCGCATCACCGTGACCGCTACACCCGAAAACGGCAAAGCGAATGACGCCGTGCGTCAGATACTGGCCGTTGCCATGGGAGTTGCCCCGACCGATTTGACCCTGAAAAAGGGGCAGACCGCGCGGGACAAGTTGTTTGTCTATGCGTCCTGATCCGGTCTTTCGTGGATCTGATACACGCCCTCGGGCAGGTCCAGCGCGGCAGCCAGGTCGCGCACTTGTTCGGGCGACAGGGTTATCTTCTGAATCTGGTCCGTACGAGGGTCCAATTGCTCAAGCGTCACACATTCGGCGAAGCTGTTGATGACGACATCCTCTTGCAAAGGCTTGGGGCCTTCGTCCACCAGAGTAATGACTGTCGAGTCGAATTCATGCTCAATCGAAAACATGAAGCCAAAGTGCAGGGCGTTGGGCGGCAATGCAACCCGTTCTGCTGCATTGGCGCGGTGGCAGTCCCGCGCGGGCCGCGCTATGGTTTTGATAAACGGGATCGCCGTTTCAAAGGAATATGAATGCGCCGTCTGACCTATTTACTGTTTCCTCTGGTGCTGGCGGCCTGCAGCGCCGGTGTCCTGCGTGTGCAACCGGCGGCGGAATGGTCGCAGGATTCGGGTGAATTTCAGGTCGACGCGGCAACTTTTCAGCAGATCAGCCGCGCAGTTGGCAAAGAAGCCCGTGCCGAGTGCCTGCGTCAGGCCCGGGTCATCAACTGTGATTTCACGATTCTGGTCGATTTGAACCCGCGCGCTCCGGCAAACGCGTTTCAGACGCGGGACGACAAGGATCAGCCGGTGATTATCTTTACCCGCGCGATGATTCAGTCGGCGGAAAATGCCGACGAGTTGGCCTTTGTGATGGGGCATGAAGCGGCGCATCACGTGTTGGGGCATATCGACCGGCAATCGCAAAACGCGCAGGAAAGTGCTGCGATCTTCAACGATCTGGGCAAGCTGCATGGCGAGGATGGCGAAGACCTCGAACGTTCGCAGAAGCTGGGGGCCGAGGTCGGCGTGCAGGTGAACGTAAAAGCATTTGAACTGGAGGCGGATCAACTGGGAACGATCATCACCCACAACGCCGGGTACAATCCCTTGATCGGCGCAAAGTATTTCGACCGCCTTCCTGATCCGGGGGATAGGTTTCTGGGCACACATCCCCCAAATGCAGCGCGGGTTCAGATCGTTCAGGATACAGCAAGACAGTTGGGTCTGACACAATGACGTCTTTGACACGACTGGGCGTGATCCTGACGGACCGGGGATCCAAATATGCAGTGACGGGTGCACGCGTCAGAACGCGTGCGGATGTTGACGCGGCGTTGCAGGACCTCAAGTCGGACAAGGCCTATGCCAAGGCCACGCACAACACCTGGGCGGCTGTTTTGCCTACGGGTGCGCTCAAGGCGGATGACGGCGAAAGCGGCGCGGGCATGGTGATCCTGCGTATGTTGGAACGTGCAGGGATGGATGATCACGTGGTGATCGTCACCCGCTGGTATGGCGGAAAGAAGCTCGGTGGGGACCGTTTCCGCCGCGTGCAGGATGCCACCCGGGCCTATCTGGATCACATCGGAATGGGGTCTTGACCTGAGTCAAAGGCCCGTTTGGGGCGTTGAGCTATCCTGTTCTGGACGCGTGACAGAAAGGATCTTCGATGCCCAACCGAGAAGTTCTAAAACTCCATGCCGGTCTGGTGGACCGGATGGCCTCCAAACTGGGGGTGGATTTGCAAGAGGCGGCTATCGGTGGCGACGTGTCGATCGACCAGTTGTCCGACGCTGTACTGAATTGCTCGGACTGCCCGAACCCCGGTCATTGCCTACGTTTTCTGAACCAGCCCGCCTTGGTGACCCGAACGCCGGAGTACTGTCGTAACCAGGAACTGCTCGGTAAACTTGCCACCTAACTACCGGAGAACTCGATGCCGCATCTCGGAGAGATCATGACCCATCTGCGTCTTGTCCTGCATATGGGACGGTTGACCGGAACGGATATGGTCGAGGCGCACCAGAAAGGGCACCTGACCCAGCAGGACTGGGCGGAGATGATTCAATATTGTAGGGGCTGCAGTTGGGCCAACCGGTGCCCCGACTGGCTGGATCAACATGAAACCGTTGCTGGCGCTCCGCAAACCTGTAAGAACCGACAACGGTTTTCGGCGCTCAAAGCAAGACTAGTGCAGGAAAACGCATGAAACGGGTTGCTCTGGGAGATGTTGAGAAACACTTTTGGCTCAGCCGGTCTGTGGCGAGGTGTATGAATATCTCGCTGACCGAAGCAATGGCCGAAGGTCGGTTGTCACCGGATCGATACGCTGAATTGGTGACACGCTGCCGGGCATCGAACTGCAGTGGCCCATGCGCAATCTGGTTGTCTGAACAACAATCCGAGGCCCACGCGGCCCCGGATTTCTGCGCCAATGCCGATCTGTTGAACGCGCTGAAGTCCTGATCAGACCTTGGAGTGAGTCCCGTCGCACAGCGGTGGATTTGCGCTGTGTTTGCACCCACAGAAAAAGACCTTTTTGCTGCTGTCTGCGGTGTACTTGACCGGTTCGAAGCCGGTCCCCTTGTGCGATCCATCGCAAAATGGTTGCCGTTTGGATTGGCCGCACGCGCACCAGAAATAGCTTTTTCCTTCGGTTACCTCGACCGGGAAGGGGCCTTTTTGCGCGATGATGGGGCTGTCTGACATGGGGCTACTCCGTCTTTGGCTGATGTAATCCCAAGAGTGTAGACCGATGCGTAGAAAACGGTAGCTTTTGCTCATTAATTCGCTGTTTCTGAGGGGGTTACCAGCGTGGTTCCGCCTTTACTCACAAACCTGTGATTGAATTCGTTGCAATAATACCATCAAGGCCCTATTCTATACCCGGCCCCGAATTCTTGGGCAATATCAGGAAATTAATAGAGGAACGACGGACATGAAACTAAAATTTGCTGCCGTAGGTGCATTTGCCCTTGTTTTGGCTGCTTGCTCTCAGCAGGAAGAGCCGGCACCGGTATACATCACGCCTGAGTATGACAAATACGGCACGCCGAGCTGCCCGGCAGGGACCGAGTTGGCCACGACTGAAGCTGGTCAGACCGTCTGTAACCCGGTCGCTCAATAAGAACTTCGCGGGCGGCTTATTGCCAAAGCCGCCCGCACAAATATCAGCGACATGGCCGCCGTTGGGCGGTTTTTTCTTGTCTGCCGCGCACTATTCCGGTTTCTGTTTCAGCCATAAAAAGTCGAGGGCAGATGAGAACATTTTTTACCCGTCTCAAGGACCGCACCCGTTGGAGCTGGCAGGGCGTCGTCGCCACATGGCATGCAGAATACTCGTTCCGGTCGTGGGTCTGGGCGAACCTTGTGTCCGCAGCATTGGCGCTGTGGTTGCCGTTTGCCGATGGATTACGCGCATTGATACTGGCTTTGGGGCTGCTTGTTCTGGTGACCGAATTGCTCAACACCGCGATTGAGCGTGCCGTTGACCACACCTCAACCGATCACAGCGAACTGGCCGGTCAGGCAAAGGACGCAGCCAGCGCAGCAGTTGCCTTGACGGCTGTTGCCACAGGGGTGGCCTGGATAGTCGGGTTGGTCAGCCTTTTCTGAGGCAAGCCGCAGCTTTCCTACCAGCCAAAGCGGTAACCCCGCCGCTGAATGCCATAGTTTTGTGGAATGTGGTAAGGCGAGGTGTGTCTCTTTGGGAACCCTCGCGCCGAGCGGTGGTGTCGTTTCGTCGGTTTCAGGTAATACGCTTTGGGCTTGGTCTTTTGGTAGTAGACCTTGGGTTTCGCCTTGTGATGATAAATCTTGGCCTTAGGTTGATGAACCCTGGCCTTGGAATGGTAAGCCTTGGGCGCGCCATAGAATCTATGCACGTGGTGCTTGCTGCGAAGATGAAGGCTCAGCTGTTTGGAGCCGATGATAATGAACCCGCCCGAGCTGACGCTATCGGCAATGGCGGGCACAGGACAAAGCTGGGCGGCAAGGATCGCTGCTATGCATTTCAGGCCGAAGGGGCGCGGACAGGACATCGAACCCTCCTTCACACAAGGCGGAATGTCCTTTCATCATCCACGAATCGCGTTGTAAACGCCAATAAACTTGGCTCACGCTTTGTACAGACAGGGTGAATGGATCAGACCAGTTTGCCCCACAGGTCGTATTCGCCGGACTCATCGACCTCGACCGAGACGATATCGCCGGGTTTGAGGGTTTCAAAGCCTTCGTCGATGAACAGATTGCCATCAATTTCGGGCGCGTCCGACTTGGTCCGGCAGGTGGCGGACTCGTCATCGACCTCGTCCACGATTACATTGATCGTCCGGCCAACCTTTGCGGCCAGCTTGGCCTCAGAGATTGCTTGCGCCTTTTCCATGAACCTTTCCCAACGATCCTGCTTGACCTCGGTCGGAACGTGATCAGGCAAGTCGTTCGACCGCGCACCATCCACGTTTTCGTATTGGAAGCACCCCACACGATCCAGTTGCGCCTCGTCCATCCAGTCCAGAAGGGTCTGGAACTCGGCTTCGGTCTCGCCGGGATAGCCAACGATGAAGGTCGACCGCAAGGTGATGTCGGGGCAAGTCGCGCGCCACGCGGCGATTTCGTCCAGCGTCCTGGCGGCCGCAGCAGGGCGGGCCATGCGCTTTAGCACGTCCGGGTGGGCGTGCTGAAAGGGAATATCCAAATAGGGCAGGATGTTGCTGCCCGCATCCGCCATCAGCGGAATCAACTCGCGTACATGCGGGTAGGGGTAGACGTAATGCAACCGGACCCAGGCATCGAGTTGCCCAAGCTCACGCGCGAGATCCGTGATGTGGCTGCGCACCTCACGGTCTTTCCACGGGTTCACATCGTATTTGCGGTCGAGCCCATAGGCCGAGGTGTCCTGCGAGATCACCAGCAATTCACGCACGCCATTGTCGACCAGCTTTTCAGCCTCGCGCAGCACCGCATGAGCCGGACGGCTGACCAGTTTGCCGCGCATGTCCGGGATGATGCAGAACTTGCACTTGTGGTTACAGCCCTCGGAGATTTTTAGGTAGCTGTAATGGCGCGGGGTCAGTTGCACGCTGGCGGCGGGCAGCAGGTCCACGAAGGGGTCTGGGTCGGGTGGAACAGCGATGTGTACAGCATCCAGTACCTGTTCGTACTGATGTGGCCCCGTCACGGCCATGATACGGGGATGATGTTCGCGGATGTAATCCGGCTCGGCCCCCAGACATCCGGTCACGATGACCTTGCCGTTTTCCACTAAAGCTTCACCAATAGCATCCAGAGATTCAGCCTTTGCGCTGTCGAGGAACCCGCAAGTGTTCACAATCACGGCATCAGCCCCGGAGTAATCCGGCGAAATACCGTATCCTTCTGCCCGCAGGCGGGTCAGAATCCGCTCGCTATCGACCAGCGCCTTGGGGCAACCCAGTGACACCATACCAATGGTCGGCTGGTTCAGGCGCGGCGTGTCGGTGATCCGGGCAGTAGGTGCCAGGTCGGGGCGGAGGTTTGGAGGGTTCGAGCTCATGGCGCGGCATATAGTGGGGAAAGCTTCCCCTTGCAAATGGGGGCTAGGCTTTGAATGATCTTTTCAACGCATGCCCAATAAGCGGAGAGCAGAAAAATGAAGTGGCTGTTGCGCATTCTATTCCTGTTTGTGATCGCCTTCGGCCTTGTCATCGGCGTATTGTTGCTGATGCCGGGCGACAAGCTGGCCGCGATCCTGGTAGAACAGGTCAAAAAGGAGACGGGCCGCGAGTTGACCCTGTCCGGGGATGTTAACCTGTCTTTTTGGCCGGTTCTGGGGGTTGAGACCGGCCCTGTTACGTTCGGCAATGCGCCTTGGGCAGGGCCGGACCCGATGCTCAGTGCCGAAAGCCTGGCGGTTGGGGTTGATGCTGCCGGATTGTGGAATGGTGATTTCCGGATACGACGAGTCATTGCAGCCAAGCCGGTCCTACGGTTGGAACTGTCAGACGGGCGTGGGAATTGGGAGCTAAGCGCCCCAAGCCCTCAGCCGACCTCTGGTGGCGGCACTGCATCTTCCGAAGCGACTTCGCAAGGGGTGGTGACTCTGGACCGCTTGGAACTGACCAACGCGCGCCTTCTTTATATCGAGGATGGCACGACGACGTATGATTTTTCGAATGTTGATCTGTCTGCCAACTGGCCTGACCCAACGGCACCTATGATAATAGAGGCGCGGATGGCCGTTCCGGGCGGCAAGGTGAAGGTGAATTTGGAAATCCCGGATCTGCCCTCCTATGCCTCGGGCGCTGTAACGCCGCTGCAACTGGCCCTGACAGCGCCGGGAGGGGAGTTCGGGTTTGACGGCCGCGTCAACATTGCAGGTGAGATGGACGGCAATCTGGAGGTTAAGACCAAAAGTACAGAAAAGATGCTGGCCGCATTCGGGCAGGACGGTGTTGGTGTGCCACTGGGGTTGGGTCGTGCCGCCGATGTGTCAGGGCATATGACCTATACGGGTGATGGCCGGATATCGTTGCGAAATTTGGTGGCGCAGCTGGATCACAACCGATTCACCGGTGAGGCAGATATCGAGATTTCGGATCCACCCAAAATCACAGCACGGCTGAAGGGCGGCGATATCGACCTGTCCCGCTACAACGACGCACCTGCATCGACCGGGGGTGGATCCGGTAAGACTTCAACGCCGGAAAGCGGTTGGTCAACCGATCCAATCGATGCTTCAGCCTTGGCCTTGGCGAATGGAGAGATCCGCCTGACGGCTTCATCCATTGCCGTACCAGAGCTGACGTTGGGGCCAAGTGACCTGACGCTCAGCCTTGATCGGTCCCGGGCGGTGCTGCGGATGAGTCCGGCCACTATGTTTGCGGGTCAGGTGAACGGGCAGGTGGTTGCCAATAACAGGAACGGTCTGTCCGTCGGCGGTAAGCTGAACGCCCAAGGCATCGACCTGCAACAAGCCCTGTCCGCAGTGGCCGGGATAAACCGTTTGACGGGTGCAGCTTCAGGTGAGTTCGAGTTTTTGGGCGTCGGGCAGACCGAGGACCAAATTATGCGATCCCTCAGCGGCCAAGGTAGCCTGAATGTAGGACAGGGTGTAATTTCGGGCTTTGACCTGGACCGCCTGATGGGGCGGGGCAAGGGGGCCGGCGGGACGACGGTGTTCAACAGTCTGACAGCCAGCTTCATCATCGATCGGGGTATTCTGACCAATAATGACTTGTTGATGTCGCTGGATAATTTCAGGGCGGACGGAACCGGGCAGGTCAATATAGGGGCGCAAACGATTGACTATCTGTTCACGCCTACCGCTCTCAGGGCCAATTCCGGGCAGGGCCTGTCGGTACCGGTTCGTGTTGTAGGACCGTGGAGCGATCCGTCCATAAAGCCTGACCTGACCAAAGTGATCGAAGCCGCAGCCGAGGGGCAACTCAAGGATCTGGAAGACGATGCCAAGCAAAAGGTGCTGGACAAGGTCAGCGATGAACTGGGCACCGTGGTGACCGACACCGAAAGTGCCGAGGACGCTTTGAAAAACAAGTTGGAAGAAGAGGCCAGGAAAGGCCTGCTCAAACTATTGGGCGGAGACTAAAACGGGGCGCCCGCAGGCGCCCCAATTCTGTTTCGGATCAGATAGTCTGGTCGTAATCGCCGACGCCGGGTTCGGTACGGATCACGGCATCGATATCGGCGAAGATGGCACGCATTTCGTCTTCACTGTCGCTGCTTTCGCAGACCACAACTAGGTTGGGTGTGTTCGAAGACGCGCGCACCAGACCCCAGCTGCCATTGTCCAGAATGACCCGCGCGCCGTTGACGGTGACGACCTCCTTGATCGCGCGACCCGCAAACGCCTCGCCAGCGTCCGCCTTGGCGACCAGCTTGTCCACCAGTCGCTTGAGAATGTCGTACTTTTCGGTGTCGGCGGCATAGGGAGACATGGTCGGGGTCGACCAGGTTTTCGGAAGCGCCTTGCGCAGGTCCGACATGCTCTTGTCCGGATTGCGATCCATCAGCTTGCAGATTTCAACTGCGACCCGCATGCCGCAGTCGTAACCGCGCCCGATCGGCTCGGCCAGGAAATAATGTCCCGATTTCTCGAACCCGGCCAGAGCGTTGATTTCCTTGACCCGGCGCTTCATGTGGCTGTGACCGGTTTTCCAGTAGTCCGCCTTGACGCCATGCGCCTGCAACTCGGGGTCGCTGGCGAACAGGCCAGTCGATTTCACGTCGGCCACGAAGGTCGCGTTGGGATACAGCTTGGCCAGATCGCGGGCCATGATCACGCCGACCTTGTCGGCAAAAATCTCTTCACCCTCGTCATCCACCACGCCGCAGCGGTCGCCGTCACCATCAAACCCCAGCGCCAGATCGGCGTTGCTGGATTTCACGGTACCGGCCATGTCGTGCAACATCTCCATGGCTTCGGGGTTGGGGTTGTAGTTGGGGAAATTGTAATCCAGCCGGTTGTGGCTTGGCACCACTTCAACGCCCATCCGTTCGAAAATCTCAGGGGCAAAGGCCGAGGCCGTGCCGTTGCCGGTTGCGCATACAACCTTGAGCGGGCGGGACATCTTGAAGTCCCCGACCAGATCGGCGATGTAAGCCTCTTTCACGCCATCGACGAATTCGTACGAGCCGCCCTCGTGCGGAACACCTTCGCCGTTCAGAACGATATCGCGCAGTTCCGACATCTCGTCCGGGCCGTGGGTCAGAGGGCGGTCAAAGCCCATTTTGACGCCCGTCCAGCCGTTCGGGTTGTGGCTGGCCGTGACCATGGCGACCGCGGGCACATCCAGATGGAACTGCGCGAAATAAGCCATGGGGCTAAGCGCCGGGCCGATATCCTTGACCTGAATACCGGCCTGCATCAGGCCCAGGATCAGCGCGTTCTTGATCGCCAGAGAATAGTCGCGATAGTCGTTGCCGACTGCGATCACAGGCTCGATCCCGCGTCTGCGCATCTGTGTGCCCAGGCCCAGACCCAAAGCCGTCATGCCAGGCAGGTTGATCTCTTCGGGGTATTTCCAGCGGGCGTCGTATTCGCGAAATCCCGTAGGTTTGATCATCGCGTCGCGCAGAAAGCTCCAGGTGTTCGGGGTCACCTCGGGAATGGGTTTGGTCATACTATCGCTCTTAATTAAATCTGAATTGGGTTGGCTTTGGCCAATGCATCAAAGCGCATCAATGTGTCAATTAATTGAGGCATTTGGTCCAGATAGATCATGTTCGGACCATCGCAAGGCGCGTTGTCCGGGTCCTGATGCGTTTCCATGAACACAGCGCCAGTACCAACAGCCACCGCAGCCCGCGCCATGACCGGAGCGAACTCCCTCTGCCCACCGGACGAGCCGCCTTGCCCACCCGGTTGCTGCACCGAATGAGTGGCGTCCATCACCACCGGGTAACCTGTTTGGGCCATCTGCGGCAGCGAACGCATGTCGGCAACCAGCGTATTGTATCCAAACGACGAGCCGCGTTCCGTCAGCAGGATTTTCGTGTTCCCGGTGCTTTCGATCTTGGCCACGATGTTTGGCATTTCCCACGGGGCAAGAAACTGACCCTTCTTGACGTTTATCACAGCACCGGTGTTGCCCGCAGCCAGAAGCATATCGGTTTGGCGGCACAGGAAAGCAGGGATCTGCAGTACATCAACCGCATCGGCTACAATGGCGCACTGGGCCTCGGTGTGAACGTCGGTCAGAACCGGAATGCCCATCGTTTTACGAATGTCGTCCAGAACCTTCAGCCCGGCATCAATCCCCATACCGCGCGCGCCGGACAATGATGTCCGGTTGGCTTTGTCATAAGAGGCCTTGAAGACATACTGCGCACCGGCGGCATCGCAGGCCTCTTTCATTTTGCCGGCGATCATCTGGGCATGATCCGCGGTTTCAAGCTGGCAGGGACCGGCAATGATCGTCAGAGGCAGATCATTACCGACCGTGAGATCGGAGATTTTTACATGTTTCATGTGTCTTACGAGGATACCTGTTCACGAAGGACTGACGCGGTAAGCGAGATCATCAGGTAGATACCAGCAAACAACAGGAAAGCCAAAATCGTATTTTCGAACTTGCGCGGATAGGTCGGTTCTTCGCTGGCGACGGGGTTCACCGAAACAGTCAGGTAACGCACTTTGCGGTTTGCCTCGGTACGCGTGGTTTCCATCTGCTCCATTGCGGTTTGCAGCATCATATCGCGTGCCACAAGATCGGCCTGGGCCATCTGAATCCGTACACTCAATCGCGCCAAGGAGTTTTCGCCCGCCGAAACGTCCAGCATTTCTTCGTTCAGCTCAGCCAATACGACCTCAAGCCGTTTGATGTCCGCGCGGACACCGTCAACCTTGGCCTGGTTCGGCCGCAGGTTGTCCAGAAGGGCCGCCAGCTGCAGTTCCTTTTCCTGCAACTCGATTTCGATCGCATTGATCCGCGCCCGCAGGCCGGCCAGGACGTTTTCCGGGTCCAGCACTGCCCCCTGCAGCTGCAACTCGATCAATTGTTCCTGCGCTTTCCTACGTTCTTCCTGCGCCAGTTCAAATCCGGCCCGGGCATCGCGCATCTGGTCTTCGCGCTTCAATTCCGTCAAACCGTTGATGGTTTCCTCGGCGTAGGACAGCAGAAGAGAGGACAGCTCGACCGATATTTCCGGGCGTGGGGCCGCTACCTCCATACGGATGATGCCGTCACTTGGGTCATACCCGATGGTGATCATCCGTTTGTACAGTTTATAGGTATCCTCCAGCGTCGCGTTCTGAGGCAGGCGCTGAATCGGGTCTATCCACTCCTGCTTGAAAATCTCCGAGAAATTGGTGTCGTTCTCAAGCCGAACCAGCGCGTCTTTGGATTCCAGAAACTCCTGTGTGGCGACCGAGTCTTGCGCAGTGGCGTATTGGGTGCCTGCCAGGAACCCGCCAAAGGACGCGCCACCGCCATCTGCCTGCAGGATCGAAAAGGCCGAGTCGCTTGCGTACATCGGTGTCGCTACCCGGTAGAAATATACGCCGACGATCACGGTCGGAAGCAGAACAAACACCGCCAGCCGAGCAAAAAGCGCAAACAGTTTGCGTCTGCGTCGGCGTGCGATGTCCTTTTGGATTTCACCGATTTCCAGATTGCGCCGTTCCGCAGGGCTCAACTCGGGGCCCGGCAGGGTTTGGGGCGTTTCCTTGACCGTCTGCGGCAGCTGGATGGTGATTTTGTCCCTAGCCTTGTCTTCCACATCTTTTTTTTCGGCCGCCAAGTCCAGCAGATTGGCTCTCTCGAAGGGGTCGATGCCCTTTTGACGCAGCAGTCGCACCGCGTCGTAATCCGACGTCGCCGCAAGGCCGTTTTTCTGGGCCAGGCGCCGCGCTACACGCAGTTGCCGCCCGGTCAGGCCCTCGCGCTTGATCGCATCGATATCGGTCGAGGGCTGAGGATCATTTGCAACCTCAGGTGATTGTGTTGCTTTTCTGATGCGCGAAATAGCATCGGCACGCGCGGCCGCTGAGCTCGCGCCCTGACGGTCGCGTCGCCAGCGATATTTCTTAGCCTTGGGCTTGGTAGTCATATAGCTGTCGTGCCTCTTCCAAGGTTTCGAACATGTAAAGCTGGCCGTCCAGAAGAACGGCAGCCTGCTGTGCAAATTTCTCAAGAACGGTGGGGCTGTGCGATACAATGACCAGGGTCGTGGTGCGCAACCGCTCTTTCAATATGTCGCCCGCCTTTCGGTTGAATTCCACATCCGTTGTTGCCGGCATCCCTTCGTCAATCAGGTACATGTCGAAATCCAACGCCAACATCAGGGCAAATGTAAAGCGTGCCCGCATACCGGATGAATAGGTTCCAAGCGGTTGGTCGAAGTATTCACCCAGGCCACAGAGCCATTTACAATACGCTTCGACATAATCAGGGTCCATTCCATAGATTTTCGCGATGTAGCGGGCATTTTCCAGGGCGGAAAGTTTCTTTGCCACGCCGCCGGAGAACCCCATTGGGAACGAGATTCGGCAGGATTTGCGGATTACACCCTCGTCGGGTTTTTCCAGTCCGGCCATCATGTTGATCAGCGTGGTCTTGCCGGTGCCATTGGGGGCCAGAATGCCAATGGATCGGCCAAGCTCAATCCGGAACGAGACCCGGTCCAGGATCACCTTGCGGCGTGTCCCGGTCCAGAAGGACTTGCTGACATTCTCGAACTCAAGCATTCAAAGCCTGCTGCTCTTGCGTTTGTTGCACCGATCCGGCCGGTGAAGGAACGGAAAACTTACCGATCCATGTTGGCTACATTATGTCGAATTACGAAACAAATGATCAATGCGCGTGAAAGCGACCAATCGGCACTGTGACTAATGCATCGGTTGGACCGGGGCAACGCGTTGACTATCTTTCACTTCGACCGTCAACCAGTTTGATACAGGGAATCTTGCGATCTGATGAATTCGCTGCAGAAAGAGATTGAAGCCTGTCGCATCTGCGCGGACAGATTTCGGGCCACGCAAACCGCGCATGAACCGCGCCCAGTGGTCTGGTTTCGACACGGCACCCCGCTGCTGGTTGCAGGGCAGGCGCCAGGCGCGCGGGTCCATGCCTCGGGCCGTCCGTTCACCGACCCGTCCGGTGACCGCTTGCGCGACTGGCTGGGGATCGATGCGGCGGTGTTCTATGACCGTGCCCGTGTGTCGATCGTGCCGATGGCGTTCTGCTTTCCGGGGTATAACGAACGCAAAGCCGACCTGCCGCCTCCGCCGGTCTGTGGGCGAACGTGGCACAACAGGGTGATGGACGAGCTGGGGCAGGTACCGTTGACCATTCTGGTCGGTGGGCACGCGCACAAGTATCACCTTGGTGCACGCGGTTCGGTTACGGATACGGTGCAGCGCTGGCAAGACTATGCGCCGCAGGTCTTTCCCTTGCCTCATCCGTCCTGGCGGAATACGGCATGGTTGAAGAAAAACCCGTGGTTCGAGGCCGAACTGTTGCCGGTTCTGCGCGCGCGGGTGCAAGAGGTTCTGAATGACTGACACAACCGCCCTTGATACCGCCCACGCCGCTATGGAAGCCAATCGACAGGACGACGTAGCGCGGTTGCGCTTCTTCGAACGGCTCGCTGACAGCGAACTGTTTTTGTTGCTGGCCGAAGAGGCACAGGGTGAAAACATCACGCCCGAGCTGTTCGATGTCGCCGATGGCCGGTTCGTTCTGGCCTTCGACCGCGAGGACCGGCTGGCCCGCTTTGCCGAACGCCCGGTGCCCTACGTGGCGCTTTCGGGGCGGGTTCTGTCCGGGATGCTGGCGGGGCAGGAGGTCGGTCTTGGGCTGAACCTAGAGGTCGCGCCGTCCTCGATGCTGATCCCGGCCGAAGCGCTGGGCTGGCTGGCTACAACTCTGGAACATGCGCCGGAAGAGGTGCAGCAACGTCTGGCCGAATTCCTGCCTCCGACCGGCCTACCGGATGACTTGCTGAAAGCGCTGGACACGAAGCTGGCCACCGCCGCTGGCTTGGCCGAGGCCGCGTTTCTGGTTGGAACTATATCAGAGGATGGAGGCGCTGGCCATCTGCTGGGCATTGTCGGCGCGGTTGAGGGGGCCGAGCCTGCGCTGGCCAAAGCAGCTTCGGAGGCGCTGACCTTTTCCGGTATCGAGGCCGGGGCGATGGATGTCGGGTTCTTTGGCCCGCATGACCCCGCCGCGGCGGTATTGGCACGAGTCGGTCTGAAGTTTGACCTGCCGCAGCCCGAACAAAGGGTAGTTCAACAGATCACACCGGGCCGCGACCCGGACAAGCCGCCAATTCTGAAATAGGCAAACCCCGCAACCCGTTGGGTCGCGGGGCCGCGTGTTGTTATTCTGCGGCGGCTTCGAGTTTGTCCTGCGTGCGGGTTTCAAAGTCGCTGGCGTCGTGGCGCTCGTGCAGCTGAGTGTGCGGCTCACCAAACGCGCGGTTGACCATACGACCCCGCTGAACTGCAGGGCGCGCATCGACGGCCTTGGCCCAACGCATCACATTTTTATAGGACTCTACATCCAGGAACTCGGCCGCGCTGTACAGACGGCCCAGAACCAGCTGGCCATACCAGGGCCAGATCGCCATGTCAGCGATGGTATAGTCTTCACCCGCGATATAGGTGTTCTCGGCCAGTTGACGGTCCAGAACGTCCAGTTGACGCTTGGCTTCCATGGCGAAGCGGTTGATCGGGTATTCCCATTTCTCGGGCGCGTACGCGTAGAAGTGGCCGAACCCTCCGCCCAGATAGGGCGCGCTGCCCATCTGCCAGAAGACCCAGTTCATCACCTCAGTCCGCTTGTGGCCGGATTTCGGCAGGAAGGCGTCGAATTTCTCGGCCAGGTGGAACAGGATCGAAGCGCTTTCGAAAACGCGCACAGGCGCGTCACCCGAGCGATCCCACAGCGCGGGGATTTTCGAGTTCGGGTTCGCCTCGACAAAGCCCGAGCCGAACTGGTCGCCCTCGCCGATATTGATCAGCCATGCATTGTATTCAGCACCTTCATGACCCAGCGCCAACAGCTCCTCCAGCATGACGGTCACTTTGACACCATTCGGGGTCGCCAGCGAATACAACTGCAGCGGATGGCGTCCGACTGGCAGGTCCTTGTCATGGGTAGCACCAGCGATGGGGCGGTTAATATTGGCAAATTGGCCACCGCTTTCGCTATCCCATGTCCAGACTTCGGGGGGCGTATATGGGGATTGCTCGGTCATCTGTCGTCTTTCTCAGCAAAGTTCAAGTGAATTGTCCGTCCGCCATAACAGCTAATGTTGCAATGCCCCGAGTCCAACCCCGGATGTGAAAGAGGTTTTGTAACAATCGGGGGCGAACTTCTCACGTTTTTTCATCCGACCTCACAGCGGCGCGAGCAGGACTGCCCATCGGAGCGAAAATACCTATTCTCTCTGCAACGCCATACCCAAAGGACAAAAGGATTGACCCTATGAAACGCTTTGCCCTGACTTTCGCGACTGCTCTGACCCTTGCCGCTCCGGCTTTTGCCGGGGATCAATATGTGGACGGCACCGGCTTTGCCGTGTCAGGTTATGACGTAGTCGCCTATCGCGGACTGGATCAGGTGCCAGTTGGCCAGTCCCAGCCCGAAGCGGTGCGCGGCCATGCGGATATCACGGCGGATTACAACGGTGCGACCTGGGCGTTTTCGTCTCAAGAGAACCGCGACAAGTTCCTTGAAAACCCGGCTTATTACGCACCGCAATACGATGGCCACTGTGCCTATGGCGTCTCGAAAGGCGGTAAGGTTCCGGCGAACCCGAACCTGTGGCGGATCGTTGATGACAAACTGTACCTGAACATTACGGATGTTGTTGTCGGGTTCTGGGAAGAGGATGTCCCTGGGAATATCAATCTTGCTGAAGGAAACTGGCCGGGGATCGAAGCCGATGGCGCATCGACAAGCGTTATTCCAAAATTCACCTCGGAAGGTCCGGTTGCGAACTAAACCGACACTGGTCAAAGATAAGCCCGGTCTTCACAAGGCCGGGTTTTTTCCATTCAGCTGGCCAGCCAAAAGTCATCCCGCATTTGCTGATCCGCATCAAACTTGATGCGCACGCTTTTTGCTCCGGGGAATTTTCGTGCTGTGATCGTTTCCGGAACCACGACCTCACCCGCGCCGGAATCATTGGACTGAAAGCTTAGCACTTCGGTTTCCAATCGCCGGGCTGCAGCCAGAAACGAGGTCGGCAGCGCCACACGGTTCGACCCTTCCTGCACCGGGGTCGGAACGAAATAAGTCAGATGACGGCCATAGAAACCGACCGCATCAGGGACATGGTCCGCTTCTGCGATGCCGTGTGGGTCTGGGTTTGGATCGGCACCGTCCGGGCTGTGTGCCAGAGCGGTGTTAAGCAATACGCGACAGGCGTCTATGTCGGTGCTTTCCAGTTCGATCACGCGTTTGCGCAACTTCGGCCGTCGGGGCGCGCCGGCGGTTTTCCCTTTGGTGGTCAGTCCTTCGCGGCGCAGAAAGTCATACGCCTCTTTGGCACGTGCAAAACGGGTGCAGTCGCCATTTCTATGATCTGGATGAGCGCGAAATGCGATGTGGCGCCAGGCATCCCGGATATCGTCGGAACTTGCTGTCTGGTCCAATCCCAGAGCCGCCAATGCATCAGCGCGTGCATTTATCTTCTCAACTGGCTCCATGCCCAAGTAACTCTTTAAACAAACACAACAACCTCAGTTTGAGGAGGCGCAGGGTTTTGTCAAATTTTGCGAAAATTTATTGCGGCTCAAGGGACAGTTTGCCCCAGAGAAGACTATTGTTCTCGCATGAGCTGCGGCCGCCAAACGCGCCGCAATCCCACGAAAAAAGCCCGGAGCCTGAGCGGGATCCGGGCGAAGGTAACTAACAGGAAGACTCAGGCGACGTTCTGCAGTTCGGCCCGTGGCGTGATACCCAGCGCAAAGCACACGTCACGTGTCAGCTCTGGCCGGTTCAGCGTGTAGAAATGCAGTTTGTCCACGCCGCCATCGATCAGGTCGGAACACAGCTCAGTACACAGGGCGGTGGCCAGCAGATCTTCACGATCGTCGCGTACCGCCTTTTCAAAGGCGTGTTCGATCCAGTCGGGAATATGTGTCCCACACCGGCGCGCAAAGTTGCGGGCACCTTTCCAGTTCTCGATCGGCAGGATGCCGGGCACGATGGGCTTGTCGATGCCAGCCTTTTCGCAGGCGTCGCGGAACCGGAAATACGTCTCGGCTTCGAAGAAGAACTGAGTCAGTGCTTCGTCCGCACCGGCGTCCAGCTTGGCCTTGAGCCAGTCAACATCCGCCGCAAAATCACGCGCTTCCGGGTGCTTGTCGGGATATGCCCCAACGCGAATGCTGAACATCTCGGTTTCCGACAGCGCCTCGATCAATTCAACCGAATTGGCAAACCCTTCTGGGTGTGGTTGGAAGCGATCCTGGCCTTTGGGCGGGTCGCCTCGCAGGGCAACAATACTCTGTACTCCGGCTCGTGCGAAGGTATCCGCGATTTCAAGTGTCTCTTGGCGTGAAGCGTCAACGCAAGTCAGATGCGCGGCTACCTGCAGGCCAGACGACTTGTGCAGCGTCGCCACTGCCTCGCGCGTCAACTCTCGCGTTGTGCCCCCTGCACCATAGGTGACCGAGACAAAACGCGGCTCCAAAGGTGCCAGAGTCTGAACCGTGTCCCAGAGGCGGAACGACGCCTCAAGAGATTGCGGAGGGAAGAACTCGAATGAGATTTCTGGTTTTGTCATAGTTGCCTCACAGGTCCAAACTGAAACACTTGTGCCAGTTTCCGCATTGTGAGACAAACTCATATTACTCAAGAACAACATGAGTCACATTGCAATGCACATTGAATTTCGCCACCTGCGTACGATCAAAGCTATTCATGAATGCGGTGGCCTGGCCCGTGCGGCGGACCAGTTGAATATTACGCAATCGGCTTTAAGTCATCAAATCAAAGGGTTAGAGGATCAAGCCGGGGTCGAGTTGTTTCTGCGCCGGTCCAAGCCGATGAAGCTGTCGGCGGCAGGGTTGCGCCTGTTGCGGTTGGCGGAACAGATTCTGCCGCAGGTCGAAGCGACGCAGCAGGAGTTTTCGTCGCTGCGCGATGGCCGCACCGGGCGAATGCATATCGCTATCGAATGCCACGCCTGTTTTGAATGGCTGTTTCCGGTGCTGGAGTCCTTCCGTAAATCCTGGGGCGATGTAGATGTCGATATCCGTCCGGGCCTTGCTTTTGATGCGTTGCCCGCATTGCAGAAGGAAGAGGTCGATCTGGTCGTCTCATCCGATCCCGAGGATCTGCCGGGCGTCGAGTTCATCGAACTGTTCGACTATGACGCGGTTTTTGTTGCGGCTTCGTCGCATCCTTTGGCGCAGAAGGATTTCATTGAGGCCGAGGATTTCCGTGGCCAAACCCTGATCACCTATCCGGTCGAACGCACCCGTCTGGATATCTTCAGCCAGTTGCTGATCCCCGCACGGGTCGAACCTGCCGCGATCCGACAGGTCGAACTGACTGCGGTAATCCTGTTGCTGGTGGCGTCGAACCGGGGTGTTTCAGTGCTGCCCGATTGGGTCGTGCGCGAAGTAAAGTACAATTCCGACTACGTCACCCGCCCGCTGACAAAAGATGGAATCACCCGCAGGCTTTACGCTGCGGTGCGCACCGAAGATCTTGAAAAACCCTACGTGCAAAAGTTAATCGAACTGGCGGGAACCGAGGCGCGCAAACTACAGAAGCGATAGGTGCGAAATGCGGATCTGCTATGCGCATCATTCCTCTTGGCAAGGGCGCATTGCCCCAGTATACGCGCGGTTTGACCGAACAGGAGCCGTTGGACAATGGTAGGCAGTGCAAACCTCAACATCATGATCAAGGCCGCGCGTAAGGCGGGGCGTTCGTTGGTCAAGGATTTTCGCGAAGTCGAGAACCTTCAGGTGTCGATGAAAGGCGCGGGTGACTTTGTCTCCAAGGCAGATATTGCAGCCGAGGAAATCCTGAAAGAGGAACTGCTGGGCGCGCGGCCGACCTACGGCTGGCTGGCCGAAGAGGGCGGTTCCATCGCTGGCGAAGATCCGACCCGCCGCTGGATCGTTGACCCGCTGGACGGCACTACAAACTTCCTGCACGGCCTGCCGCATTGGGCGATCTCGATCGCGCTGGAGCACAAGGGCAAGATTGTCGCCGGTGTGATCTACGACGCCGCCAAGGACGAGATGTTCTTCGCTGAAAAAGGCGAAGGCGCATGGATGAACGACACCCGAATTCGTGTCTCGGGCCGTCATCGCATGATCGAATCGATCTTCTCGACTGGCCTGCCGTTTGGTGGCCGTTCGGACCTGCCTGCCACGCTGCAGGATCTGGCCCGCCTGATGCCCGTGTGCGCCGGTGTGCGCCGTTGGGGCGCTGCGGCGCTGGACATGGCCTATGTGGCCGCGGGTCGCTATGAAGGGTTCTGGGAACGTCGGTTGAACGCCTGGGACGTGGCTGCAGGGATCATCATCGTGAAAGAGGCCGGCGGCTTTGTGCAAGCCCTGAACTCTGAAGGCAGCGTGCTGGAGGATGGTGAGGTGATCTGTTCGAACGAACCGATCTTCGATCAGTTCTCCAAGGTGATCCGGGGCTAATACCCCGATATACCCGTTGAGCAAGCGCGCCCCGTTGGAGGTGCGCTTTTTCGTTTCAGAGTGTGGCGCGCAGCGCCGGGCCTGTCGCATCCGCAAAACGCGCGGCACCGGAGGCGATGGTTAGGCCCTTTAGCCCGACGCCGGTTCCATCAAACAGGATGATCTCACCCTAGCTTGTCCGTCCGGGGCGATCGCGGCCGATGACCGCGTCGGTGGGGTAACTTGCGCGGCCTTCAGGTCACCGCTGCCGACGACATGTTGTGCCTCGCTGATGGATATCGATTGGACGGCCTCGTCGGCGAATACAGAGGCGTGCGCCACTGGTGCGATGTCGACCATATGCTTGCCTTTTGTGCCGGTGCTTTAGCCTCCAAACTGAATTGGTCCACCGCTGTGTTTCGTAAACGGAGGACCAAGAATGGCAAACAAGCGACCGCAGCTCGAAGGGATTGTCTTGAAGGTAAGGCAAGTTGAGGTGCCGATAGGGCAGGATAAGTCCCGACTGGACGCGATCGGACAGATCGGAGTTGTGGATCAAACTTATTAACGCTGGTGTAAACAATATGGTGGAATGGGTGAAGATCAACTGATGGAACTGAAGTGCCTTCAGCTGGGGAATGACAGGTTGAGGTGATTGGATTTGAGACCGGCGCTCGACAAGTTGATCTTAAGGGAAGCTGCGAAGGGAAAATTCTGAGCCCCGCTCGTCGTCGCGCTTGCATCGATCATGTGCGCAGCCAGTTAAAAGAGTCTGAACGCAGGGCCTGCCATGTTATGGGGCAACATTGTTCGACAAAGGTGTATGTTCCAAGAGACCAAGCAGATGAGGATCGGTTGGTTGCCGATGCGATCGAGCCGGCGAGACAATATGGTTGCAATGGCTACCGTCGGATTACGGCCAGAGTATCGAAACTAAGTCTGGACACATGGTTTCGTTCATTGCCGGTCAGATGATGGGAAGGTGTTCCGCAATAAAAATGTCCTTGATGGACACAGCCGGGAATGTCTGGCGAACCAGTTGAAGCGCAGGCTGAACTCCACTGATGTAATTGATGTTCTTTCAGACCTGTTCATCCTGCGTGGCGCTCCCGCCTTCCTCCAGTCGGACAATGGCCCTGAATTCGTTGCACATGCTGTCCGAAATTGGATCGCCGCCGCCTGCGCAATGATCGCTTGCATAGAACCAGGGGCACTTCGGGAGAACGGATATTGCGTGACCATCTACAGATTGCTCGAGGCTCAATTTCTGATCGAATTATTAGGGAAACACATAGTAAAAAAATGCGAAGTGCATTGGGCTGCCGCCCACCGGCCCCTGAAACCGACATCCTGATAGAACTGAGGCCAATCACACACAAAAACCAGTTTGGACCACTCAGATGAGACCGCTCATTGAAGGCCCCGGCCTCCTGATAGTTCTCGCTTTTGAAGAATCGTTGCGCGCCGGTTAGCTCATCCGGATAGTCGGACCGCAGGGCAGGTGTGCGGTTGAAATGGGGTTCGATCCGCTCATTCGCCTCGTGAAATTAGGAGAGCGTCAGGCAGCCGACAGTGGTTAGCGCGTTCAAGATAAATCTCTTTTTTACGCCGCCCGGTTCGATAGGTTAGTTCAGATCGGCCATGGTCATTTTGATCCTAGCGAGGCCGGACAGCACCATAACGTCCGTCAGGTTGCCCAGATCGCAGATGCGGAAGGCCTTGCCATTCATCTCGCCCAGCCGGATGCTAAAACTGACGCCATCCGCGTTGAAGGCATATTCAGTCGGGTATTGCTGTTAAAGTCCTCAGGGTCGACGCAGAGAATTGCAAACCTGTCGCTAGAAGGAAGCCCTTTTGCGATGCCGGCAAAGCGATATCGATGCCCTAGTCATCATAGTCGAACGGCATTGAGGGAAGCGAGTTGGTGCAATCCACGAACAGGATCGCAGGTTCGACACTGGCATCCATCGCCCTGCGCTTCGCTGCCATGTCCGAGCGCACCCAGGGGACTGTTTCGTTATGGGTGACCAGGACTGCCTTGATCTCATGGTCCGTGTCTGCTGCCAGAGCATCGGCAAACTTCTCCGCCGGCGCTCTGCTGCTCCAGGGGCTCCCGATGATCCGCACGTCCAGACCGTGATGCTGGCACAGATTGATCAAAGGATGTATGTACATCCCATACCGTGCCATCAGAACCGCATCCTTGGGGCTGAGTGTGTCGGTCACCGCAGCCTCCCACTCACTCGTTCCGCTGGCAAGTAAAGTGATGACCTGATCCGTAGTTGTTTCAGAAATGTTTTTCTGTCCTCTAGCGGCGGTGAGAATGTCCCAACAAAATCCGGAGTGCAGAGGTCCTGGGTCTGAACGTGTATCGCCTGCCGCAGCCGGTTCGGGATGTCCGCCGGGCGCGCGTAAGACGATACTGGCTGCGATGAATCCGCATGCGGCCAGTATGTTCCTCAGTTCGGTCAATCCCGATCGTTTTATGGGCCGCAGGCAGATGCCAGGCTCGGACCTGACGGTGGATTTAGACAAGTTCGTGGCTGGGGATGGTCGTAGGACCACGAAGAACAGTACGAAGGAATGCTCGGTATCGGAGCCGTCATCAACAACGACCGTGCCGCACCCTGCGCCGGGATTTCCGTTTCTGGCCCGTCTGTCCGTATTCACGGGAACAGGGCACTGGAATTTGGCGCTTTGGTGAAAGATGCGGCGCAGGAAATCACGCGCTTCAGCGGCGGCTGAGTACCGTATCAAGCAAAGGGTTGCCCTTTATTTACGCGGTATCCGCGGGATACGGGATTGCGACAGTTTGTAATTGTGCTCGGGGTGGGGCGGGTGGCCGTGGGTACGGCTCCAATATGCCGGCCCACCGCGTTTCAACCAAAGCGGGATGCACAGGATCAGGCCGACAAGGAAGCCGCCGGTATGCGCCCAATAGGCGACGCCGCCTTCGTCCGGGTTGCTGGCGAAGCTGCCGACGAACTGGATGCCCAGCCAGATGCCCAGCATGATAAAGGCCGGAATTGTGAAGACCCGGAAATAGACGATCAGGATCAACAGGACGTCCACGCGGGCCTTCGGGAACAAAAGGAGATAGCCCCCCATCACTCCGGCGATAGCGCCTGACGCGCCAATCGTCGGCACCACCGAGGCCGGAGCGGTGATGACGTGGATCAACCCCGCGCCTACGCCGGCGACCAGATAGAACAGTAAGAAGGGCAGGTGGCCCATCTCGTCTTCGAGGTTGTCGCCGAAAATCCACAGAAACAGCATATTGCCCGCCAGATGCATCCAACCTCCGTGCAGGAACATCGAAGTCACGAGTGTTTCCAGCGCAAACCCGTCAGTGATCCGCGACGGGATGACCGCGTAGTCGAAATAGAGCCGACTTATCAGCCTCTCGTTACCCATGAACCCCACATAGCTGAGAAAAATCAGGATATTGGCCGCCATCAGAAGATAGACGACATATGGCGTACGCCCCGAGGGGTTATGGTCACGGATCGGAAACATGCGGCGACGCTGGGCTTTTCGCAGCCCAGCGTCAAGATACGGTTACGCCGCACCTCCCAACAGGGCGGCGTTACCGCCTGCGGCGGTAGTATCGACGCAGACGTGGCGCTCGCCCAATACGCGCGCGCGGTCAGGGTGCCCCGGGATCAGCGGCAGGATGGGACCGTTGCGGCGGGCCAAGCGACGTTCGATTTCACGCGCTGTGTCTTCGTCGCCCCACCAGAGTACACCTGAAAACCCGGTGGCGTTCTCGAGCGGGTGCAGATCCATCATGCCAGTTGCCTGGATGGCCGTGCCACCCAGAGATTTAACGGCCTCGGCTTGTGCTCGTGTCGCGTCCGGTCCCGGACCCATACATAGTAGGGGTGCACGAGGGGTTTCGCTCAGCCGGTTGGATTCGCCCGTCGGGCCGGGCAGGGACTGTGTGCGGATGGCGACGGGTTGGCCCTGCGGGGCGGGCAGGTCACCCATGGTACTGTCCCATTGCGCCGTGCTGTTCTGCCGATCCGGCGCGCAGAAGCGGGCCATGTAGTTCGGTCCACCCGCCTTGGGTCCGGTGCCCGACAACCCTTCGCCACCGAAGGGTTGCGAGCCGACGATAGCGCCGATCTGGTTGCGGTTGACATAGATGTTGCCCGCGTGGACAGCCTCGGTGATGTGCTGCACGCGGTCGTCGATGCGCGTGTGCAGGCCGAAGGTCAGCCCGTAGCCGGTGGCATTGATAGCGGCGATAACCTGATCGATCTCAGAGGCCTTGAACCGTGCCACATGCAGCACGGGGCCAAAGACCTCACGTTCAAGCCCGGCAATGCCGGAGATCTCGATCAAGGTAGGTGCGATGTAGGTGCCTTCGGGCGGTGTGTTCAGTTCTTTCAGAACCCGCCCTTCGGTGCGTGCTTTGGCAATGTGATCGGCAATACCCTTGCGCGCATCTTCATCAACCACCGGGCCACAATCGGTGGACAGCAGCCATGGATCACCAACCTGCAACGCCTCCATTGCGCCGGTCAGCATGGTCAGCAGACCGTTAGAGATATCCTCCTGCACATAGAGGCAGCGCAAGGCAGAGCACCTTTGGCCCGCCGATTGAAACGCGCTTTCTATGATGGACTGTACGGCCTGTTCGGGCAGCGCGGTACTGTCCACAATCATTGCGTTCAAACCGCCGGTTTCCGCGATCAGAGGCGTGCCGGGCCGCAGGTTTTCGGCCATGGCCTTGCGGATTTTCAGCGCCGTCGCGGTCGAGCCTGTGAAAGCCACCCCCGAAACCCGCGGATCCGAGGTCAGCGCCGCCCCAACGGACGGCCCACCCGGCAGCAATTGCAGCACATCGCGAGGGACGCCAGCCTCATGCAGCAACTGGACTGCACGGTGGGCAATCAGCGGTGTCTGCGGCGCAGGTTTGGCCAGCACGGCGTTGCCCGTAGCCAAAGCCGCCGAAATCTGGCCAGTAAAGATCGCCAGCGGAAAGTTCCACGGGCTGATGCAGGTGAACGTCCCCGCTGGTTCGGCCTGTGGGATGTTGGCCGCATAATAGCGCAGGAAATCGACCGCCTCGCGCAGTTCGGCCACCGCGTCGGGAACGGACTTGCCTGCCTCGCGGGCCAGCAGGGCGAACAACTCGCCGTAATGTGCTTCGTACAGACCAGCGGCGGCGTTCAGGATGCGCGCCCGGTCTTCGGCAGGGGCTTGCCACGGGCTGGCCGAAGCCAGGGCCAGTTCGACATCCTGTGCGCTGGCCGCAGCGACGGCACCGGGCCGGTCCTGCGGGTTTGCAGGATTGGTAACCGGCTGGTCTTCTCCGGGACGCGCATCTTCCGACAGTAGCGGTTGCGCGTACCAGTGATGGGCCCGGAATTCGTCCCGGGCTGCGTCGATCCGGTCGAGCGTCGGCGTATGGTGCAGGTCGAATCCCATGGAGTTCGGACGTTCGGGCTGAAACAGTTCAGGCCCGGTTGGCAGGCTGGGTTTCGGTTCCTGAATGGTAGCGAACGGGTCCGAAGCAACCTCTTCCGGCGGCACGGTCTCATCCACGATCTGGTTCACGAAAGACGAGTTCGCACCGTTTTCCAGCAGGCGCCGGACAAGATAGGCCAGAAGGTCACGGTGTGCCCCGACGGGCGCATAGATCCGGCAGCGGGTGTTGCTTTGGTCTTTTACGATCTGGTGCAAGGTTTCGCCCATCCCATGCAGGCGCTGAAACTCGAACGGCTGATCATTGGCCATATGCAGGATGGCACTGACCGTATGCGCGTTATGAGTGGCGAATTGCGGGTAGATTCGGTTGGTCATTCCCAACAGCTTGCGCGCATTGGCGATGTACGAGATGTCGGTCGCCTCTTTGCGGGTAAACACGGGGAAACCTGCGACGCCCTCGACTTGCGCGCGCTTGATTTCGGTGTCCCAATAGGCGCCTTTGACCAGTCGCACCATCAACTTGCGGTCATGGCGCTCCGCCATGTTATAGAGCGTATCCAGAACGATCCCGGCGCGCGGGCCGTAAGCCTGCACCACGATCCCGAACCCGTCCCACCTGGCAAGGGCGGGCTCGGCCATTACCTCTTCGATCACCTGCAGAGACAGCGACAGACGGTCGGCTTCCTCGGCATCGACGTTCAGACCCATTCCGGCCGCCTTGGCCAACAGGCAGAGCGCGCGCAGGCGGGGCACAAGCTCATCCATCACGCGCTGTTCCTGTGCGAGTTCATAGCGAGGGTGCAGCGCCGAAAGTTTTACTGAAATTCCGGGATTGGCGCGAATGTCATCATGGGTACACGCATCTGCAATGGCGGCAATCGCGCGCGAGTAAGACAGGTGATAGCGGGCGGCGTCGGCCTCGGTGCGTGCTGCCTCGCCCAGCATGTCGTAGGAATAGGTGTAGCCCTTGGCTTCCATCGCGTTGGCGCGGTCCATGGCAGATCGGATCGTCTCGCCTAGAACGAATTGGCGGCCCATCTCTTTCATCGCACGGCCTACGGCGGTGCGGATCACCGGCTCACCCAGTCTTTTGATCGCCCCGCGCAGAGCACTGACCGGCGAGGCTCTGCCCTCATCCAGTACCTTGCCCGTAAGCATCAGCGCCCAGGTCGATGCGTTCACCAGAGACGATGAGGACTGACCAAGATGCTTTCCCCAATCCGACGGCGCGATCTTGTCCTCGATCAGCGCGTCAATTGTGTCGGCATCCGGGACCCGCAGCAGCGCCTCGGCCAGACACATCAGCGCGACGCCTTCATCGGTGGACAGGCCATATTCAGCCAAAAACACCTCCATCATACCGGGTGAGGTGCTGGACCGGATATCGCGCACCAACTGCGCTGCCGCCGCGCAAATCGCGACGCGGTCGGGTTCGCTCAGTTCCGACTGTGCGATCAGGACATCCAGAATTTCGGACTGATCGGCATAGGTCTGGCTGTCGATATGGGTGCGCAGGCTGTGTGTCATGTATCCTCCGAGCTTTTGTTAAATATAGGATCGATTTTGCGGGATGATTGCCCTAATTTTGAGTTTAGAGAGGCGAATGGACTCAAATTTTGTGAGGTTTCGATGCAAATGAACCGCCCCGATCTGGACCGGTTTGACCGGGCGATCCTGACGATTCTGGCCGAGGACGGGCGTATCTCGGTCGCAGATCTGGCGCGACGCATCGGGTTGTCGAAATCCCCGACTCAAGCCCGCGTAAAAAGGCTTGAGGCCGAAGGGATCATCACCGGATATCGGGCTCTGCTGGATCCGATCCGTCTTGGGCTGGACCATGTCGCCTTTGTCGAGGTGCGCCTGACCGACACGCGCGAAAAGGCATTGGCCGAGTTCAACTCGGCGGTACGCAAGGTCGCCGAGATCGAGCAAGCCCATATGATCGCGTCGAATTTCGATTATCTGCTGAAAATCCGCACCGGTTCGATGTCGGAATATCGCGCCGTTCTGGCCGAGAAAATCTCCTCCCTGCCGCATGTGGCCAATACTTCTACTTTCGTGGCCATGGAGGCCGTTAAAGAAACCGGTGTATCAGGGGCCCTCGAAGGGATGGGTTGACGAAACGTTCGGTGGCGCCACCATTGGATCATGAAACAGATCGCTTTCACCTGCATCCTGTTGACCGTTTCTACACCCGCGCAAGCCGGGGAATGCCCGGCTGCACCAGATCACAGCGCGGGTGTCAGCGGAGTTATCGCGCAAATCCAGAAGGCCGAGACCGAGCAGGCCGCCCGAACCCTATCGAGCCAGTTGTGGGAGTTCTGGGCGGACGCGCCTGATGCAAGTTCACAACGGTTGCTGGACCGGGGAATGGCGCGTCTCAGGGCGTCGGACTTGCTGGGTGCGATCGAGGATTTCGACAAGCTGATCGCCTACTGCCCAACCTATGCCGAAGGGTATAACCAGCGCGCCTTTGCGTATTACCTCGGGCAGGATTTCGCCGCCGCCCTGCCCGATCTGGACAGGGCTATCGAACTATCGCCGAACCATGTGGCCGCGATCAGCGGGCGTGCGTTGACCTTGTTGGGACTAGAAAGGTTGGATGAGGCGCGAGAGACTTTGAATTATGCGCTGCAACTGAACCCGTGGCTGTCGGAACGCCATCTTTTGGGGCCGGGCGGTCCACTGGAGCCGCCCGGTCAGGATATCTGAGGAAAAACGCCCCGAACCGCTAGGTCGGAGGCGTTTTCGTATGGCTTACCCAACCAGACCGCTATCGGCGCGTTTGATCGTGATCACTGAGGAGCGAGGTGTGCCGCCATCGGGCCAGTTGCTGCCCGGGTGCTGGATACCGACAAACATGGTGCGCAGGTCACTGGACCATGCCAGACCGGTGACTTCGCAGCCATTCGGGCCGGTCATGAAGCGCGCGATCTCACCGGTGACCGGATCACCAACCAGCATCTGGTTGTTGCCGTGACCTGCAAAATCATCCTCGTTTTCGTCATTGCCGTCGGTCTGGATCCAGACCAGGCCGGTCGAGTCGATGGCCATGCCGTCGGGCGAATTGAACAGGTTGCCCTCGTTCACGTTCTGCGAACCGGCGCGATCGTCGGAATGCACGGTCGGGTTTCCGGCCATGACATACAGGTCCCAGTCAAAAGTTTCAGCGGCGTGGTCGTTATTCGCAGGGCGCCATCTCACGATCTGACCGTATTTGTTGGCCTCGCGCGGGTTAGGTCCGTTGACCGAGGTATCGTCACCCCCGGCATTCGGCTTGACGCCCCGGTTCTTGTTGTTGGTCAGGCAGCAGTATGCCTCGACCACGACCGGGCTGGAGGCGACCCATTCCGGACGATCCATGGTGGTGCCGCCGGCCTTGGATGCGGCCATTCGGGTAAAGATCGCGATCTCTGCGTCTTCCATGCCGGTTGTTTCCGGTGTCAGGGGCAACCACGCACCGGTCGCGTCATCATTGAACTTGGCGACGTAAAGCGTGCCATCGTTCAGCAGACTCTCGGTCTCGCCACCCGGCCGGTAGGTGCCGTTCGAGACAAACTTGTACAGGTATTCACCGCGCTCATCGTCGCCCATATAGACAACCACGCGGCCATCGGCAGCAAGTGTCACCTCGGCATTTTCGTGCTTGAAGCGGCCCAGACCGGTGTGCTTGACCGGTGTTTTGTCCGGCTTGGTCGGGTCAATTTCAACGATCCAGCCGGCGCGGTGCGGCTCATTCGGGTTTTTCGAGGTGTCGAAACGCGGATCAAAGAACTCGTAGCCGTTCCAGCTTTCGGCCTTGATACCGTACCGTGCCATGCCATCCGCGACCTTCTGATCATAGCTGGCATTCCCGTCAGACGAGCCGAAATAGCCATTAAAGTTCTCTTCGCAAGTCAGGTAAGTGCCCCAAGGTGTCTTGCCCGCACCACAGTTATTCATTGTCCCCAGCGATGTGGTCCCGGTCGGGTCGGCCTCGGTCTTCAGCAGATCGTGACCAGCCGCCGGGCCAACGATCTTCATGGGCGTGTTATGGTGGATGCGACGATTGAAGGGGCTGTCCTTGACAACTGACCAACCATCGGGGCCTTCGGTGATTTCCATGACGGTGACGCCCTGGATGTTTTGCAGCTTCAGAACGTCATCGGCATTGGCTGGCACGCCTTCATTCGCGGCGGGCAGGTTGATCTTGCGGTTCGGGTATTCGTGGTTGATCGCGATCAGTTCGTGACCCTGGAACGAGAACGTCTCCATTCCGTCGGTGTTTTCACCAAACACGCGGTCTGATTTCTCGATCGCACCACCGTCGGTCAGGTCATAACCATCGGCGTCGGAAAACAACGGGTCGCCCCAACGCATCAGCATTTTCCATTCGTACCCTTCCGGGACGTGCACGGTGCCGTCGGTTTGCGCTGCAATCGGAGTGAACGCAAAGCGCGAGGCGGTTTGCGCCTGCGCCGAGGTGGACCCCATCAGGCCCGCACCCATGGCCGCTGCACCCGAGCCAAAGGCCAACACGCCGCCCAGAAAACCACGCCGCGATATGGCGCTTTCAACAACGTGGTCAAAGTCGTTATCCTCTGGGCGGGGAAAGTGCAGCTCGTCCCAGTCGTCGGCAGACAAAGTGGTGGGGTCAACGTTGTTCATGGATGGCTCCTGGCGGTCATATGAAAAGTGTTGAATCGGATGTAGTGCGTCTTTGTGACAAGTTGTTGACAGCACTAGTTAGGACGCTGCTTGGGTCATCGGGAAAGGGGTTCTTTCAGGTTTATAAAACAAGCCAAAACCCACCCGCTGCATGGTGGATGAGGGCATCGGACAAAGATCGCCTTTACGCGTAGCCGCTCCTCGGCGCAGTTGTTGGTCTGCCGGGGCGATTCGATAGGCCTTGTAGGCCGAAATGCCGAATCTCAGTTCCTGACTTTCTACGATTGCGAGTTGACCGAACCGTTGTGCCGTTGCTGTATGGTCCCGCAACCTTGTGATGACGTTTGTGTATCTTCTCAGTTTTTCGGCGTGGTTTACGCAAACAGCCAACGGACCTTCATCGAACAGGAACAAGTCTTCGGGTTGGCTGCCGATGGTGTTCAGCCTTTCAGCAGCCATTTGGGCAGGAAGTTCCTCGACAGAGACCTCGGAAAACCGGCAACAAACTGGTTGGAGAGGTTGTTGTACAGCTCCGTCAGGTGCCGACCTGTGCCACCCGCCCGTCTTGTAGTACGACCAGCGTCATTAACTTGGTTCGGTCATGGGTGACACAAATCATGGGGATATCCAATGCTCAGTACTGGTTCGCAAATTCGATCCGCGTTCACACACAAAAGCTGGATTTGCCGCAGCCCGACAAAGACCACAAGTTTTCCGTCCTCGACCGTCAGGAATATGTCCTTCAGGACATGCACATTGCCGAAGCTTTTTTCACGTTTGTCCAGGCCAGAGTGGGCATGATTTGTACACTTGTAGAGAAACGGGTTGACCGGCGCGGGTACCTTCATCGCCGCCCAGACAAATGGAGAGGGATTGGACGGTGTCATTCCCATGGCGCGTCAAGTCGTTGGTTACAGAATTGGTGCGCAGAAAACAGGCCTGCTCGGCGTCACTCAGTTTCTGATGGTCGGGTTCATCGGGTATTTCGATGGTACGGTCTCTGTCGGTTTTGTGGATCAGCAATCTGCCGACCTTGGTATGGCTGTTGATATCGGTCGATGCGCCCTTATTGCTGACGGTGATTGAAACGGAACCGTTGGTCCAGGCAATACCTGTCACGAGAAATGCGGCCTCTGACATCACCAGGGACCTTCTGGCCTCGTACCGACCGACCGAGCTTTTATCGAAGGCCATCTGGAACGGGCCGCGCGTCGGTGATCTGGTTCATCGTGTCCACGTAATGCACTTTACATGCCGCGGCAGGCGAGGCGGTTTGCATCAACGCGTTTCGCAATTCCCGCTCCGGACTCGAGGATTGTTGATTCCGGTACAGGCGGAATATCAGGGTCTGCATAGATCGCATGCCTTGGCGATCAGGCGCATCCACGAGGGATGGTGGCGCAGGATATACCCTGCGACCGGCTTGCGGTTCAGCCAAATGGATGTTTCGACCATGCGCCGTGCACGCCATGTCGGAAAAATCTCAGCGGCTTTGAATTTCTTGGTGTCTTCGTTCATGCCGATACAGATTTCGGTGTTGTCCGAGAAACAACAGGTGACACCCGCATCGCGGATCAACGGCTTGAATGCGCCATACTGAAATCGGCCTTCGTATTGAAGCCCAAGATTTGCCACGACCCGGCGGGAAAGATTGCAGCCCGGTCCTTATCGGTCATTATTTTGCTAAGCGGTGAACAGCACCTGACGGCTTGCCTCGCCCTTCCATTCGTTCGGGCCGATGGCGGTGGAGATGGGTTCCGTTCTCAGTGATCTTGTCAAGTGCGGCAAAGAACTCATCCTCAGTGGTGCTGGGAACTTCACTGTGGATTTCGGCGAGGGCATTCCGGTAGATGAAACCGTGGATCGCCGAGGCCATCGGAACGCAGAAACTTACTGCGCATCATCTGTCTGTCACGCCAGTTTCGCCACGTCCGAGAGATTGCTCATCGCCTCGACCTCGGACAGATCGATCAGGTGGCCGCCCCAGACAGTGCCAGAAAGATTTAGAACGGGCGGCAGGTGATCAGGTCGCCGACCGAATCCGCGTCGCGTTTCGAGTTCAGAACGGCGTTGTATTCTGCCGGGGCCGAGGGGATGAACTGATCCTAGATGCCGGGGTGTTTGGCTTCGAATGCGGGGAGTATCTGGTCCTGCCGCGGGGTCAGGTCATCGTTGCGCCAGCTTCCGTTGGTCAACGTCAAGTCCTTGGCAAATGCGCTTGTGGCCATCTGGGTTGTGTCCAGCGAGGCCAGCATAAGGCTTCAGTGTGTCATTGTCCTTTGGATTTGCTTGTCGTTTTCAGTTTTGCGCCAGTACGGCGGACACAAGCCCGTCGGGTACTTGCAATCGCATACAGGCATCCGTGGGCGACAAGCCCTACGCGTCACGGACGTGGTGGCCTCAGCGATCTGCGACTCGGTCAACGCGCGCCATGCGCTGACCAGATTGCATGAGGTCAGCTATTTTTCGTCAAGGTGCAGGTGTCCAATTTGCGGGGGCATCAAGTGCCCCCGTTTGTTCGCCATAAGATATCTATGTGAGACCACCTGTCCTGGTTCTTCTTTCTCCTTGAAATTTTGGAACTATTTTTGCCAATTTTCGGGAAAAATAACTGTGGCTTTCGGGGCGTGTGAGCATTCTTAGTCTTAAAAGGTGTTGTAATGGTATTGTTCTGGCCGAGTCTTGAGATAGGGCGGAATTAGCGGTTGATGGCGGCGGAAGGCGCTGCCGGGTGGCTTGTGAGGCCAATGACATGAATCGTTGTGTTGAAGCCGGGGCCGCCAATGTCTCACCCAGTTTTGACAGGATGCTCGTGCATATTCGGGGCGGGCTTGATGCCTTGTCCCGGCAGATTGGGGCTGACATCGACGACCAGTACGTCTGGCCCGCATTGCTGGTCTTGCGGGTGTTGCCGGTGCCGCCCTAGCCTGGCGTTTAGGCGATACGCAGGGCCTGACCTGCGCGCGGGTCGAAAATGACTGCCCCGCCGCGGAAACTGTTGGCCGATCTGCGTGGTGCGGCGGGCCTCTCGTCTTTCGCCGGGTTTGCGAGGCCTGCGCAGATCGGTGGGGTTGCTACCGCAATCTCAGCTTCCGCACAGGCTGGTAACTCTGTTGCCGTAGAGGTTTTGCAAGCCATGGCCGATTGCATCGCCGAAACCGCGAAATGGCAGGGCTGGCAATCGGGTGAGGCGATCTGCCCGGCCGGTGGCGAAATCCCGGAAAAAGCCCGCTTTATGTCCAGTTGTGTCTCCGGCTGCAAGAGGGGCTCGATACCAGAGTGCTGGCTCTGAACGCCGTGCTGCCCTCGGAACGGGAACTGGTCAAGATCACCGATCTGTCACGGGTTACCGTGCGCAAAGCGATAAAGGACCTGGTTCAGAAGGGCGTGACTGAGCAGCGGCAGGGCTCGGGCTCGTTCTTTTGTGAGCGCGCGCTGCGGGTGGAGCAATCGCTGACGCATCTGACATCTTTTTCCGAGGGCATGTCGATTCGAGGTGCGCTACATCCTCGTAATGGCAGGAGCGCGGTGTCTTTACGCCCCCCCCGCAGAAGTTGAGGCGTTGAGCCTGAAAGACGGTGAACAGATTTTCCACATCCATCGCCTGCGTGAGGCTGAGTTGCTGCTGAACCTGCTCGCTGCCCCGGTCGGGCCGTCGGTCAGCTCGATCTAGGGTGTGGGTCTGCGGGTCAAGGGGCGTTGTGCCTGTCGGTGCCCGGTTGGGACAAAGCAAGGGTTTTTTAGGCATGACACGGTTCTTGAAATCCGGGGGCGGGTAATCGTCGCCATCACCAATGACGAAAGCTCGCGACTGGCCGGGATGACCGACGCGGTGCTGCCTGTGCACGAGGGGCCGGAACTGAGCGTGGCCGCGACCAAGACTATTGTCACCTCTTTGGTGGTTGGGCTTTGGTTGCAGGCAGAGATCAGGGGCGACAGTGAATTGTCCGGCGCGATCCAGTCCATACCGGGGCATTTGGCGCGGGCCGCGCCATGTGACTGGACGGAGGTGGCCGAGGCGATAACGGGTGTGTCGCTGTTTACGCTGGGCTGCGGTCCGTCCTTTGCGATGTCCAACTAGGCCGCGCTGAAAATCAAGAAAACCTTCCAGATTCAAGCCGGAAGTTATTCGGTCGCCGAAGCCTTGCATGGGCCGGGTTCGATCGCGGAAAAGGGGCTCCCCACTATTGTCTCCACTGCATGAGATGCGGCAGAACAGATTACAGCCGATGCTGCAGATACTCTCGTGGTCAAAGGGGCTGCGGTTTTTGCGTCAACCGACAAGGCGAAACGCGCTCAGAGCCTGCCGGTCACACGAACCGATCATTGGCTGACGGATCCCATTGCCACCATCACCTCTTTTTACGGTATGGTCGAGGCCGTGGCCCGCGCCGGTGGAACCGACCCTGACGCGCCGCGCCATCTGAGAAAGGTGACAGAGAAAGTATGACCTCAGGTTCAGTGACATTTCGCAATGGGGCCCTGTTTGATGGCGGGCGCCTGCATTTCGGCCAGGCGATTGTTTTTCGCGACGGTGCGCTGGCCGCGCTAGTGCCTGAGGAGCAGGCAACATCCGAAGGGCAGGTTATTGATCTGAACGGGGATATCCTATGCCCCGGGTATGTCGATCTGCAGGTCAATGGCGGCGATGGGGTGATGTTCAACGACGACCCCTCGGTCGGCACGATCCGACGAATTGCCGAGGCGCATCGCCGGTTGGGTGTGGCGTCCTTGCTGCCTACCCTGATTACAGACACGCCCGAGAAGACAAGGGCCGCCATCCAGGCCGCGATAGAGGCGGTGCATTCGGATGTTCCGGGCGTGGCCGGGCTGCACCTGGAGGGGCCGCACCTGTCCGCTGCGCGTAAGGGAGCACATGACGGGGCGCTGATCCGCCCGATGGAGGATGCAGTCGTGGCGGCCCTGATCGCGGCGGCGGGGGAACTGCCGTGCCTCATGGTGACCGTCGCGCCCGAATCCGTGTCCGAGCAACAGGTAAAGGTTTTATTCGATGCGGGTGTTCTGGTGTCGTTGGGCCATACCAACGCAGATTTCGCGACGTGCCAGCGTTATGCCATGGCAGGTGCGCGCTGTGTGACGCATCTGTTCAATGCCATGAGCCAACTGGGCAGCCGCGAACCGGGTCTGGTCGGTGCGGCACTGGCCAATGGCGGCTTGTCAGCGGGGCTGATCGCCGACGGTATCCATGTTCACCCCGAGGTGATGCGCGCTGCGTGGGCCGCTAAAACCGCGCCAGGTCAAATTTTTTTGGTCAGCGACGCGATGGCCGTTGCGGGCACGGATCAGAACGCGTTCGAACTGGAAGGCCGCCGAATTGCGCGGACAGATGGGCGGTTGACGCTTGAGGACGGAACACTGGCCGGGGCCGATCTGGACCTGACTACGGCCATCCGCAATCTTGTTACTCAGGTGGGGGTGCCACTGCAGGAGGCGCTGGTCGCTGCAACGACCTATCCGGCGTCACTGATCGGCCAAACGGCTGCGCAGCCGCTGCAATATGAGTCGATGATCCGGATTTCGTCTGATCTCGACACATGTGACTGGCTTCCGGCGCAGGCGTAGCACGGCCACTATTCACGGTTCGCCAAGGCTGTGCACAGAAATTGGAATCCACCGTCGAACGGCGCTTGACGGCGTCAGGCGCATCGCTTAAACCGACCTGCGCTGAGCGGGCGTCGTATACTGGCTATTACCTCAGCCTTCCAAGCTGATGAAGCGGGTTCGATTCCCGCCGCCCGCTCCAAGTCAGCCCTGAAATTCTGCGTCAAATGGCCCTGAGAAGGGATCAATTTGCGATGCGCAGCTTGACCCGGCGGTGCGCTGCCGCCAAGAAGCGGGCAAACGAACGCGAACATGAGTTAAGGGCCAAGCATGGCAAGAAGAGCCTCAGCCAGTCCAGCACAACAATCCGCACCGGGCGCCAGCGAAGAGCGCGCGGGCTCCAAGAAAATTGGCGTTCTGGCTTCACTCTGGCCGTTCATGCGGCCATACCGGTTGTTGATGATCGGTGCGACGCTGGCGCTGGTGTTGACCGCCAGCATGACGCTGACGCTGCCGCTGGCCGTGCGCCGCGTGGTCGATAATTTCCGTATCGAAGATGGAGAACTGCTGGATTGGTACTTTCTGGCGGCGCTAGGCATTGCCGCCGTATTGGCCGTAGGCACAGGCTTGCGCTATGCGCTGGTGACCCGTTTGGGGGAACGCGTGGTGGCCGATATCCGCAAGGCGGTGTTCGATCGCGTTATCGGCATGAGCCCCGAGTTTTATGAACGCATCATGACAGGAGAGGTTCTGAGCCGGATCACCACCGACACGACCCTGATTCAGTCGGTTTTGGGCTCGTCCGTCTCTATCGCGTTGCGGAACGTGCTGTTGTTCCTGGGCGGTCTGGTGCTGATGTTGCTGACTTCGGCCAAGCTGACCGGCATGGTGATGTTGCTGATCCCGATTGTGGTGGTGCCGATTCTGCTGCTGGGGCGGCGTCTGCGCGTGATCAGTCGGGAAAACCAGGACTGGATCGCGGCCTCGTCCGGCAACGCGGGCGAGGCGCTGAGCGCGGTGCAAACGGTGCAGGCCTTCACCCACGAGCAAGCCAGCCGCAAGCAGTTCGATGACATGACCGAGACCTCTTATACTGTCTCGCTGCGCCGAATTCAGACCCGCGCGGTTCTTACGGTCATCGTAATTTTTCTGGTGTTCACCGGCATCGTCGGCGTGCTGTGGATGGGTGCGAATGACGTTCGCAACGGCGTAATGACCGAAGGTGTTCTGATCCAGTTCGTGATCTACTCGATCATCATGGCGGGGTCCGTCGCAGCCCTGTCGGAAATCTGGAGCGAGTTGCAGCGCGCCGCCGGCGCGACCGAGCGTCTGGTCGAGCTGCTGAACACGCAGGACACGGTCAACGACCCGGCCAACCCGACCGCGCTGCCGTCGCCGGTTCGTGGCGAGATTCGATTTGACGATGTGATTTTCCGCTATCCGTCGCGCCCCGATGTCGTGGCGCTTGAGCATCTCACGCTTCAGGTCAACCCGGGTGAGACTGTAGCGTTTGTTGGCCCATCCGGGGCGGGTAAGACAACCGTCATCCAGATGATTCAACGGTTCTATGACCCGGCCTCGGGGCAGGTCAGGCTGGATGGCGTCGATTTGCGAGACATCGACCGGGCCGACTTCCGCCGCTATATGGCGCTGGTGCCGCAGGACCCGATCATCTTTGCCACCTCAGCGCGCGAAAACATCCGCTTTGGCCGTCTGGATGCCTCGGATGCCGAGGTCGAGGCCGCCGCCCGCGCCGCGGCTGCGCATGATTTTATCTCGGCGCTGCCCGAGGGCTATGACAGTTTCGTCGGTGAGCGCGGCGTGATGCTGTCGGGTGGGCAGAAACAGCGTATTGCCATCGCCCGCGCGATCCTGCGCGACGCGCCGGTTCTGCTGCTGGATGAGGCAACCTCGGCGCTGGATGCGGAAAGCGAACGTGCCGTTCAGGGGGCCGTAGATCAAATGCGCGCGGGCCGTACGACGCTGATCGTGGCACACCGGTTGGCGACGGTGAAAAAGGCCGACCGGATCGTGGTGATGGAGGCAGGTCAGATCGTGGCACAAGGTACCCATGACGATCTTGTGGCGCAGGATGGGCTCTATGCCCGTCTGGCGCGCCTGCAATTCACCGACGGATTGGCTGCCGAATAAAGTGACGCTGGGGCAAAACGACTAAGTCCGCAGCGTCATTCTACCTCTTTGCTGCCTTCACAGCTAATGCCTTTCTTGAACCTGCGTGGTTTTGCTTCCATCTTGGCGTGGATACGAAACCCGTGCGGGACACGGGAGAGATAAGGGAGGAACCACATGGCCTTTGTGGGTTTGGAAGACAAGGCGAGGATGGAGCAGGAAATGTCGTGGGAGGACCGCGATGTTCCGGTCACCTTCCACCAGTTGCTGTCGCGCACAGCAGACAAGTTCCCCAACAGCAACGCGATCAGTTTTCAGCTTTTGTCCGGCCCGACCGACAAGGCTGAGACGCTGACATGGTCCGAACTGCTGGGCAAGGTCAACCAGGCCGCCAATCTGTTCCGGTCGCTGGGTGTGGGCGAAAAGGACGTGGTCGCCTACGTGCTGCCCAATTGTAACGAGACGCTGATCACCATGATGGGCGGCGCGGTGGCCGGGATCGTCAACCCGATTAACCCGCTACTGGAACCCGAACAGATCGCCGCGATCCTGCGCGAGACCGGCGCCAAGGTGGTGGTGACGCTGAAATCCTTCCCCAAGACCGATGTGGCGCAAAAGGTCGAAGAGGCGGTGCGACACGCACCCAAGGTCAATACCATTCTTGAGATTGACCTCAACCGGTATCTGACACCGCCGAAATCCTGGCTCGTGCCTTTCCTGCGCCCCAAGATGGGTGACAAGGAACATCTGGCCCATGCGGATTATAAGAATTTCAATCAGGAGCTGGCCAAGCAACCCACGACGCTGACCTTCGAAGACAGCAAGGAAGACCGTGTTGCCTGTTACTTCCATACCGGCGGTACCACGGGTATGCCCAAAGTGGCGCAGCACAAGTATTCGGGTCTGATCTATAACGGCTGGCTTGGTCATACACTGCTGTTCTCGGACGAAGACGTCATCATGTGCCCGCTGCCCATGTTCCACGTGTTTGCCGTCCATGTGATCGTGATGGCGGCGGTGTCGTCGGGCGCGCATGTGGTCTTCCCGACCCCTGCCGGCTATCGTGGCGACGGCGTGTTCGATAATTTCTGGAAGCTGATCGAACGCTGGAAAGTGTCCTTCATCATCACCGTGCCCACAGCTATTGCCGCCAAGATGCAGCGCCCGGTGGACGCGGATATCTCAACCGTGAAAACAGCGTTCTCGGGCTCGGCTCCGCTGCCCGTCGAACTGTTCCGCCGCTTTGAAGAAGCCACGGGCGTGACCATCGTCGAAGGCTATGGTCTGACCGAGGCAACCTGTTTGGTGTCATGCAACCCGGTGGATGGGGAAAAGAAAATCGGCTCGATCGGGATTCCGTTCCCCTATACGGATGTCAAAATCCTACAAAACGGGCCGGACGGCCCCAAGGAATGCGATGCAGATGAGATTGGTGAGATCTGTATTTCGAATCCCGGTGTCTATGCGGGCAACACCTATACCGAGGTCGATAAGAATGTGGACCTCTATCATTTCGACAAATACCTGCGCACCGGTGACCTGGGCCGGTTTGACGAGGATGGGTATCTGTGGATTACGGGTCGTGCCAAGGATCTGATCATCCGTGGCGGACACAACATCGACCCGGCTGAGATCGAAGAGGCCCTGCTGGGTCACGACGCCGTCGCCTTTGCCGGGGCCATCGGCCAGCCCGACGCCTATTCCGGCGAAGTGCCTTGCGCTTTTGTCGAACTGGTCGACGGTGCCAGCGTGACCGAGAAGGAGCTGATGGAGTATTGCAGCGTGCATGTCCATGAGCGCGCGGCACAGCCCAAGCACATGACTATTCTGGACGAGCTGCCGAAAACCGCCGTGGGAAAGGTGTTCAAGCCTGAGCTTCGCAAACAGGCAATCACCCGCATCTATAACGGCGCGCTTGAAAAAGCCGAGTTGGATGCGCGCGTTGTCTCGGTGATCGACGATAAGAAACGCGGGCTTGTCGCGCAGCTTGACGCCAACGGTTCATCGGACGACGATGTCGGGAAAGTGCTGGGATCTTTCACCCGGCCATGGGAATGGGCTACCTGACCGCGGAGGGACAATGGATTATGAACGTCTGATCGATGAAGAAACCTGGGCGTTCATAAGGCGAACGGCTGAAAGCTATCCTGACAACGCGGTTGATCTAAAAATCGAAGATCAGCGCCGCGTCTATAACGAAATGTGTCAGGAATTTCGCCAACCCCGGCCTCCGGGTCTGGATGTGCAGGACGGGTCCGCTGATGGCGTGCCTGTCCGGGTTTATACCGCCGGAGATCCAACACGAACCGTCGTCTATTTTCATGGCGGTGGTTTTGTTGTCGGTGGGCTAGACAGCCACGACGACGTCTGCGCCGAGATTTGCACGCAGACCGGTTATCGGGTTGTTGCCGTCGACTACCGCCTTTGCCCCGAGCATGTGCATCCAGCGCAGTTTGAGGACAGCTGGACCGCTGTCAACTGGGTGGTCGCGGAATTCGAAGACCCTCTGGTTCTGGCTGGAGACAGCGCGGGGGGCAATCTTGCGGCTGCGGTTGCACATTATGGCCGCGGGCGGCTTGAGCATGTGCTGGGCCAGGTTCTGATTTACCCCGGATTGGGCGGAGATACTTCAGCGGGGTCTTACATCGAACACGCGCACGCCCCGCTATTGACGCTTGAGGAAATCAAGTTCTACGAGAAGATACGCTGTGGCGGCACGGTTCCGCACAATGACCCGACCTTTGCGCCCTTGTGCGATACGAATTTCTCGAACTTGCCACCGACCATTGTCGTGACGGCGGATTGTGATCCGTTACGCGATGACGGGCCGATCTATTGCGAGCAGATCACAGCAGCTGGAGGGCGAGCACAATGGATCAACGAACCCGGACTCGTGCATGGTTACCTGCGGGCGCGAACCTCGGTGAAGCGCGCCGCAGACAGTTTTGAACGGATTTCGATCGCTATCGAAGCGTTGGGCCAAGAGGTTTGGCCCTACGACTGATCCCCTATTTCAGGAATGACACGGCCTTCATCGTTTCGGCAATCGGTGCGCCCATGCGGTTCAAGATCGTGGGGGCCAACTGTAGCTGGTCGATCACAGCGTCCACCTCGGGGCCTTTGGCATCGCCAAAGTAATACAGCGCGGTTTCCTGCTGCAACGGGCTGCGTCCGCCGTGGTGGCCGCGCTCATCCTGGCCGTGGTCGGCGGTGACGATGACCTCGTAGCCCAACTGCCGCCAGCGGGGGATGAAGGGGGCCAGCATTTCGTCCGCAACGAAACAGGCGTGGTCCATCTCTGGACAGTCGTGGTGGAATCGGTGCCCCATACTGTCCAGTGTGCAGGTGTGCAGGATGCCGTAATCCAGACCGAAACGCAGGCAAAGGTTGGTCAGAGACGCGAACAGGTCCACATCACAGGGCGTCATCTGATTGGCATTGCCGTAGCCCGTCATGGAGTGGAACCGGCCGTGGTTGATGGTCTTGCTGTCGGGCTCGTCATATTCGACATCGCGGACGTAATCGAACGGGTGGCGGTTGAAGAATTGCGACCAATAGCTGTGGGTGACCGCGCCGGTCACGCCGCCGGCCTCACGCACTTGGCTGAAAACGTCCTTATGGCTGAGGCGGAAGACATTGCCATTGCCGGTACAGCCATGCTCCTGCGGTGTAACGCCGGTGTGGATCGAGGCATAGCAACTGGCCGAGGTCGACGGAAGCACCGAACGCAGTTTCCAGACCTGCGCCTCGCCACTGTCGACCCAGCCTTCGAGGTTGCCGAACAACCGGCGAAAGTTGCGCCACGGGACGCCGTCCAGAATGATGAGGAGGAGTTTGCGGTCCATATTCTGACCCTTTTCTTTAACACTTCAGGCGAGCCTAGGGGATTCGCAACGTATGGGCTGCCAATTCGCGCCCCGAATTGCAAAATCCCGACACCTGTTTGTGACACGTGCCGGGATTTCGAAGCTTTTATGGGGACGGGGATCAGTTCCCGGCGCTTTCCATTTTTCGGTGGGCGACCACCTCTTCCAGCCAGCCCAGATGCATCTCGGGCACCGAGCTGAGCAGCAGGTCGGTATAGTCGTCGAACGGTGGGCTCAGCACCTCGCTCTTAGACCCGTACCGCGCCACGCGGCCCTGATACATCACCGCGATGCTGTCACTGATTGCACGGACCGTCGCCAGATCGTGGGTGATGAACAGGTAAGCCACATCCTCGATCTGCTGCAGATCCAGCAACAGCTTGAGGATGCCGTCCGCCACCAGCGGGTCCAACGCCGAGGTGACCTCGTCACAGATGATCAACTTGGGCTTGGCCGCCAGCGACCGCGCGATACAGACACGCTGTTTCTGACCGCCAGACAGCTCTGCCGGATAGCGATCGATGAACTTTTCGCCCAGTTCGATCTCATCCAGCAACTCGATAACCCGCTTGCGCTTTTCGGACCCGCGCAGGTTGAAGTAGAACTCCAACGGGCGGCCGATGATTGTGCCAACGGTCTGACGCGGGTTCATCGCAGTGTCTGCCATTTGATAGATCATCTGCAGCTCACGCACGTCTTCGCGGGAACGCCCTTTCAAATCGCGGCTCAGCTTGCGTCCGTTAAAGGTGATCTCTCCATCGCGCGGGGGCAACAGGCCGGTGATCACACGAGCCAGCGTGGACTTGCCCGAGCCGGATTCACCCACGACCGCCAGTGTCTGCCCCGGATGAAGCTCGACATTGACGTTGTGCAGCACGTCGAAGTTCAGACCCTTGTAGCGCGCGGTGATACCATCAACGCTCAGCACCGGTTCCGGTGTGGGCTTTTTCTCTTCGTGCTCAATCGACCGCACCGAGACCAGCGCCTTGGTATAGTCTTCCTGCGGGTTGTTGATGATCTGATCGGTGTTGCCGTATTCGACCGTATTGCCCATCCGCAGCACCATGATGTCGTCGCTCACCTGCGCCACAACTGCCAGATCGTGGGTGATGTAAAGCGCGGCAACGCCGGTCGCTGCGATGGCTTCCTTGATAGCCATCAAAACATCGATCTGAGTGGTCACGTCCAAGGCTGTGGTGGGTTCGTCGAACACCACCAGATCAGGCTCGGGGCACAGTGCAAGCGCCGTCATGCAACGCTGCAACTGACCGCCCGAAACCTGGTGCGGGTAGCGATCACCGATATTGTCCGGGTCAGGCAGACCCAGCTTGGCGAACAGCTCACGCGCGCGGCCTTCGGCCTCTTTGCGGGAGAATTTCTTCTGTTCGACTGCCGCTTCGACCACCTGATCCATGATCCTTTTGGCCGGGTTGAACGACGCGGCGGCGGATTGGGACACATAGGTGACCTCACCCCCGCGCAGTTTGCGGATATCCCCATGAGATGTTTTGAGTATATCGCGCCCGTTCACCCAGACCTCGCCACCGGTGATTTTCACACCACCCCGTCCATAGGCCATCGAGGCCAGACCGATGGTGGATTTTCCGGCACCGGATTCGCCGATCAGACCCAGCACCTTGCCGCGTTCGAGGTCAAAACTGACCCCGTGCACGATCTCGATGTCATGGGGCTTTTCGCCCGGTGGATAGACGGTCGCGCCGATCTTGAGGTCGCGGACCTTGAGAAGGATATCACTCATCCCCGGCCTCCTTTCAGCGATGTGGTACGGTTCAGGACCCAGTCAGCCACAAGGTTGACCGAGATGGCCAGCGTCGCGATGGCCACAGCGGGGTACAGCGCCGCGCCGATGCCATAGACGATGCCGTCCTTGTTTTCCTTTACGATGCCGCCCCAGTCCGCCAGCGGTGGCTGAACGCCTAGGCCCAGAAACGACAGGGTCGAGATGAACAGGACCATGAAGATGAACCGCAGCCCGAATTCAGCGACCAGAGGCGACAGGGCGTTGGGCAGGATTTCCCGGAAGATGATCCAGCCGCGACCTTCACCGCGCAGTTTAGCGGCTTCGACATAGTCCATCACGTTGATGTCTACGGCGACAGATCGCGACAGGCGATAGGGACGCGTGGCGTCCAGCAGGCCCATTACAAGGATCAGGATCGGAACGGTCACCGGAACAATCGCCAAGATAACCAGCGCCAGAATCAGCGTCGGGATCGACATGACCAGATCAACCGCCCGGCTGAGCACCTGATCGGCCCAACCGCCCAGCACGGCCGCTAGCAGACCCAGAGAGGTGCCGGTGACAAAGCTGAGGATCGTGGCTGCTGCGGCGATAAAGATGGTCGTGCGGCCACCGTAGATCATGCGGGTCAATAGATCGCGCCCGATATTGTCGGTGCCCAGCAGGTGCTCGGCGCTTGAGGGTTCCCATACATCGCCGACCACTTCGGCCATGCCGTAGGGGGCAATCAGCGGTGCGGTGAATGCCACGAAGAAGTAAAGCCCGGTAAAAAACAGACCGATCATGGCCGAAATAGGAATATTCTTCATCATTTCGGATGCCTCAGTCTTGGGTTGGCCAGGATCGACACGATATCGGCCACCATGTTCAGCCCGATATAGACAGCGGCGAAGACGACACCGCAGGCCAGAACTACCGGCACGTCACGTTTGGTCACCGAATCCACCAAGTATTGCCCCATGCCGGGGTAGACGAACACCACCTCGACCACGACGACACCCACGACCAGATAGGCCAGGTTCAGCATCACGACGTTGACAATCGGGGAGATTGCGTTGGGAAAGGCATGACGTGCAATGACCTGAAAGTTCGACAGGCCCTTCAGTTCGGCTGTCTCGATATATGCCGACTGCATCAGGTTCAGGATTGCAGCACGGGTCATTCGCATCATCTGCGCCAGAACCACCAGAGTCAGCACGAAAGCCGGTAACGCGATGGTATAGAGCTTTTCCCCGAAGGACATTGAATCATTGATCATAGCAAGCGAAGAAAACCATCCCAGTTTCACCGAGATGAAGTAGATCACCAGGTAGCCGATTAGGAATTCTGGGATCGACACTGTTGTAAGCGTGACGGCAGAGATCAATTTGTCCGGCCAGCGGTCGCGGTACCGGACGGCCAGCAAGCCCAGAAAGATGGCAAGTGGAACTGAGACGACAGCCGCCACACAGGCCAGAAACAGCGTGTTCCCCAGTCGTTTTCCAATGCTTTCCGCGATATCGAGTTTGTTGGTCAGGGACTGACCCAGATCACCCTGAAGAATGCCGCCCAGCCACTCGAAGTAACGGGTCAGGGCGGGGCGGTTGAGGCCCATCTCTTCGCGCAGGTTTGCCAAAGATTCGGGGGTTGCGGATTGACCAAGGACGGCTTGCGCGGCGTCCCCTGGAAGAGCTTCGGTGAGGCCGAAAATCAGAGCCGATGCGCCGAAGAGAAGCAGGAGACCCAGCGCAAGGCGCTGGGAAACCAGTTTGATGATGGGATGCATTGTCCTTGGCCTGTATTAGGCAAACCACATTTTTCGTGTGGCCTGGCCACCCATCAGTTCATCATACGGATCCGGCTCCCAACCAGCCAGTTGGTCGCTGACACCGTCAATGAACTGGTTGAACATCGGACAAATCAGGCCGCCTTCTTCGTTAAGCAGTCGACCCATCTGAGAGTAGATCTCTTTCCGCTTGGCGGTGTCGAGCTCACCTTTCGCCTGATTCAGCATATCGTCGAACTCGGGCCGTTTCCAACGTGTGTCGTTCCAGTCGGCGGTCGAGAGATACGCTGTGGTATACATCTGATCCTGTACCGGACGGCCCGTCCAGTAAGAGGCGCAGAACGGTTGGACATTCCAGACCTCGGACCAGTAGCCATCACCCGGCACACGTTCGATCACAAGTGGGATACCGGCCTGATTTGCCGTCTGCTGGAAGAGCGCCGCAGCGTCAACTGCACCCGGGAATGCAACATCCGAGGTGCGCAGAACGATCGGTGATCCGTCGTGGCCGGACTTCTTGTAATGTTCGGCCGCCTTTTCAAGATCGAACGGGCGCTGTGGGATTGTATCGTCAAACAGCGGGTAAGCCGCATTGATCGGCATGTCGTTGCCAACAGACCCATAACCCTGCAGGATCTTTTCAACCAGCTCTTCGCGGTTGATCGCATATTTCAGAGCCAGCCGCAGGTCGAGATTGTCGAACGGAGCGGTATCCGAATGCATGATGAATACGTAATGTCCGCGACCAGTCGTGGGCTGCACGCTCAGACCCGGAGCGCGGCCCAGAAGGCCAGCGACCTTGGGCTCAACCCGGTTGATCAGGTGAACCTGACCGGACTGAAGCGCCGCGGTACGTGCGGTTGCATCGTTGATGGCAATAATTTCGACACTGTCAAAATGGCCGTCATCCGCCCAGTAATTGTCGAACTTCGTGTAAACGTGACGCACACCCGGCTCGTTTACTTCCATCTTGTATGGCCCTGTGCCGATACCCGCGCCCGGATTATCGAGGCCACCGTCCGGCTGAATGATCAGGTGGTAGTCTGCCATGAGGTAAGGCAAATCAGCATTTGGGCTGTTCAACGTGACTGAGAACACGTCGCCGTCTGTCTTCATCGACTCGATCTCTTTCATGATGCCCAGGGCACCGGATTTAGAGTTCTCGTCCGAATGGCGTTGCATTGTTTTTAGCACGTCTTCGCTAGTCAGCGTCTTGCCGTTGTGAAATTCAACGCCGGGACGAATTTTGAAGTTCCAAACCTTGGCATCCGCGCTGGCTTCCACGCTTTCGGCCAGACGTGATTCAATCGAACCGTCCGGCGCTACAACCACCAGCGTGTCACCGAATTGGCGACCGTTGAGCGCGGGCACTTGGCTGGCGTAAGTTGCGGGGTCCAGCGAGTTCGTCGATTCGCCACCGACAGAGCCAATCTTCACGTCGCCGCCCTGTTTCGGGCCAGCCGCGCGCGCGGCGTCTGCAAATATGGTGCTGGCCATGGCTGCAGAAACACCCAAAGCCGCTGCTTTCCCCATGAATTCGCGGCGGGTGAGCTTGCCAGCTGTGACCTGTTTGGTCATGTGAGTGATTTGTTCGTTCATTATGGTCTCCCAGTTGATTGGATTGTTGCCCTTTTGGGCTTTTTATTGACGCATGAGTCAAAGTAGGCGGAATTCGGTCGGACGGGCAAGAACAAATGTCTGACACTTGAGCGACCCGCATCACATTTGGTCACGAGGTACGGTATCCCCCAATTGCTTAGTCGAAACTAGTTTTTCGGCCTCAAAAGCATCCATGCGGGCCTTGAGGAAAAAGGAATTCAAATCCGCCCACATCTCGCAGGAGGTCTCTTTGCGCAGGTCGATACCGTTCCGGCTGATTTCTTGTGTCCATTTGCAATATCCCCGAGCAGAGAGGGGATCATCCGGGTGAATTGTCCAGCGTTCATACGCCGTTCCACCATGTGTCAGGCTGTGGTTATTGTTGGTGACCAGACCAAAATCATCCTCGATGATCAGGTGGGTTTCGCCCGAGTTCATGTCCATTTCCACCCGCCGCGAATTGTTCGGCGCACGCAGGGATGACTGACCCAAGGCCGGGGCCGACTCGGGCGGCGGAAACGTGTGTTCGTCATCAACGGACGGGCGTTGCGGTATGGTGATGTCACCTTGCGTCAGGTGCAGTTCGGTACGTTCTGGCGACGGCCAGATCAGCGGCAAATATGCGCTGGAGATTGCGACTCGCAGCCTGTGCCCCTTGGGCACGCGATAGGCAATGTGATCCAGTTTCAGCGCAACGTCATACACGGCGCCTGGTGTCGGCGGCGTTGGTTCCGCATGGCTGTCGCGATGCGACAGGTTCAGCACACCATAGGTAATGCGTGTCGAAGCCCCATCCGGGTGCACATGGTTCAGCCGGACAGCAATCTGTGCCTGCGGGCGGTCGGCGCTCAGACGCAGGCGGATGCGCGGCGCGCCCACGATGTCCATGTCTTCAGCCAGCGATGCGCCATCGAAACAGGCCGAAAGCGCATCTTCCGAGCGCTGATCTCCGTGCATGTCAGGACCCAGCCAGATGGCGCAATACTCTCCACCCTCCATGCCGCAGGTTTGCGGGGACTGCACCCGAATGTCCAGTGGGCCGTCCTGCCCCAAACCGGCATCGGACAAGCCCAGCGTCAGGCCGGGCAGGTGGGACGTGGCGCCATCAGCCTCGGCTATCCAGCGCCCCGGCCGTTCGTTGTATCCGCGCTGCGGCCGCACGCCATCCATCAGATAGGCACGAAAATCCGGGTCGTTTTCGACGCCGGTATCGACACCTTTCAGCCAGTGATCCCACCAGCGCAGAGCTTCCTGCAGGATTCCGATCCGCGGTTCGGGCACCGCGAAATGTGGGTATTTATGCACCCAGCGCACAACGATCCCTTTGACCGGGGCTTTCAGCTGCTCGGCCAACAAAGGCACTGTGTTCTTATAGGCATCCCCCCAGCCACCGATGGCTAGGTTCGCCGCCTGAAGCGCGTTGAACCCGCCCCAACTGATCCCCATCATTCCAACCGAGTTTGTGCACCAGCGCTGCTGCGCCAGCCAATTGATCGTTGCGACGGCATCGTCAAGTTCTTGCTGGGTGTATTCGTTCTCCATCAGCCCTTCGCTGTCGCCATTGCCGCGCATGTCGACGCGGATGCAGGCACAACCGCGCTCGGTGAACCACGGATGAGTCAGCGCGTCGCGCACTGTCGTTCCATCGCGCTTGCGATAGAGCAGGAATTCCAGAATGGCAGGGACGGGGTTGTCCGTTGCATCCGTCGGACGCCAGACGCGCGCGGACAAGCGGCAACCATCACGCATCTCAATGCCGACGTCGGGATGGTCTTCGATGGTGCGTAGCGCGTTGGCTGGCGGCGTCATTTCAACACTGTCCGGGGGAATTGCAAATCAGGTTGGGTCAAAATCGTCAGTTCAATCGCGGATTGCGACAAGCAGATCCATTACGTTCGTTCCCGTCGGCCCCGTCACCAGCAATGCGCCTGCGTGATCCAGATAGCTGCCACTATCGGCCTGCTGCAGAGCCTGTTCCGCGCCTTCCCCCCAAGTGGCGCCGTCAATGATCGCTCCGGCCGCATCGGTTGGGCCGTCTGTGCCATCTGTTCCACCCACGACCACGGTGAGTCCCTCGGTTCCGGCAATCTCACGGGCCAGTGCCAGCGCCAGCCCCTGATTTCGCCCACCGCGCCCCGGGTTCTCGGGCAGGACAACCGTCGGCTCTCCGCCAAAGACCATGACGCCGCTTGGCATGGATCGGATACGCGCGCCCAGAGATTTGGCGACGTTCAGAAAGTCGTCGTGCAGGCATTCTTCGTTGGAAAGAACCGTCAGGCCTTCGTCCTGCGCCAATTCCGTAGCGGCCGCGCGAGCATGTGCATTTGACGCCACGATCTGCGTTGTTGCCTCAAAGTCGTAGCTCTCCGGCAACGCTCCGATCCCCGAGCCGACAACATTCAGGTCATCCCCGGGCACATCCGAGATCGCCAGAACGGTCGCTGTTTCTCCTTTGAAATGAGACAGCAGGCCACCGCCTTTGATCTGCGATAGCTTGCGACGTTCAGCGTTCATGGCTGTGATGTCCAGCCCTTCGGCCAGCAGCTTCTTGTTCAGCTGTTCAAGATCGGACAGGGTTTTGCCCGGCAGCAAATCCTCGGCCAGCGAGGATGCCCCACCGGAAACCAGCAAGAGCAGATGCGAGCCGGGCTGCATGGCTTCGACCGCTTCACGAAGGGCTTGACCGCCCTGAAGGCTGCGACTGTCGGGAACGGGATGAGAAGCCTCGATCACCGTGACGTGATCCGGCAGGTCGCGCCCGTGGTCGTCCTTGGTGACCACAAGTGCCGGGCACGGGCCGAAATGCTCTAACGCAGCGCGTGCCATGGCCGCTGCGGGTTTGCCCACTGCCAGAATCTGGTCGGGTGCGGGGACATCGTGCAGCACTTTGCTGGTTGCAGCGTGGCCGCCCACTGCATCGACGCCGGCCTGCCAGATGCGAATTGCCTGTTCTTTTTTGTCCATCAGCTTTCCATCCAAATTGTGACCGGTCCGTCGTTGACCAACTCTACCGCCATGTCCGCCCCGAATTCACCGGTTTCGACCGGCACGCCATGCGCCACAAGTCGCTGGGCAAAAACCTCATACAGGTGCTTGCCAAGATCCGGTGCGGCGGCTTCCGAAAAGCCCGGCCTGTTGCCGCGCGTTGTATCGGCGGATAGCGTGAACTGGCTGATAACCAAGGCGGATCCTTCGATATCTTTCACCGAGAGATTCATTTTCCCTGCGTCATCCTTGAAAATTCGCAGTTTTGAAACCTTGGCAGCCAGTTGATCCGCCTTGTTCTCGTCATCGCCTTGCATTGCGCAGACCAGGATCATCAGCCCGGGCCCGATCTGGCCGATAACCTGACCGGCCACCGATACGCTGGCGCGTGAAACTCGTTGTACTACTGCGCGCAAATTTATTCTCCGCTAAATGCGTTAGTTATCCGACCCATTCGACGATCTCACTCAGATCGGCGCGATCGGTGCGAAAGCCATTGGCTGGATGGTCCTTATCTGCATAGCCAAAAGAAATCGCGCATAAAATCACCCGGTCATCCGGGATGTCGAAATAGCGGCGTAGGAACGGGCTGTAAGTGGCCACCGCTGCTTGTGGGATCGTGGCCACGCCCCGAGCCTGAGCAGCCAGTGAAAACGCTGTAACGAACCCGCCGCAATCCAGCGCGTCATAAGCCCCAAGCTCTTTCGGGCTGGTGATGATGGCACAATGCGGTGCGCCGAACAGAGAGAAATTCTCCATCATCTGCTGGGTCGAGGCCGCGCGGTCGCCGCGCTCCACGCCCACTGCCTCATACAATGCCCAGCCGCACGCGCGACGGCGGTCCTGATAGACCCCAGTGTAGGAGGTCGGAAACGGCAGGTCCGGGGCAGGTGTGCCTGTAGTCGCTTCTTTCTGCAGTGCCGCTCGAAACCGGTCGGTTTCTTCGCCGCTGGTGAGGATCACGTGCCACGGTTGGGCATTGCACCAGCTGGGTACACGCGCGGCGCTGGTCAGGATTTGTTCGATCTGCTCCTTCGGAACCGGGTCGGGAAGGAATGCCCGACACGAATATCGTGCTGTCAGCAAGTGGTTCAGATCGGATAGTTTCACACAAGCCTCCCCGCTCGGCGTTGACGCGTCGCAGAGTGGCGTCTGATCAAGCGGAGTTCAAGCGCCAACAATTGCGGATTTCGAGGACGCCTTACCCTTGTTGGCCGGTGGCCATCAGATATCCGACGCCAGCCGCCACAAGCATACCCAGAATAACGGCGATAGTGATCTTGATGGCTGACCAGGGGCGCTCCCCCTGAACGCGGCCGGTTTGTCCGTTGACGACGAAACGATACGTCTGACCGCGATATTTGTAGGCCGCCATCCACACCGGCAGAAGGATGTGCTTGAAAGTCACATCCCGTACATCCGTGTCGATTGCATGTATCCGCTGGCGATCGCCACCGATGTCAAAGCGCACGTCCCGCTCGATAACCCGCGCCATATACCCGCGCGCTTCGGAGTATCCTTCCTGCAATTCGACCGTATAGGCTTCGGCCCGAAACCCAGCCAGGTATTCAGGCTGATAGGGCTCCAACGCTGGCAGGTCCCAGGGTTCCAGCGCGTCGGTGTAGCTTTTGGGCAAAGACCGTGAGGCCAGCACAAGCACGTCGTCAAAAAACCGCTTCACCCGTCCGGATTTCGGAGACCACCGCACCTTGGGTACCTGCTGCTGCACGCGCTTGCCGTCACGCATGACAGTTCGGGTCTCATAGTAGACGGTGCCGCGCTCTCCGCGATAACTGGATTGCGTGTCGGCATCAAAGGTCCAGTAGGGTACATAGATGCCCTGCATCTTGCGACCTTTGCGGGCGTAATCCTTCAGCCCGTTCGGTGCAAACCACAGCCGTCCCAACCAGTCGCCCATCGCCTTCTGCGCCGCGCGTTCATCCAGCGCAAAGGGTAGCACGCCGCGCGGTTTGATGTGCCGGTTGACCCCCGTATCGGTCACAACCGGTGTCGCACAGAACGGACATTCAGCCGCGTGTGTGGCAGGATCGAACTCGACCTGAGCCGCGCAGTTGGGGCAGGACAAAACCCGCGTTTCCTCGATCTCACTGTCCGGAAGCCGATCCGCAATGGCCGCATCGAAGTTCAACTCTTTCAGGCTGCCACCGCCCCAGGGGCCGGCGCCGATTGCCTCGGAATGCCCGCAGTGGTCACAAGTCAGGCTGCCGTCACCGGGGTTGAAACGGTAGTCCGCACCGCATTGTTCGCAAGGGAATCTGTGTTCTTCGGTCATCGTGCCACCCTATTCTTGCGCTGACGCCTGAAAGGTTAGGCTCCCGGCGGCGGCGGTGGCAGGATGGTAAACAACTGCGCCAGCTCCTGTACATCTCCGGCCTTTTTCCAGCCATCCTGACCGGCGGTCCAGACATAGGTGTCGCGGGTGATTTCCCCGCCCGTTGCCATACGTCCCATCTTGGCCTTCGAGAAGGGTCCGCTTGTCTGCCCATCGACCGCGATATGCCACACGTGCTCAACTGGCGGAGGAGGGGGCGGTGCCGCATGCGCTGCCGGTTGCGGAGCAGCGGGGGCGGAACTGCCCCATGGGCCGCTCGGTTGACCCGCTGCCATGTTTGCCATCTGGTTGGCCATCGCCATTCCCATCCCCATACCAAGTCCGGCACCCATGCCGCCGCCTTGGCCGGGATTACTGGCGGCCGCCGTCATCGCCTCGGCTGCTGAATACTGGGTGAACTTGCCCAGATCACCCGCCAACCCCATCGAGGTCCGCTTGTCCAGCGCTGCCTCAACCGCGGGCGGCAACGAAATGTTTTCGATGTAGAATTCAGGCATCTCCAACCCATAGCCGTCCAGAACGGGTGAGACCTCGGCCGCGATCAACTTGCCCAGATCGGCGGTGTTGGCGGCCATGTCCAGAACCGGGATACCCGACCCGGCGATCACCCGGCTGAATTCCTGCACGATGATGTTGCGGATCTGAAAGCTGATCTCATCCATCGTGAATTCACCATCGGTGCCCACGATCTCAGTCAGGAATTTCGCCGCATCCTTTACACGCACGGTATAGGTGCCGAAGGCCCGAATACGCGTGGGCCCGAACTCGGGATCGCGCAGCATAATCGGGTTCTTGGTGCCCCATTTCAGGTCATTGAACCGGGTCGTATTGACGAAATAGATCTCGGACTTGAAGGGCGACTGAAAGCCGTGATCCCAGTGCTGCAAGGTCGTCATGATCGGCATATTGTTGGTCTCAAGCATATAGAGACCCGGCGTGAACACATCCGCCAACTGCCCTTCATGCACGAACACAGCGGCCTGACCTTCGCGCACCGTCAGCTTAGCGCCGTACTTGATTTCATGGCCCTCACGCTCGAACCGCCAGACCATCGTGTCTCGGGTGTCGTCGGCCCAGTGAATGACGTCGATAAATTCTCCGGTCAGAAAATCGAAAATACCCATTTGGGGTCTCCTTTCCTTGGGCTCAGAGCTGCTGGCCCATCAATTCGCGTGCTATGATCCGCACCACGGGGCGGGCGTCATCCGCCGTCACTCCGGGCTGTAGACGCGGATCGTAAAGCATGGTCAGTAGTTTTTCGTCATGGCTGGTCAGCAGCGCAAACTCATCATCATCGTTGAAAATCGACGGTCGGGCTGAGGGGCTATCATTTGGAAGGCCGAAACCCTGTGCAATTTCCTCATGGATGCAACTCAAACGCAGCAGGTTGGGCAGTTCTGCACGTATGTAAGCTACGGCACGGATTACGGTATTGGTGTCCTCTTGGCCGGAAAACGTAAAGACAAAACAATAAAACGGCCTGTCCAGCGTTCTCAGCAGGTCCAGCCTGTCGTCCGGGATACCCGGAACAAGTGATTTCAGCCTGTTCTGAGCATAGGCCACATCATCCTGACCTGCTACGAAAACAAGAAAGTTCCCGTCACCATTTACACTTCTAACGCTGTGCCCGGTCGCTTTCTGTAGCCGCTTGGCATAGTTTTGAATGGTTTGCCGATCAGCTTCACGGCTTTCCATAGAAACGCTCGGACCAAACTCAGTCCTGATGCGGATCGGGCTCTTCCAGCGATTTAACTTAATCTCGCTTGGGCCGCTAACAAATGCGGCGGATTTGCCGGAGTGTTCGTTGATGAAAGCAATTTTCCCAAAATTGCGGGCTAAATCATCAGCGTCATACGGTGTATCGGGGCCTCCTCCGTCCGTCCGCAACAACCCGCGGGTCAACAGGTCACGTTCGACCCGCTGATAGAACCGGGCCAAATCCTGACTGGCTGCAGACGGTGGCACATAGGCGTTGGGTGCAGGTGCGGGCGCCGCGGGACGCGGTTGCGGGACAACCGAAGACGTCAGAGTTTCATCGCAGTTGGCCAAAGCCAACAGAACGACAAAACCCAAAAGGGGCTTCAGATATCCCGATACCTTCACGCGCAGCCCGCCGTCAGCCCGGAACTGCCGTTCCGGCGTTGTCGCCGATACCGTCCCGGCGCGCCTTGGCCGAGGCCAGCGTGTCACGCAATTCGGCCTCCATCTTCTTCAATTCCTGCTCGGCGGCGGCGCGCTTGGCTTTGCCTTCGTCCGCGATCGCAAGACTTTCGTTGATAGTGCCGATCAGGTCGGCGTTGGCTTGTTTGACAGCTTCGATATCGAATACACCGCGTTCCATTTCCTCGCGGATCATCTTGTTCGACTGACGCAGGTTCGCCGCGTTCGAGGTCAGCAGCTCGTTCGTCAGGTCATTCGCATCGCGCACGGCCGAGGCCGCCTCGGCGCTGCGCTGGATGGTGACGGCCTGCGCCAATTGCGTCTCCCATAGGGGTACGGTGTTGACGAGGGTCGAATTGATCTTGGTCACCAGCGACTTGTCATTTTCCTGCACCAACCGGATTGAGGGCAGGGATTGCATGGTTACTTGACGGGTCAGCTTCAGGTCGTGCACGCGCCGTTCAAGATCGTCCCGCGCAGCGCGCAAGTCACGCAGCTCTTGCGCCTTCATCACTTGTTGGTCTTCGGGCGCGGCCTGAACTTCGGCTTCTTTTTCGGGGATGTTCTGGCTGTCCAGCTCGGTCAGCTTTTCTTCACCTGCTGCGATGTACAGCGCGAGTTCGTCATAAAATCCCAGCGTTTTTTCATACAGCAAGTCCAGCGACTTGATGTCTTTAAGCAGCGTGTGTTCATGGCCCAGCAAGTCGTCTGTAATCCTGTCGATCTGTCCCTGAACGTCTTCGAATTGCGCAGTGAATTTGGCGAATGGCGCGGCCTTACCAATCAGCTTTTCCCACCAGCTGCGTTCGCGGCGTACATCCAGTTCACTGACGGAAAAGCCGCGGATCGTGGTCACGATGTTGCGCAGACTGTCCCCGGCGGGACCCACATCCTTGTTACGGACATCCGCCAGCATGGCCTGGCTGATCTCTTGCAGTTCGGCCTGTGCGGAAGATCCGAAGGAGACGATCGAGTTGGTGTTTTCCATGTCGATTTCGTCCATCCGCTTGCGGATCTCGGCGCTGACGGGTTCGTCTGCTTCCTCAAGCGAGATGACCTCGGCGGTGGGGTCGGGTAGGGCAACGGCCGTGACCTCCTGCACCAGCGTTTCAGCTTCGACCGCCTTGTTCTTGATCGCATCAGACATGGGGTAATCCTTTCTCAAATAACTGTCCGGTCAGTCCAACCGGACGCCTTCGCGTTGCAGGCGTTCGCGCAACACGTCAATTTCAACCGTCAGATCGCTGCGGTCATCCAATAGCATCTTGCGAGTACGGGCCGCGAAATTCTGTTCCAGATCGTCTAGCAAGGCGGTGTAATCGGCCAGCGCCTGTGCATCGCGGGTGCGGGCAAAGACATCGGCAAACTTCACCGTCGCATCACGCGCGCCCTGCAGGTAGACGGTCAGGTATTTGCGGGCACCGGCCAGATCGCGCGGGTCTTCCTCGACCGTGCGGAACAGATCGCGGGCGGTGTCCTGAAAGCGTTCGACGCGCGCCTCGACCCGACGGTCCCCGGCGCGCTTGATGGCGTCGGTCATTTCAGACAGGTGGGTTTCGGCATCCTCGACCACCCGGGCCACACGGTCCTGCTGAAAGGTGTCGACGCCTTCCATGCCTTTATCCTTCATCGGGTCCAGCCCGAAAGACACGGAATGCAGCACCGTGGCCACCGCTCCAAACAGGATCGGAGCCAGCAAGCTCGCCTGCGCGGCGGCCTCGGCGTCCAGATACTCGGATCGATACGCGGCCAGAGCGGCACCCAGCCCAGTCAAAACGCTTGCGAAAATCTTGCGGGGAAAAGCTGGACGGCGCGCAGAGCGGCGCGCGTTATAGGCGGCTTCGGCGCGCAAACCCTCGCGCAGCAGAAAGGCGGCGCCGGTTAGCAGGCCCGCTGCGATCAGCCCGATCGTCATTCCGATTGCGCCGTCGTTCAGAGACAGAAAAACCAACGGAAAAGCGGGCAGAAACAGGATATTCACCCGCGCGCCTGCCGGTTCGACCCGCGCGCCGTGGAATTGCCCGCGCGGCTGTTGGTCGTCGTCAGACCCACCGCCTTGTGGGCTAAATTTTCCGCCATATCGCTGTGACATGCGTTACAAGCCCCCCAGCACGCCGGTGCAGACACCGAACAACAGCACCAGAAGGGCCGCGTAGGCCAGTTTTTGCACTCCGGTCCCTGACATGGCGCCCCCCAATGGCTTTCCTTTCGGAAAATTTAGGCGATACGAGGGCTTGGCGCTAGGGGGAAGGTTGCCAAACCCGCATCACTTGCGAGTTTTCTTGCCGACGGGTGCCCGTTTTCGTTGCGGTCGCGCGGGGCGTTTCGGCCGGGCTTCGGGTTCTGCGTCCAGTCCCAGCTGATCGCGCATCACGCGGCGGCGGATTTCCTCGACCTCGCCGGGCTTGAGGCTGCCCAGTTGAAACGGACCGTAGGATACACGCAACAGACGGTTCACGGCAAAACCGATGTCCTCCATCGCACGCCGAATCTCGCGGTTTTTGCCTTCGCGCAGGCCGATGGTCAGCCAGGCGTTCGCACCCTGCTGGCGATCCAGCGAGACCTCCATCGGCAGAAACCGCTCGCCGTCGATCACTAAACCCTTGCGTAGCGGCGCAAAATCTTCGTCCTTGGGGCGGCCATTCACACGCACACGGTATTTGCGCAGCCATCCTGTAGAAGGTAATTCCAGCTTGCGCTTGATGCCGCCATCGTTGGTCAGCAGCAGCAAGCCTTCCGAGTTCAGGTCCAACCGACCAACGCTCATGACGCGGGGCATGTCTTCGGGCAGGTTGTCGAATATGGTCGCGCGGCCTTTTTCGTCGCGTGTCGTCGTCACCAGACCGGGAGGCTTGTGATACAGCCACAGGCGCGAGGGTTCGGGCTCAGACACCGGTTTGCCGTCCACAGTGATCCTGTCTTTGCCGGTGACGTTCAGGGCAGGGCTGTCGATGGTCTTGCCGTTCACGGCCACGCGACCCGCTTCGATCATGCGTTCAGCTTCACGGCGCGAGGCGACACCCGCGCGAGCAAGCACTTTGGCGATCCGGTCGCCGGGAGGAGGGGTTTTAGTCATCCGCTGGCCATAGCGCATCCCGCCCGCTTGCGAAAGACAGGTTTCTGATGCAGTCAGAGGCATGGAGTTCAGATCGCATATGGATGGGGCGCTGGTTGAGGCGCGCGCTGCCGCGGATCGCGGAGAGGTTCCGGTGGGCGCGGTCATCGTCGCGCCGGATGGTCGCGTTGTGGCCGCAGCCGGAAACCGGACGCGAGAGTTGAACGATCCCACTGCTCATGCCGAGATTCTGGCCCTTCGCGCCGCCTGCGTCGAGGCCGGGTCCGAACGGCTGCCGGATCATGATCTTTATGTCACGCTGGAACCCTGTGCGATGTGCGCGGCGGCATTGGCCGCGGCGCGCATCCGGCGCATTTACTATGGCGCCGCCGATCCTAAATCCGGCGGAGTGGCCCATGGTGCGCGGGTGTTTACACACAAACAGGCGCACCATGTCCCTGAGATATACGACGGCATCGCAGGGCAGGAGGCCGCCGATCTGCTGAAGGAATTCTTCGCTGCGCGACGCGATCCTAGAGAGTGATGGGTTTCATCAGTTCGGGTTCGACTACGTCGACCCCCGGCAACCCATCGATCAGCGCATGGGCGGATTGTTCCAGAATCGGAAAGGTCTTGTAGTGGCAGGGAATCACGGTCTTGAAGTTGAAATACCTCTTGGCCGCATAGGCCGTCGCTTTCATGTCCATGGTGAAATGGCCGCCTGCCGACAGGATGCCGATATCGGGTTTGTAGTAATCCCCCATCCAGTCCATATCGGCCATGATATCTGTGTCGCCGGAGACGTAGAGCATATGCCCCTCGGACGCGATCATAAAACCTACCTCGCTGCCACCGGTGCGCAGACCGTCTGGCGTCGAGAAGGTCGAGCTGTGAGACGCCGGAACCATCGACACCATGACCCCGTTCAGGTTCACCGTGCCGCCCTTGTTGAAACCGATGGTCTCCAGCTCTTCGGCCTCGCTCCAATACCCCATCAGGTCATACTGGCCCACCACCGGCACCTTCAGGTGCTTGGCCAGTGACACAACGTCGGCCACATGATCGAAATGCGTGTGCGTCAAAAGGATATGCGTCGCACCGTCCACGGCGGCATCGTGCTGGTCTTCGGACAGCACCGGATTGCCGGTCAGCCAAGGGTCGATCAGCAGAACCTGCCCTTCGGTTTCAATACGGAAACTGCCGTGCCCCAGCCAGATGATATTCATGAAAACGTCCTCCCAAAACAAACTCTTGGCATCAACCTAGCATCGGATATGTAAAAGTTCATGGACTGGTTTCAGGAAATTGACGGATATTGCGAGCGCCTGTCGCCCGCCTATTGGGCCGAGCCGATCAACGCGGTGACAAACGCAGCATTTCTGATCGCGGCGTTCATCATGTGGCGGCGCGTGCGCGGGCAGGGGGTGCCTCTGGTGATGGGGCTGGTGGTCATCCTCGCGGTGATCGGGGTGGGTAGCTATCTGTTCCACACCCATGCGCAGGTCTGGGCCGCAATGGCCGATGTCGCGCCGATCCTGCTGTACATTCTGGTCTATATTTTTGCGATCAATCGGGATGTCTGGCACATGCGGCCAGTCTATGCCCTGATCGTCACCGTCCTGTTTGTGCCTTATGCCGCAGCCACGGTCCCTTTGTTCCAGTTCATTCCGGGGCTGGGTGGATCGTCGGCATATGCTCCGGTGCCGCTGCTGATTCTGATCTACGCATTTTTGCTGCGCAATCGCGTCCCCGAAACAGCGCGTGGCCTTGCGATCGGGGCGGGCATCCTGATCGCCTCTATCACCTTCCGGGCACTGGACGAACCCCTTTGCGCCCAGCTTCCACTGGGAACACATTTCATGTGGCACATCCTGAACGCCACAATGCTGGGCTGGATGATCGAGGTCTATCGCAGGCACATGGCCCGCGCGTCTCAGTCTTGAAACGCAGCTACCAAATGCTCCGGCAGTTCGAATTCAGACAAGACCCGCGCCCGGCCCTCGGTCGACATCTTGCGGGCGGTCTTTTCGACGATCCTCTGGATTTTTTCGGCTGAGTGTTTCTCGGCAAAGGGCGCAAAATACCATTTGAGGAAGACGAAACAGATGACGTCTTCCAGTGCCTGAACATCGTCATCTCGCTTGATGCCCTGTTTGCGCAGCATGCGCCCGGCGGCTTCGACCTCATCGTTGCTGTAACCTGCCTGTTCCATCATCGCCATAACGACCTCGGCGTGATGGACAGCTTGCGCCTTGCGCCAGGCGAGGTACCCGGCCCGGCCTTCGGGGTATTCGCTGCGTGCCAACTTCCAGCGTTCGACGTGCTGGCCCCGGGCAGCTATCTGCAACACATCTGAAGCATCTGGGAAAAGTCGGTCCAATTCGGTGCTCATGCGCTGGCCGTACAGCAACTCGACCGGTTGGCCGTCTTCAAGGTTGGGATCTTGGGTATTGGCCGCATCAATTGCGTCCAGAACTGCTTGTTTGCGCACGCTCATCTACTGCTCCGTTGGCTTGCCGAACCTGATTTTTGTTCGACGGATCACTTTGATCACCCTAGCGGTTGGACGCAATATGCGCAGCAGTCAATTGCAGCTTTCCGGGCCGGACGTCGAATGCCCGACCCGGAACGAGGGGGTATATCATTTACTCAGCTTGGTCTGATCCTGGGTGACGGGCTGCGAGACAGTCTCGGGGAAAGTCAGGTCGCGCGTCAGGGTGTTCATGGTGGGGCCAAAGGCCTGCGCCTGGGCAACAAGAACAGTGGTGGACAATACTAATGCAGTCATGAACGTTTTCATTGTCTTTCTCCGTTTGAGGCTGTGCCGTACCTCATGAAATGAACCGTTCAGTATACATTTTCAATGGCAAAAATGAACTAAACGGTTTACTTTTGCGCATAGGGGGTATGCAAAATTGAATGGCAGCTGCGGTGATCTGCACGAACGAGGCCATATCCTCCCTTCCATGCCCTTGCGACCTGAGCATCGGACAGGTAAATGCCCCTTAACGCATATGAGGTTTTCCGATGTCGATTGACCAAAGCACCGCCGCCAAGGTGGCCAAACTGGCCCGGATCAAGGTCGAGGATGACGCGCTGCCCGCGCTGGCTTCCGAGTTCAACACCATCCTCGGGTTCATCGAACAGCTGAACGAAGTGGACGTCGAAGGCGTCGAACCGATGGTCTCGGTCGAGCCGATGCGACTGAAGCGTCGTGAGGACGTGGTCACCGACGGAAACCAGCAGGACAAGGTTCTGGCCAACGCCCCCGACGCGCGCGAGGGCTTTTTCGCAGTCCCCAAAGTGGTGGAGTAAGACATGAGCGATCTGAACAAACTGGGCCTGGCCGAGGCCCGCGACGCGCTGCGCAAGGGTGACGTGACCTCGGTTGAGCTGACGGAATCCTGCCTGAAGGCCATCGACGAAGCCGACGCACTGAACGCTTTTGTCCACAAGACCCCCGAGATCGCGCTGGAACGGGCCAAGGCCGCGGATGAGCGGATCAAGGGTGGTGACGCACCTTCGATGTGTGGTTTGCCGATTGGCATCAAGGATCTGTTCTGCACAAAAGGCGTGCCCTCGCAGGCGGCCTCGAAGATTCTGGAAGGCTTCAAGCCGGAATACGAATCCACCGTGTCACAGCAGCTGGCCGACGCTGGGGCCGTGATGCTGGGCAAGCTGAACATGGACGAATTCGCCATGGGCTCGTCCAATGAAACCTCTGTTTACGGCAATGCGGTCAGCCCGTGGCGCCGTGGCAATGACGATGCACAGCTGACACCGGGCGGTTCGTCCGGCGGGTCAGCCTCGGCTGTCGCCGCCGACCTGTGTCTGGCCGCAACCGGCACTGATACCGGCGGATCGATTCGTCAGCCTGCAGCGTTCACCGGCATCACCGGCATCAAGCCGACCTATGGTCGTTGCTCGCGTTGGGGCATCGTAGCGTTTGCGTCCTCGCTGGATCAGGCCGGACCGATGACCAAGAATGTGCGTGACGCGGCGATCATGCTGGAAACGATGTGCGGTCACGACCCCAAGGACTCGACCAGCGCTGAACTGGCCGTGCCGAACTTCGAGGCGATGCTGACTGGCGACATCAAGGGCAAGAAGATCGGTATACCGAAAGAATACCGTATGGATGGTATGCCCGCCGAGATCGAAAAGCTCTGGGCTGACGGTGCCGAGATGCTGAAAGCTGCGGGTGCCGAGATCGTCGATATCTCGCTGCCGCACACCAAATACGCTCTGCCTGCGTATTACGTGATTGCCCCGGCCGAGGCGTCCTCGAACCTCGCGCGCTATGACGGTGTCCGCTATGGCCGCCGCGCGCAGCTGGCGCAGGGCGACGGCATCACCGAGATGTACGAGAAAACCCGCGCCGAGGGCTTCGGCCACGAGGTGCAGCGCCGCGTCATGATCGGCACCTATGTGCTGTCCGCAGGTTTCTACGATGCCTATTACAACCGCGCGCGTCGTGTCCGTACCCTGATCAAGAAAGACTTCGAGGATGTCTTCGCCGCAGGCGTCGACGCGATTTTGACCCCGGCCACGCCGTCCGCCGCTTTTGGTTTGGGCGAAATGACCGAAGCCGATCCGGTTCAGATGTACCTCAACGACGTCTTCACCGTGACAGTGAATCTGGCCGGTTTGCCGGGTGTATCGGTGCCTGCCGGATTGGATAAGCAAGGTCTGCCGCTTGGTCTGCAACTGATCGGGCGCCCGTGGGAAGAGGGTGATCTGCTGAACACGGCCTACGCGCTGGAGAACGCAGCCGGGTTTGTGGCCAAGCCGGGCAAATGGTGGTAAGCCTCGGGTCAGGCAAGACAACGCAAGACGGAGCAGCTGGATGCGCTTTACGCTTCTGATTCCCACAATCGGATTGGTGGCCGCCTGTGATACGGTGGCGCCGGTGGGTGGCCCGGATTTCAACACGCCGACCTATCAGGCGCAGCGTGAGGCGCAGTTGGCGGGGCAGGGATATACCGGAAACCCGCTGCTTGGCCCAGTTGAGGTGTCCGAGCAGCAGCTTGGCGCGCCCGGGGCTGGTGCTCCGTTGCCAGCCGGCGAGAATGCTGACCTTGCCTCGGCAACGGCAGCAGCTTTGGCCAGCACGTCAGGGCAAAGCACCTACGAACCGTCACCCGTTGAGGACCCCATCAACAACACCATTTCGGACGAACAGGATTTCGAGGCGGTCTCTGGCCGTCGCACCATCGAATCTGACGCAGCGCTGATCGAACAGAATCGCCAGACCTATGAGGTTGTTGCGCCGACCGCCGTTCCGGCACGGGGTTCGGATGGTCAGCCCAACATCGTGCAATACGCGCTGAACACGTCGAACCCGGTCGGAACACAACTCTATAGCCGTGCCGGGTTCAACCTGCAGGCCAAGGCGCAGCGCAATTGCGCGCGCTTCCCGTCGGCCGACCAGGCCCAGATTGAGTTCCTTGCAAATGGCGGCCCCCAGCGTGACCGCAAAGGCCTCGATCCGGATGGTGACGGTTACGCTTGCGGCTGGAACCCCAGCCCGTTCCGCAGTGCCGTTAACAACTAAGCCGCTGACGCCGATCTGGTACCCGTCCCCCAATTTCGGTGAGCGCAGAGATGGGCTTACGCCCAACTTGATCGTTCTACACTACACAGCAATGGACAGCGCCAGTGCTGCTCTGGATCGATTGTGCGATCCTGCTCATGAAGTCTCGGCACATTATCTGATCGGCTCTGACGGCACGCTCTGGCAGATGGTTCGCGAGGAAGACCGCGCCTGGCACGCAGGCGCGGGCGAATGGAACGGCCAAAGCGACATCAACTCCCGCTCAATCGGTATCGAACTAGACAATACCGGGGCACATCCGTTTTCAGAGCCTCAATTGGCAGCGCTTGAAACCCTGTTGCACCAGATACAGAAGCGGTGGTCGATCAGCCCGGATCATGTGATCGGCCATTCCGATATGGCTCCGGGTCGAAAATGCGACCCTGGCCCCCGATTCCCGTGGCAACGAATGGAGCGTTTGAATCTAGCAGGCCGCCGCGGTGAAGGTAAGGCGCCGCAAAACGCAACGATCCAATCGTTCCGGGCTTCGGCCCGCGCCGCAGGGTATTCCTCTGAGGTGGACGATGACACGCTGTTGGCTGCAGTACGGCTCAGGTATCGTCCCTGGGCCACCGGCGGTCTTCACCCCGCCGATTTCGCACCACTTGTTACGTAAGTCCTGATCCGCCTTCATCTGGTCCCTTATTGACCTAACCTCTTGACGCCACCCAGACCACAGCATACCCACCGCACTGCGCGGAGGGCCGGATGGCCGCTGGGGTGTACGCCCGAGAGGAAAGTCCGGACTCCACAAGACAACGGTGCCGGGTAATGCCCGGGCGGGGCAACCCGACGGAAAGCGCCACAGAAAACAGACCGCCGCACCTTTGTTGAGGTTCGCCTCCGGCAAAGCGCGGTAAGGGTGAAACGGTGGGGTAAGAGCCCACCGCGCCGCTGGCAACAGCGGCGGCACGGCAAGCCCCACCGGGAGCAATGCCAAATAGGGTCCCCGCGCGGGCCGGTCGGCGTCCGCCGATACCGCCGCTAAGCGCGTCTTGGCCGAGAGGGACCGGGTTGGCAGCTTGAGCCGCGCAGCAATGCACGGCCTAGAGGAATGGTCATCGAAGGGGGCAACCCCGGAACAAGATCCGGCTTACAGGCCCTCCGCGCGTCTTTCCGATCACTTGCCCGGTGGCTTATAGGCGCCGGTCAGTTTTGCGGCTTTCTTGGTCACGGTGACAAAGTCCTTCGCCCTCCAGGCGCGTACCGTTTGGACTTTCGACACCGCGCCTGATGCGGCAACGGCCATCCCAACAGCCACAGCATCCGTACCGTCCGGGGCTTCGCTGATGACCACCACGTCATTTTCACCCGTCGTCATATAGAAACCCAAAAGCTTGCCGCCGACCTTTTTCAGCAAAGCCCTGACAGGGGCCGTACGGTCCACAGGCTTTTTCAGCATCCCCTTGACGCCATCCTGCGAATAGGACGCGTATGTAATGAAAATTGGCATGTCTACCTCCTGTAAAAAGTTGATCCAGGACCTTTAATCAGGCTGGTCCTATAGCCCTCTTGCGATTGTCAGCCTGTCGCAGTCTGTTGGGTCCGCGATCAGTCAAACGTCCACAGCGTTAAATGCGGCTCCGGTGCCAGGTGCACGCCATGCTGCCCCGGTAGATTGAGGGCAGGCTGATAGCTCTGTCCGCCCGTTTCCACGCGATGGCATTCAAGCCTGTTTGGCAGGAGAAAAGGTGTCCGGTGGGGCACCACGGAGGCGATAATCTGGACCGGGCACGCCCTGTATGTTCTTCCCGGTTCCAATTCCGGCCGATCGGGGCAATCCACGACATGCCACGGCGCCATCTCGTCGGTGTCTTCACCTGTCATGCCCCCCAAGTGATCATTAAAACTCTGCTGGCAGAGCGTCTCGCCTGGACGTGGCGCCTCGGGGTGCGAGCCTGTTATCGGCTTCTTTACTGGGGTTTAATCGCGCGACCATATCACAGAACCGTGAGCCAGCCAAACAGGGGCAAACCTCAAGCGCATGATTTGTGCGCTTTACGGGCGGAATTCGGTTGACTCAGCCGCGCGACCGGGTAAAAGCGCACGCTCATAGGAATTCAACCGAAAGGCCCCTGCCTTTTCGGACGCAGGAGATAACCATGGCGAAGCCGACGACAATCAAGATCCGTCTGAACTCGACCGCGGGCACGGGCCACTTCTACGTGACCAAGAAAAACGCACGCACCATGACCGAGAAAATGACCGTTCGTAAATACGATCCGGTCGCTCGGAAGCATGTCGAGTACAAGGAAGGCAAGATTAAGTAATCTGCCGTCCAGCTTGGACGTTTTCAAAGGGTTCTGCCTTGGCAGGACCCTTTTTCATTTCGGTTCATTTTGTGGACGGTTCTTCATGGCGTCGCGCGCCGTTGCAACGAAGCATCAGCGGGCAGGGCAATCGGTTTTGCGGTGGGTTGCTTTTTGCAGGGGCTTACCCCTACGCTTCAACAAACCGTTCCAAAATGTTGGCCGTCATGAAAAAAATCTTGTTATCCACAATAACCGTTCTGGCCCTAGCGGCTTGCGAGGACCCCTATAACCGCGAAGGCGTCGGGTTTACGGGGATCGATGGTGAACCCCGCTCCATCTCGGATGTGCCGGGTGCGGCGGCCTTCCTGCCGCCTGCGACGAACGTACCGGCTGAACTGGCCGTGCTGCCTGCAGTTCCCGTGGTGACCGACCAGACCGATGCCGAGAAAGTTGCCCGTGTCGCAATCGACAACGGCGGACGCAGCGACACCGACGCGGTGGTACTGACCGGGTCTGACACCAACCTGTTCCTGAGCACGGTCAACGTGAACGGTACTCTGTTCGGCGTCCTGCGCACAGCGAACAACAGCACCCGCGTGGACAACAAGGTCGGCGCAACGTTTGGCCGCGATGCCGAGCAGTTTACCGGCTGCCTGCCGGCGGGTGACGTATACCGCAAGGGATCTTCCGAGCGCAGTTCGGGTTTTGCAGTGGCGCTGAACTGCAGCTAAGCGACTGACAAATGTTGGGTTGAGGTCCCGTTTGGACGGGGCCTTTTTTGTGCAGGCGCCTTAGCTACAGAACTCGGCGCGTTTCAGGCGGACGGATGGATGTTCGACAAAAAGAAAGGGGCGGGCCGTTGCGGGCCCGCCCCATTTGATTCTGTACTGGCGGCCAGCTTTATTCTTGCTGCCCCATGAACATCAGCAGGAACTGGAACATGTTCAGGAACGAGATGTACAGGCTCAGCGCGCCGTCAATAGCCGCTTTGTCCAGCCATTCCTGATCACCGTGGGTTGCGTGTGCAACGTAGGTGTTCTTGATGTCCTGCGTGTAGAACGCGGTCAGCCCAGCAAAGATCAGAAGGCCAATCGCCGAGATTGCCAGCATCATCGGTCCCGACTGCAGGAATAGGTTGATGACCATAGCAACCAGCAAGCCGATCACACCCATGATCAAGAAAGTACCCATGCCGCTCAGGTCACGCTTGGTGGTGTAGCCAAACAGGCTTAGGCCCGCAAATGCGATAGCCGTAACAAGAAAGGTCTGCGTGATCGAGTAGGGGGTGAAGATCATGAAGATCGAGCTCATCGACACGCCCATCACTGCGGCGAAGACGAAGAAACCCAGTTGAACCGCAGCGGCGGAGCCACGCCGCATCAGGGCGCCCCAGCCAAACAGCAAGAAACCAAGCGGCGCGAACATCACGACCCATTTGAGCGGGGTCAGAAACAGAGTCTGTCCCAAGCCGGTCAGGTAACGATCCGTGCCGATTTGAATACCGGTGGCGGTCGGGTCTGCGGTCACTGCAAGCCCGGCAATCGCCCAAGCGGCGAGTGCCGTGATCAGCATGCCCACGGACATCGTGCCGTAAACTTTGTTCATATGGGCGCGCAGGCCCTCATGGATCTGGGCAGCGCGCGCGCCGGCCGCCGTCCGGATCGTGTCAAATTGTGCCATAAAAGGGTCTCCCTTCACATCATTCTTGTCGCGGTTCGAAATTCGAACCCCGTTCCACGCAAATATCGGCAACTGCGGGTCACGTTTCAAGGGTTTAGCGCCGGAATCCAGCTAAAACACGAAACAAAAATGGCGACCTGCGGGTGCGGGTCGCCATTCATGGGGAAAAGATGAATGTCAGAGTCATTTTTGCCAGAATTCCGGCGCATTCCAAATGGGGCGGGCCGCTTCTGCTTCGGCCTGTTCGCGGGTGATTCCGATATCTTCTAGCGCCCGGGCGTCCAGCCTTGCCAGGGTGCGTCTCTGACGGCGCAGGGAAAACGCATCTCGTAGCAGGGTCAGGCCAAATCGGCGGCGGGGCGGGCAGTGTCTGTCAATTGCGATTTGGGTCATAATGTTTGTCCTTTCATCGATCCTCGATGAGTTTTCGCTGTCTCATCAAGTTCCTTGATTTATATGGCGCGTTATGACACATTTTGAAAATGAATATTTATGAAGTGATACATAAGGATTCGTGAAGATGCGAAATCTGGACATTACGACTTTACGCTCGTTCGTGGCGGTGGCGGATCAGGGCGGTGTGACGCGTGCTGCAGGTTTCCTGCACCTGACGCAATCCGCTGTTTCGATGCAGTTGAAGCGGCTTGAGGAGCTGCTGGGGCTTGAACTGTTGGATCGCAGCGGCCGGACCATCGCGTTGACCGCGTCAGGTGAGCAGCTGCTGGCCTATGCCCGCCGCATGATCGCGCTGAATGATGAGGTGATCTCAAAACTCACCGATCAGGCGTTTGAAGGTGAGGTGGTTCTGGGCGTGCCGCATGACATCGTTTACCCGGCGATTCCCCGGGTGTTGCAGCGATTCAACGCGGACTTCCCGCGAGTGCGGGTGCAGTTGGTGTCTTCGTACTCAATGCAACTGAAGGATATGCTCAAGCGCGGCGAGTGCGACTTGATTCTGACGACCGAAGCAAACAGGGGAGATGGCGCTGAAACTGTCGCGGAATTGCCGCTGCGCTGGATTGGTGCGCCCGGCGGTTCGGCCTGGCGTAAACGGCCGATCCCCATTGCGGTGGGTCGTCGCTGCATGTTCCGGCCGCAGATGATCGCGGCACTGGATGAGGCCGGCCTTCCGTGGGAGCTGTCGGTGGAAACTGAAAACGACCGCACCATCGAGGCTACCGTGTCTGCCGACCTGGCGATTCACGCCATGCTGGACGGAACAGAAGCCGCGCATCTGGTGCAAATCGACGACGGCGGCGTGCTGCCCACCCTGCCTGCGCATATGATCAACCTGTACGGAGGTGAACCCGGACGTGGCCCTGTGGTTGAGGCGCTGGCCGACCTCGTCCGGCAGAATTTCCGCATGCTAGGCAGTAGTCCTCTGAAGGCGGTTGTCGGCTAGGGCGTAATCACAACCTTGCCGGTTGCCGTGCGGTCGCGCAGCAGTTTCAGGCCTTTTTCGGCGTCCGACAGGGGCAGCACGTGGCTGATATACGGCGTGATTTTCCCCTCGACGTGCCAGCGGAACAGCGTTTCAAAGCTGTTCTGCACGATCTGAGGCCGGAAGGTCAGGTATCCACCGATATAGAAGCCAATCACCGTCAGGTTTTTGACCAGTAGGTGGTTGGCGGGAATCTGCGGAACCTCTCCGCCTGCAAAGCCGATCGGCAGCAGGCGCCCTTCGGGGTTGGTGGCGCGGAAGGCGGCTTTGAAAACATCCCCACCGATCGCATCGTATACAACGTCCGCGCCGCCAAGTTCCTTGACGCGCGTGCGCAAATCTTCGGACGCGTCGATCAGGTGATCTGCGCCGGCTGCATGCGCCACGGCCAGCTTGTCCGCGCCCCGGGCCTGAGCGATCACGGTTGCGCCCATCAGCTTGCCGATCTCGACCGCTGTCAGGCCGACACCACCCGCGGCGCCCGTAACCAGCAGGGTCTCGCCGGGTTGCAGGTGGGCGCGGTGATCCAGTGCAATGTGGCTGGTGCCATAGGCGATCTGCATGGCCGCAGCGTCCTCGAAGCTCATCGAATCGGGCAGGGGAATCGCACGCTCTGCGTCGAACACTCCGAATTCCGCCAGACCGCCCTGACCGGAATAGACAGCGATCCGGTCACCTGGTTTCAAGTGCGACACGCCGGGGCCGGTTGTATCGACCACGCCAGCGATTTCCATTCCCTGCGTAAATGGGGCGGGGGGTGTATCCTGATATGTACCTTTCTGCATCAGCAGATCGGCAAAGTTCAGTCCGCAGGCTTTGATCGCCACACGCACCTGGCCTTCCAGGGGTTGCGGGATGTCAATATCACAAAGCTGTGCGACCGCACCTTGGGACGGAATTCTGTAGGCCAGCATGAAAGCACTCCTGTGGTTTGGCGCATAGGTTCGTTCCGCTCGGGGATTGTCAATCTCTTACCCGGTAAGCCCCGCAAGAGGGTGTGGCGGCCATGTCAGGCTTTCCCAATGGCAAGGACGTGTGCCAGACAGATTTGGCACAACCTTAAATCTCTGTTCGTGGAAACAGATTCAACCTTCTTGAAAAAATACTGAAAAAGCGCAATATTGTCTGGGGTGCTGATTTGGGGGCATGTTCCTGATTAGGGAGTGGTTAAGGGCGGCTTGCTAGTGTTGCGGTAGTAAAGGCATGTCGCGCACCCGAATTGGTTGTGTGTGTATTAGAGGAGTTTACCAATGACCCATCACGTCGATGTCCATGTGGGCAAGCGCGTCCGGCATCGCCGCTGGCTGATTGGCATGACCCAGCAGCAGTTGGCGCAGCAAGTTGGTATTAAGTTTCAACAGATTCAGAAATATGAGACGGGTGCCAACCGTGTCAGCGCATCCCGTCTGTGGGACATTGCCGAGGCATTGGACGTACCTGTCAGCTTTTTCTTTGAAGGTCTTGAAGAGGCTGAAAAAGAACCAACCGGCAAGAAATCGGTTCCGGCCGATCTGATGGGGGACAAGGAAGCTCTGGATTTGGTGCGTTCCTACTATGCAATCCCTGAAAATCAACGCCGCCGCCTGTTCGAACTTGCCCGAGTGCTGAGCGACGTCGCCTGAGCAAACGGGGTTGACTCTGGCACGCGCGAACCGCACGGGTAGCGCATGCGAGAGACGACATTGAGCGATCTGGATGTTGCCGAAGAAATGGCCGACGCTGCGCGCGAGGCCATTCTTCCATTTTTCAGACAATCCAATCTTGAAACCGACAACAAACTGGCAAAGGGTTTTGACCCGGTAACGGTTGCAGACCGGAACGCCGAACAGGCCATGCGTGCGGTTCTGGCCAAACACCGACCCAATGACGGTATCTTTGGGGAAGAGTTCGGCCAGGTTCCGGGCAGCAGTGGACGGACATGGGTTCTGGATCCGATTGATGGCACCCGCGGTTTCATCAGCGGCACACCCACATGGGGCGTATTGATTGCGCTGAGCAAACAGGACGGTCCGATCATGGGCGTCATCGACCAGCCCTATATCGGAGAGCGTTTCGTGGGGGCTGCCGATATCGCGCAAGTGACCGGCCCAACCGGCACGGCACAGCTGAAAACGCGTCCGACATCCAGTCTGGATCAGGCGATCCTGTTCACTACGTTTCCCGAGGTCGGCACCCCCGAGGACCGTGCCGGGTTCGAGGCTGTGGCGCAACACGTGCGCCTGACGCGTTTTGGTATGGATTGCTATGCCTATGCCCTGCTTGCTGCGGGGCAGGTTGATCTGGTGATAGAGGCGGGGTTGAACGCCTATGACATCCAGGCGCCGATTGCGGTGATCGAAGCTGCAGGTGGTGTTGTCACCGACTGGCAGGGCGGTCCGGCGCATGAAGGCGGGCGCGTGCTGGCGGCAGCGAATACCGTGTTGCACGCGGCGGCGTTGGAGGTTTTGCGCAAGCACTGAAAGTTATTGCCGGGTCTGAACCTGTCGGGTAGGGTTTGTCGGGCTGGTTCTTGTGCCCGTTTTCCGCCAGCAAATGCTCTTCTTGCACGAAACGGGTGTATCGCAAGGGGGGCGGAATGACCGAAATCCTGATCAAGAATGCAGGCACCATCCTGACGATGGACGATTCGCGCAGTGAGCTTTCTGGCGCGGATATCCTGATCCGCGGCGGACAGATCGAACAGATCGGCCACGGCCTGCAGACCGCCGGCGACGTTCACGATGCAGCCGGGTGCGTCGTGACGCCGGGCTTGGTGAACACCCATCACCACCTTTACCAAACCTTGACGCGCGCGGTGCCCGGCGGACAGGATGCGCTTTTGTTTGGCTGGCTGAAAACGCTCTATCCCATCTGGTCCCGCTTTGGGCCGGAGGAGATGTACGTCTCGGCCCAGATCGGCCTGGCCGATCTGGCTTTATCTGGATGCACGCTCAGTTCCGACCACCTGTACCTGTACCCGAACGGAACGCGGCTGGACGACACGATTGCCGCCGCCGCCGAGATTGGCCTGCGCTTTCACCCCACACGCGGTGCCATGAGCATTGGCGAAAGCGATGGCGGCTTGCCGCCGGACTCGTTGGTCGAAGGCGAGGCTGCGATCCTCGACGACATGATCCGAGTTGTTGATGCGTTTCACGATCCCTCCGAGGGTGCGATGTGCCGGGTAGGGCTGGCACCGTGTTCCCCGTTCTCGGTCAGTCGTGATCTGATGCGTGATACGGCGATCCTGGCGCGCGACAAGGGGGTGATGCTACACACCCATCTGGCGGAGAATGACGAGGACATCGCCTATTCGCAGGCGCAGTTCGGCTGTCGCCCGGGGCAGTATGCCGAGGATCTGGGCTGGACCGGCGCGGATGTCTGGCACGCCCATTGCGTCAAGCTGGACGGGACCGAGATTGACCTGTTCGCCAGAACCCGTACTGGCGTTGCCCATTGCCCTTGTTCCAATTGTCGACTGGGATCAGGTATCGCACCAGTCCGCGCCATGCGCGACCGCGGTGTTCCGGTCGGTCTTGGCGTGGATGGGTCGGCCAGCAACGACATCGGCAACCTGATCCTCGAGGCGCGACAGGCCATGTTACTGCAACGGGTCGCGAACGGTGCGGATGCGATGTCGTCCCGCGAAGCGCTGGAGATCGCGACACGCGGCGGCGCCGACGTTTTGAATCGCCCCGATTGCGGACGGTTGGAACCCGGCAAACGCGCCGACATTGCAGTCTGGGACACCCGCGGCATCGAAAGCGCAGGCAGTTGGGACACCGCGGCTCTGTTGTTGGCGGGTCCTGCGAAAGTGAAGCACCTGTTCGTAGAGGGACGTCAGATTGTGCGTGATTGTCAGATCACGACGATAGACCTGCCACGGGTCATCGAACGTCAAAACCATCGTGCAATGGCGTTGCAGCGGTAAGCTGGCATTCCTTGACTTTACCGCGCTCGGTTCGGCGAAGGATTTTTAGAGGACCGCACATTTGTGGTATCTCTCCGCCCTTTTGAAGGAGTGGGTAGATGAGTTTTCAAGCAATTTCTGTTGGCGCTGCCGTTCTGACCTTTCTGAATTCGGCAATAGCTTGGGCGGACCCGAAACCGCAGGGCGCGAAACCTGCTGATCCAAACACGGTTGCCCAGCTTTACGCGGGAAAACTCAAATTTGGAAAGGATGCGAGGGTGGCATGTACTTTGGCTCAGGCTGGCAGGCGAGTGCCTGGTGCAAAAAGCACAGCGACAACGTAGCCCTTGGTACATGGAAAGTTGATCGAAAGGCGCGTGTTTGCCGTGAATTGGTCTGGTACTGGCCAAAGGGTGATTCTACGGGGTCTAAACCGGATGACCTCGAATGCATCGAGCATGTTGTTGCCCCAGATGGCGCAATTTGGCGCAGTTGGCCGAATGAAAACGAGTGGTGGTCTATGACCGATGACAGCAGCCTCGTGAAAGGTGACAAATTCAAATCCAAGATAAGGAAAAATATGAAGAAACTGGGTCTGTAGGGCTTACCCGTCTGGCTGGACAATTTAACCGTCCGGGCAGCGTTCGCAAACTGCCTGCACGATCAAGCCGAGTACTAAGTGGAGCCTTAATCCAAGAATGTGCACCGAATTGGGTGAGGCCATTCTTTATTGAACGACGGGCTCGCCTCCAATCCAAACGGCAGAGATCGCTCGGTCATCGCCCATCATGATGGTAGGGAAGATGGCCTCCCACAGATCGTCGGCGCTGGCTTCGCGCTGGGCGATGGCGGGGGTCGAGGCGAGGTCAAGGACGATCAGATCAGCCTCCAATCCCGGTGCGACGTTGCCGACGCAATCATCCATCCGCAATGCGCGCGCCGACCCGACGGTTCCCAACCACAACAGCTGTGCGGCGTGCAAAGGTGCGCCCCGTAACTGTCCGATCTCGTAGGCCGCAGCCATCGTACGCAGCATTGAAAAACTCGACCCGCCGCCGGTATCCGTGGCCAGTCCAATCCGGTGGCCATCGCGCATCAGCCCTGTCATGTCGAACAGGCCCGAGCCGATGAAGGTGTTCGAAGTCGGGCAATGGACCAGCGCTGCATCAACCTCGCGCAGCCGGTCGCGTTCGCGCGATTCGAGATGGATGACGTGGCCGTAGACGCCATGCGCGCCCAGCAGGCCGAATTTCTCATATGTATCCAGATAGTCCCGCGCTTCGGGGAACAGCTCGCGAACCCAGGCGATCTCGTCGGTCTGCTCGCTCAGATGGGTTTGCATTAGGCAATGCGGGTGCTCGGCCCAGAGCGCGCCCATCGCCTCAAGCTGTTCGGGTGTGGAGGTGGGGGAAAAGCGCGGAGTGATGGCGTAAGATAACCGGTCGACCCCGTGCCATTTCCTAAGCAGCGCTTCGGACTGGTCATAAGCTGTCTGCGCCGTGTCCCGCAGCCCCTCGGGCGCATTGCGGTCCATGCAGGTTTTACCGGCGACCACACGTTGATTGCGCTGTTGCGCGGCGGCGAGGAAGGCATCGACGCTTTCGGGATGAATGGTGCAGAAACTGCACATGGTCGTCGTGCCGTGTGCCGCCGTCAGGTCCAGATACCGGTTGGCGATCTCGGACGCATAGGCGGGATCGTCGAACTTCATCTCTTCGGGGAAGGTATAGGTGTTAAGCCAGTCGATCAGGCGCTTGCCCCAACTGGCAATCATGGCGGTCTGTGGATAGTGGACATGGGCGTCTACAAAACCCGCCATGATGACGCGCTGGCCGTAGTCGGTTACGCTGGCGTGCGGATGGGCTGCACGCAGGCCGTCGGCATCCGCCACGGCCGATATACGGCCATTTTCGACCAGAACCGCTTCGCTGATTTTGACGGCTTCGGTCGGCTCATCGTCGAACGGCGAACCAGTGAAGCTCAGAACACGTCCTTTCAGCAGCGTTTTTTGCGCCATTATCCTTCATCTCCACCTGTATGGGACTGCGAAACAGCATAGGCGCGCGAAACTTGTCGGTAAATCGCCGCATTGTCATTGTTTTCCGGTAGCAGCTTCTTCTAATTAGGGGCCAATGACCGAAGAAACGGGGGCAGACATGACGACAGGCTTTGATGAACCCGTAACCGAGGCGACCAGCGATGAGGACGTCTATGCGCTGGATCGCAAGACCGTAGCGGCCATTCTGTATGCAGTCGATGTAGATGACCGCAATAAACTGATCGAGTTGATGGAGCCGCTGCACCCGGCCGACATCGCCGACCTTCTGGAGCAGATCAACCCCTATGACCGCGCGCGTCTGATCCGTCTGTATGATAAGGAGTTCGACGGCGATATCCTCTCGGAACTCGATGAGGCGGTGCGCGAAGAGATTATCGGCATCCTGAATCCCGACGTTCTGGCTGACGCCGTGCGCGAAATGGAAAGCGACGACGTTGTCGACCTGCTGGAAGACCTCGAAGAGCCACAGCAGGAAGCCATCCTTGGCGCACTGGAGGCTTCCGAACGGATCGCAGCGCAACAGGCGCTGGCCTACCCCGAGAACTCGGCTGGTCGTCTCATGCAGCGCGAGGTGGTCATGGCGCCCGAGCATTGGACGGTGGGGCAGGCCATCGATTTCATGCGCGCCAATGACGATCTGCCGGAACAATTCTATCACGTGGTTTTGGTCGATCCGCGGTTGAAGCCCGTGGCGCAGGTCACGCTGGGCAAGTTGATGGCCACCCGGCGCGATGTGTCGCTGCATGACATTGCCGAAGAGGAATTCCACTCTATCCCCGTTGATCAGGACGAAGAGGATGTGGCCTATGCTTTCAACCAGTATCACCTGATCTCGGCCCCCGTGGTGGATGCGGACGGGCGGCTGGTCGGTGTGATCACCATCGATGACGCCATGGTGGTTCTGGATGAAGAGCATGAAGAAGACATCCTGCGTCTTGCGGGTGTGAGTGACGAAAGCTCGATTTCGGACAGTGTGGCGGCAACCAGTCGGCGGCGTCTGCCGTGGCTGGCGGTGAACCTGTGTACGGCGATCTGTGCCTCGCTGGTGATTTCGCAATTTGAGGCAGCGATTGATCAGTTAGTGGCGCTGGCGATTCTAATGCCGATCGTGGCGTCGATGGGAGGTAATGCGGGAACACAGTCATTGACGGTTGCAGTGCGGGCGCTGGCAACGCGTGACCTGACCAATGCAAACGTCATGCGCGTAATCCGGCGGGAATTGCTTGTGGGGATGCTGAACGGGCTGTGTTTTGCCATCGTGCTGGGAACGGTGGGCATGATGTGGTTTGATTCTCCGATGCTGGGTGTCGTGATCGGGTCGGCCTTGGTCGTGAATATGATCATCGCGGGCTTTGCAGGTACGGTAGTACCGGTGGTGCTGGACCGCATGGGTGTTGACCCCGCGCTGGCGTCGGGAACCTTCGTGACGACCACAACGGACGTCATGGGGTTCTTCATCTTTCTTGGGCTTGCCAGCGTGGTGCTATTGTGACCGACCTGACTGAAATCAAAGCTGCCGCACGCAAGGCGGCTTTCGCTCGCCGTAAGGCTGCGTTTGACACCCGTTTGCCCGGAGCCGCCGGGCGATTGTCCGAAGTGCTGGCCGGGCATCGGGGTGTGCCCCTGTCGGGTTATATGCCGATCCGCACCGAGATTGACCCTGTGGCAGCGATGGCCGAAGCTTCGGCCTATGGCCCGGTCGGCGTACCGGTGATCCAGGCCGCCGGTCAGCCACTGAAGTTTTCCCGCTGGACACCCGAAGGCGCGCTGAAAGATGGCCCTTTCGGAGCCAAAGTGCCCGAGGTCGATGACTATTTTGACCCCGAGATTCTGATCGTACCTCTTGTCGCCTTCGATGCGCAGGGCGGGCGGCTGGGCTATGGCGGCGGGTTCTATGACCGCACGCTGGAAGGGTTGCGCGCCAAGCGCCCGACGCTGGCCATCGGGTTTGCCTTTGACGCGCAAGAGGCCGAAGGGCTGCCGCTGGAGCCCACCGATCAGCCGCTGGACATGGTGATCACCGAAAGCAGGGTGCTGACCTTTTCGAGCTGATTACCTCAGGTCGGGCTGTTTTCGCGAAAGAACTCCCAGGCATCGACTTCGCGCCCGTCGGATAGAATGCAGACGCCCGATTGCCCGTTGTCACCATCCCTGATTTCGTATTTCGCACCGCTTTCCACACAGAACGTCGCCGCGGGGTTTGCCAGTTGCGGTGCGGACTCAGGCGGCGTTACTGGCTGACAGGCGGACAAAATCGCAAGACCGGCGGCGGTCAGTACAAATCGGTGCATCAAATTCTCCGTTCGCAATCGCGTAGATGGATTTCAGTGCAGCTTAACCGCTTGTGCTTGAGCATTACCACACTTAGGACAGGTTGAATGAGGATACTTTTTCTGGGTGACGTCATGGGCCGCGCGGGACGCACGGCCATTCAGCAACATCTGCCGCGTTTGCGCGACGAATGGCGGCTGGACTTCGTTGTTGTCAATGGCGAGAACGCCTCGAACGGGATGGGCCTGACCGGAGATCACGCCAAGCTGCTTCTGGACGCCGGTGCGGATTGTCTGACGCTGGGCGATCACGCTTTCGACCAGAAAGACATGTTGCAGTTCATCGAGAAAGAGTCGCGTATCATACGCCCGGTGAACTTTGCCAAAGGCGCGCCGGGGCGGGGGCATCGCCTGTTCAACGCACCCGGAGGCCGCAAGGTGCTGGTCGTGCAGGTGCTGGGGCAGGTGTTCATGAAACGGCCCTTCGATGATCCGTTCTCGGCCATTGAACCGATCCTCAAATCCCATCCGCGCGGGGGGCAGGCGCAGGCGATCATCGTTGATATGCATTGCGAGGCGACGTCCGAGAAGATGGCGATGGGCCACTATTGCGACAAGCGCGCCAGCCTTGTGGTGGGGACGCATACCCACGTGCCAACGGCAGACGCGCAGATCCTGCCTGGCGGTACGGCCTATCTGACCGATGCAGGGATGTGCGGGGACTATGACTCGGTGATCGGCATGGACAAAATTGAACCGATGCGCCGTTTCATCACCGGAATGCCCAAGGCTCGGTTCACTCCGGCCAATGGCGAGGCAACGCTGAGCGGTGTGTTTGTCGAGACCGATGACCGCGACGGGCAGGCAAAATCTGTGCAGATGGTGCGCGTTGGCGGACGACTGCAGCAGACCGGGCCGCAGTAAGGCTTGCTCTGCCGCGCGCAATGCGGGAAACTGCCCGACGGGCGCGCAAGCCAGGTCAAGGTTCGGACACAAAACCAAGAATGCAATTCCTTCAACTGACAGAAACGGGCAGCGCGATCGTGGCGCTGATGGTCGTTGCAGGCATGTTCGTCATGTTCTTGCGCGAAGTGTACCCGACCGAGGTTGTCGCCATCGGTGGCGTTGCCATCATGCTGGTGACTGGCATCCTGCCCTATCAGAGTGCGCTGGCCGTACTGTCTAACCCCGCGCCCTGGACCATTGCGGCGATGTTCATCATCATGGGCGCCATGGTGCGGACCGGGGCGTTGGATGCGTTTACCTCGACCGCGCAAAAGCAGGCGCAGGTGAATCCGCGCTTTGCCATCGGTCTGTTGATGGCGTTTGTCGTGTTGGCCTCGGCCGTGGTGTCGAATACGCCGGTTGTGGTGGTTATGATCCCGGTCTTTGTGCAGATCGCGCGCACGTTGAACGTTCCAGCCTCGAAACTGCTGATCCCGCTGAGCTACGCGGCGATTCTGGGCGGTACGCTGACTCTGATCGGGACCTCGACCAACCTGCTGGTGGATGGTGTGGCTCGGGCGCAGGGGATGAAAGCGTTCTCGATTCTTGAGGTCACGCCGCTGGGGATTGCGCTGGTGATCTATGGCATGTTCTACCTGCGTTTCATCGCGCCGCGCCTGTTGCCGGACCGCGACAGCATGGCCTCGCTGCTGTCCGACCGGTCCAAGATGAAATTCTTTACCGAGGCCGTCATACCCCCGGAAAGCAACCTGATCGGGCGCGAGGTGACAGGGGTTCAGTTGTTCAAACGCCCTGGCGTGCGCCTGATCGACGTGATCCGGGGCGACGAATCGCTGCGACGAAACCTGAAAGGGGTTGAGCTGAAGGTCGGTGACCGTGTGGTTTTGCGTACCCAAATGACAGAACTGCTGAGCCTGCAAAGCAACAAGGAACTCAAGCGCGTCGATCAGGTTTCGGCGGTTGAGACCAAAACAGTTGAGGTGCTGATCACACCGGGCTGCCGAATGGTGGGTCGGACGCTTGGCGCGCTGCGTCTTCGTCGCCGGTATGGTGTCTATGTGTTGGCGGTGCACCGGCGGAACCAGAATATCGGGCGTCAACTGGATGATCTGGTCGTTCGCGTCGGCGATACGCTGCTGCTGGAAGGGTCTCCGGCAGATATCCAAAAACTGGCGTCTGACATGGATATGGTCGATGTCACCCAACCCTCGGCCCGTGCATTCCGGCGTAGTCATGCTCCGATTGCCATAGGCGCGCTGGTAGGGATCGTCGTGCTGGCCGCGCTGGGTGTGGCGCCGATCCTGCTGCTGTCGGTTCTGGCTGTGGCCGTGGTGCTGCTGACCCGCTGCATCGACGCGGATGAAGCGTTTTCCTTTGTCGAAGGCCGCTTGTTGGCACTGATCTTTTCCATGTTGGCCATCGGCGCGGCGCTGGACAAATCAGGAGCCGTTTCGCTGATCGTCGAGGCGATTGCTCCGGGCCTGAGCGTGCTGCCACCCTTCCTGATCATTTGGGCCGTCTACCTGCTGACCTCGGTGCTGACCGAACTGGTGTCGAACAATGCGGTGGCCGTGGTGGTGACGCCGATTGCAATCGGTCTGGCGCAGGCGGTCGGGATTGACCCGCGCCCGCTGGTGGTGGCGGTGATGGTGGCGGCCTCGGCCTCGTTCGCGACGCCGATCGGATATCAGACCAACATGATGGTTTACGGGCCCGGCGGCTACAGGTTTACTGATTTTCTCAAAGTCGGTGTGCCGTTAAACCTGACGGTCGGCTTGCTGGCGTCCTTACTGATCCCCTTTATCTGGCCCCTTTAAGGTCGGCGCGGAACCGCCGGTTTTTAGGGGCTTAGCTTGTAATCTCTGATCCCGCCCCAATGTTTCTCTTCAAAGCCCTTGAAGAGAAAGGACAGGATCATGCCTTTTCCAAAGATCGGTCAGGCCATCGTGGCCAGTGCAGTTGTATTGGGGTTGTTGGGCGGTCACAGCACGGCCCAAACCACAAACGAACCAGTGAGTCTTGAGAATACCAAATGGTCCGCCATCGGGTTGAATGGAGGTGTTCTGGATATGGAAAAACGCCCCGAGATCGCGTTTGAGTCCGGCGGAGCTTTTGGTGGCAGCGGAGGTTGCAACCGCTTTAAAGGGCAGGCAGAGATGTCGGGTGGGCAGATCGACTTTCCAGACAATATCGCGGCAACCCTGATGGCCTGCCCGCCCGAAATGGAACAGGTCGAGCGTCAGTTTTTAGACGCGCTGCAGAATGTTGTGTCCTACGCGGTCGCCGGAGACAGTTTGGTCATGCTGGACAGCGCCGGTGAGCCGGTGCTGAAATTCGTGAGAATGCAATAAAGCCGGGCGGTCAGGCCACTGCCCGCGACCGCCCCGCATTGCGGCCGGAGAAGATACAGCCGCCAAGGAACGAGCCTTCTAGCGCGTTGTAACCGTGATAGCCGCCGCCGCCGAACCCGGCGACCTCTCCGGCCGCGAACAGGCCGGGAACGACCTGACCATCCGCGCCGATCATCTGGCTGTCGAGATTGGTTTGCAGCCCGCCCAGCGTCTTGCGTGTCAGCACGTGCAGCTTCACCGCGATCAGCGGGCCATTGGCCGGATCAAGGAATTTGTGCGGCTTGGCGGTGCGGATCAGCTTATCCCCCCGATAATTGCGCGCGGCCAGAATGGCCGCCATCTGCGCGTCCTTGGTGAAGGGGTTGTCGACCTGACTATCCCGCGCCTCGATCTGGGCGCGCAGGTGAGATTCGTCGATCAGACCGCCGCCCAACTGGTTCATGCCACTGACCAGCTCGGTCAGGGTATTGGCGACGATGAAATCCTCACCGTGTTCCTTGAAGGCCTCAACCGGTGCGGTGGCTTTTGAACCCGTCAGGACGCGCTGGAACAGCACCTCGCGCCAGCCGCCATCGGTCATGTCGGGGTTCTGTTCCGAGCCGGACAGGGCGAATTCCTTCTTGATCACCTTCTGGGTCAGCACAAACCAGCTGTATTCATGACCGGTTTTCAGGATTTCTCTCAAGGTGCCCAGCGTGTCGAATCCCGGCATACAGGGCGGTTTCAGCCGATTGCCTTGTGCGTCGAACCACATTGAGCTGGGGCCGGGCAGAATGCGGATACCATGCGAGGGCCAGATCGGGTTCCAGTTGCGCACACCTTCAGTGTAGTGCCACATCCGGTCGCCGTTGATCACGTGGCCACCAGCCTTTTCGCTGATGCCGATCATACGACCATCGACATGAAAGGGTACGCCCGCCACCATATCCTTGGGCGGCTGGCCCAGCCGGTCGCGGGGCCAGTTCTTGCGCACCATTTTGAAATTGCCACCGATCCCGCCCGAGGTGACGATGACCGAGGGCGCATAGACCTCGAACTCACCCACCTCATCGCGGTTGGTCTTTGCTCCGTGAGCGGCAGTGTCATCGGCCAGAATCTCGCCCGACACACCCTTGGCGCCGCCGTTCTGCATGATGATATGGCTGACCTGGTGGCGGAATTTCAGTTCAATAAGCCCGGCGCTGACATGGTTCTGCACACGGCGGATGAAGTGTTTCAGAACGCCCGGTCCGGTGCCCCATGTGATGTGAAACCGTGGCACCGAGTTGCCGTGACCATCCGCATAGGACCCGCCGCGTTCCGCCCAGCCTACGATGGGGAACCAGCGCAGACCCATCTCGTGCAACCAAGGACGCATTTCACCGGCTGCGAACTCAACATAAGCTTCGGCCCATTTGCGCGGCCAGGCGTCTTCGGCGCGGTCGAACTGCGCGCTGCCCATCCAGTCGCGGAGCGCCAGATCGTGACTGTCTTTGATGCCCATCCGCCGCTGTTCCGGGGTGTCGACCATGAACAACCCGCCAAGGCTCCAGAACGCCTGTCCGCCCAGAAAATGCTCGGGTTCCTGATCCAGCACGATCACCTTCTTGCCGCGATCCCCCAGTTCAGCCGCAGCGGCCAGCCCAGCCAGCCCGGCGCCCACAACGATAGCATCAGCAGTATTGTTGGTCATGTTTTGTCCTTTCAGCGGCTGCGAAGCCAGGCGATATACGGCAGGGCCACGACATACATCATGATACCGTAGACGGCCGAGGGCAGGGCCAGCGGGCTGAATCCGCTGTCGGTTCCCGTGATAAGCGCCGCCAGAGTGATCCCCAACGTCGAGTTCTGGATGCCAGTTTCGATTGAGACTGTCTTACTTTCATTCCACGACAGTTTCGCGGCACGCGCCAGCCCCAACCCGATTGCAAGCAGAGCGATGTTCAAAGTGACCAGCCCAGCACCCATGATCCCAAGGTTGTCGATGAACAACCGCCAGTTCCCGGCCAGCGCCGCGAGGACAATCAGGACAAAAAGGACAGTCGAAACTTTGGATAGCGGTGCGTCGATCCCTTCTGCGAACGTTGGCGCGAAATGGCGAATACTGACGCCGATGGCCACGGGCAGGGTGGTGATCAGGAACATGGCGATCGCCAGACCTGCGATCGAGACCTCGGGTGCGTCTTCCCCCATGAAGTGATTGATCGACCAGGCGGCCAAGACAGGTACGGTCACCATCGACAGCAGGCTGATCACGGCGGTCAGACTAACCGACAGCGCAACATCTCCCTTGGCCAATTTGGTCAGGATATTACTGGTCACACCGCCGGGGCAAAAGCTGAGCAGCATGAAGCCCACGGCAATCTCGGGCTGCAGGGCAAACAGCTTGACGGTGAAGAAAGCTGCAATCGGCAGCAGTACCACCTGACTCAGCGCGCCGATGGCGAAAGGGTAACCCCGAGTCAGAACTCGGCGAAAATCGGCAATATGCAGCCCGATACCCAGAGACAGCATGATAATGGCCAGCGACAGCGGCAGGCCGACATTGATAAGCAGATCCAAGAACAACTCCTCCCAAAGCCGTTCGGACCAGCCTATGCGAGGGGTGAAGTTTGAGGCAACCGCGCCGTTGGGTCACGCATAGCGCTGAGCAAAACGGCGCAGAATTTCGCCGGGCTGGGTAACGTCGGCCGCGTGGCAGATATCGATCAGGCGCTGCGCGTCGTCAGGCGGAAAATAGCCGTGGTGTTTGTAGATATTGATGCGTTCTTCGAAATCCTGCGCGTTGGCCTCGGGGTGGAACTGCGTGGCATAGACGTTCTGGCCCCAGCGGATCATCTGAAACGGGCAAGGGTCCGAGGCCACAAGGTGAACGCACCCGGCAGGCAGGGTCTGCACGGCCTCTTTGTGGCCAACGAAAGCGTCGAAGGTCTGGTCCAGCCCGGCGGTCAACGGGTCGCGGGCGCCGTCCTCGGTCAGGTGGCAGGTCGAGGGGCCGACGGGTTCTCCGAACTGGTCCTTGCTGACGTCTCCGTTCAGGTGTGCTGCCAGAATACCCAGGCCATAGCAACAGCCCATGAACGGGTGATCCTTTGCGGTGATCTGCGGCATCAGGCCCATGATGGCGGCTTCGATGCGGGCATCCATCGCAGACTTTCTAGCCGGATCGTCACTGACGCAACCGGGGCCGCCACCGACGATCACTCCGGCATAGGCGGTGACGTCTAGCCCTGCGGGCAGGTCCTCGCGATCCAGACGGATGCGGTGGGTCTGGTCCGGCAACAAGCCGGTCTTGTCCAGGATCGAGGCGTATTCGGCATCCGACGCCTCGGTCTCAGGGCGCAGTTGCAGGATCAGAAATCGTTTCATGCAGTGCCTTTACCCGTCAAAGCGGCCAAAAGACAAGAATAGCGGGGATGGAAACCGCGACGATGAGGATTTCCAGCGGCAGCCCCATGCGCCAATAGTCGCCAAAGCGATAGCCGCCGGGACCAAGCACCAGCGTATTGTTCTTGTGTCCGATGGGGGTGAGGAACGCGGCTGAGGCCGCCACGGCGACCGTCATCAGGAACGGATCCGGTGAGACCTCAAGCGTGCGCGCCATCTGAATGCCGACCGGGGCGGCGACGATGGCGGTGGCGGTGTTGTTCAGAACATCCGACAGGGTCATTGTGACGATCATCAGCACTGTCAGAATGGCCCAGGCGGGCAAGCCGTCGGTCAGTTGCACCAGCGCATTGGCGATCAGTTCGGTACCGCCCGAGGTTTCTAACGCGCTGCCCAATGGGATCATTGAACCCAGCAGCACAACGACCGGCCATTCAATATGGTTATAGAGATCGGCGATTGGCATGATTTTGGTCAGGACATAGGCCACCACGACCAACCCCAATGCAATTGGCAGGTAGATCAGCCCGACGCTGGCTGCCAGAACGGCGGCGGCGAACAGACCGATGGCCAGCCACGCCTTGTCATTGGCGGTGACGTTCAGCCCGCGCTCGGCCAGTGGCAGGCAGCCCAACCATTCGGTCACATCGGCGCTGCGGTCGCGCGGGCATAGAAGAAGAAGTATATCGCCGGCCTCAACCTCGGTCTTGCGGACCTGTTCGGTGATGCGACGGCCCTGGCGTGAGATACCCATCAGCACAGTGCTTTGACGCCATGCCAGACCCAGCCCCTGCGCAGTGCGCCCGGTAATACGGGCGCTTTCGGGGGCGACGACCTCAATCACCTCCAGCCCATCGCCCTCGGCGGTCAGCAATTCCTGACGGCGTGTGTCCGAAAAGTCGAGGTTTAGCGCGGCGCGGAATTCATCCAGTGCCTCGGGCCGGGCTTCCAACACCAGCGCGTCGCCCTGTTTCAGCGTCGCATGGGCGGATCGGCCATAACGCCGCTTGCCATCGCGGATCAGGCCGATGATGGCGACGTCGGATTTTTCGGCGGCCTCATAAAGCTCGCTGACCCGCTTGCCGATATGGGCCGACTCCGGCGGGATGGTCAGTTCGGCAATATACTCGGCCAGCGCCTCCGAAGTCTCCTTCTGCGGCCCGCGGTTCGGGATCAATCGCCATCCGATTAGCGACACAAAGGCCAGCCCGGCTATTGCCGCCAATCCACCGACGGGGGCGAAGTCGAACATCCTGAACGGCTCGCCCAGTGTTTCCTGCCGAATTGAAGCGATAATGATGTTCGGCGGCGTACCGATCAACGTCGCCATGCCGCCCAGAATGGTGGCAAAGCTAAGCGGCATCAGGGTCAAGCCCACTGACCGCCCAGCCTTGCGCGCGGTCTGGATATCGACTGGCATTAGCAGGGCCAATGCGGCCACATTGTTCATGAAGGCCGACAAGACTGCGCCAATCCCACCCATCAGCGCGATATGCGCACCGAGGCCCCGCGAGGCATCGACCAATGTGCGGGTGATCAGGAACACGGCGCCGGAACGGACCAACCCGGCCGAGACCACTAGGACCAAGGCTACGATTATGGTCGCTGGATGGCCAAACCCGGCAAAGGCGTTATCGACGGGTACAACCCCAAGTACGACACCAATCAACAGCGCGGAAAAGGCTACGAGATCATAACGGAAGCGCCCCCAAAGAAGCATTCCAAATACAGTTGCGAAAAGGGCAAAAAGAATAATCTGGTCTGTCGTCATGCCGCCACCATACCCACAAGGCGGTCTTGAACAAGCCGCTCTCTTGATCCTATGCCCTTCAAACGTCTATATGAGCGCCGAATACGCAATCACTATTACGAGGACGCAACATGGCAGGCCATTCCAAATGGGCCAACATCCAGCACCGCAAGGGGCGTCAGGACGCCGCGCGGTCCAAGCTGTTTTCCAAACTGTCGAAAGAGATCACCGTCGCTGCCAAAATGGGCGACCCCGATCCCGACAAGAACCCGCGCCTGCGTCTGGCTGTCAAAGAGGCCAAGTCGAATTCGGTCCCCAAGGACGTCATCGACCGCGCGATCAAAAAATCTGTTGCAGGTGAAGGCGACGAATACGAAGAAATCCGATACGAGGGCTATGGCCCCAATGGCGTCGCTGTCATCGTCGAGACGATGACCGACAATCGCAACCGGACTGCCTCGACCGTGCGTTCGACCTTTTCCAAGAACGGCGGCAATCTGGGCGAGACCGGCTCGGTCGGGTTCATGTTCGAACGCAAGGGTGAGGTAGTATACCCTGCATCCGTGGGTGATGCCGACACCGTGTTCGAAGCAGCCATCGAGGCGGGAGCCGAAGACGTCGAAAGCTCGGAGGAAGGTCACATCATCTGGTGCGCCGATACCGACCTGAATGACGTTTCGAACGCGTTGGAAGCAGCGCTGGGCGAGACCGAGTCGACCAAGTTGGTTTGGAAACCTACCACCACGACCGAGTTGGGTCTGGACGACATGCAAAAGCTGATGAAGCTGGTCGATGCGTTGGAAGACGACGATGACGTGCAGCGCGTTACTACCAACTTCGAAGCCACGGACGAGGTCATGGCGCAGCTCTGACTCGCGCCAGATAGCAGTCTTTGAAAACCCGGCCGTTGGCCGGGTTTTTCTTTTGCGACTCATGTGGTTCTTGGCCGGTGGCCCGTATCCCTATAGGCTTGCAGCCAGGCAGTTCTCTTCGCAGCGTAGATGACCCAAATGAGCGCATGACGGACACCGCACCCAAACGAAATATTCCGGTTCTGGCCGGGCAAAGTATCCTGTCTCAGGTTGCGTGGACACTAGGCAGCCCCTCCGTGGTTCTTCCGTTTCTGGCCGTTTCGCTGGAACTGCCAATGTTCATTGCCGGGGGACTGGTGTCGGTCCGAATGGTCGGCAGCATGATCTCGGACGTGTTCCTGGCGCAGCCAATTGCGGCGCGGGATCGGAAGAAACGCGGGATTGCCCTGACTGAAATTGCCATCGGTGCCTGCCTTGTCATGGCGGTGGTGGTCGCGTCGACCGGGGTGGTTCCAGCCATCGGAATGGCTTTCGTCGCGGCGTTTTTTCTGATTGGTCTGATCGAAGAGATTCAGTCGTTGATGTATACCGACCTGCTCGGCGACCACGTACATTCCAAGTCGCGGATGGTCTTGCACTACTTGCAGCTTGGCATTGGTGGGTTGGGGGCCATCGGATTGGTGTTGCTGGTGCATGAGATCACCAAGGAAAACCCGCCCTTTTCACGCCATTCTGCGGTGATTGCCGTTTCGGTCACGTTCTTCGTTCTGTCGGGCCTGTGCATTCTGGCCATGTCCGAGATCGACAAGGACGCACCAACTAACGCCGGCGCGCCGTCAGCGCGGAAACGGAAATTCTTTGAAAACTTCACCGATATTTTGGCCATGTTCGATCAAGCTTGGTTCCGCCACTACATGGTCATGCGCATACCATTGGTGGTGGTGTCCCTTTCGGTGCCGTTCTTTGCCCTGATCGCGGCCGAGGCGCATCACGCGTCAGCCAAAGGTTTGACAGCCATGATCATCTCATCCGCGTCAGGGTATCTGGTCTCAGCTCCGTTGTGGCAGTTGGTGAACATGAAGTCGCACCGGGCCGTGATGGTGGTGGGCAACCTGATGGTGGCCGTTACCGGAGGCGCATTGTTGGTGGTGCATTTTCTGGGGGTCGATCACGCGGTGCATCTTCATGCGGTGGCGTTGTTCATCGTGACGGTGGCCGTGACGGGCATCAGCGGGGCGAGAAAGCTGTACTTTTTGGACGTGGCCCCCAAGGACCAGCGCGTCAAAGGGGCCGCTGCGATCAAAAGCATCTGTCGGATCACGGCGGTCATCCTGTCGGCCGCATTGGCTGCCATCGCTCATATGCACGAAGTTGCTTGGGCCATTTTCTTCATTGTTCTCGTCAGCTTGTTTGCCGCTATTACCTGTTACCGGGTGGTTTTACCCAACGTGAAAATGTCTGAGCCAACCTGACACGCCCAGTCAGGGCTGAGTGGGCAGGAGTGCCTTCGTTGCAACCCGTCTGACTGCATCACTCAGCGGGGCCAGCGCAGCGGAAAGAATGCGGCCCACTTGCCATGTCAGAGGCACGTCAAGGGGCGCATTGTGTAGCAGGGGAACCAACCTTCCGTCATCTAGCGCCTGCTGTGCCAGCCCGATCGGGTTCATGCCCCAACCCATCCCGGCCATCGCTGCGCCCACGAAGCCCTGTGGTGAGGGCAGGAAATGCGAGGGCGGTTTAATGCTTTGGCCGGTCTGTTCGGTGATCCATGATTTCTGCAGGCTGTCCTTGCGGTTGAAGGTCAGGCAAGGTGCCCGGGCCAGCGTGCGCGCGTTCACCCCATCGGCGAACCACTTGCGCATATAACCTGGGCTTGCGGTTGCGATGTAACGCAGTGCCCCCAAATCAGAGGAATCGCAGCCTGCAACCAGTTGACTGCCCACCGTGATGGCAGCGCTGACCTCTCCGCGCCGCAACCATTCTGCGGAATGGTCCTGATCGTCGACCACCAGATCGAACAGTATTCCGTTAACCTGTGCCATTGCATCGATGAACCACGTCGCCAATACGTCAGCGGGAACCGCCACACGGACTCGTGCAGGACCAGTCGCTTGATCCAAGGTCAGTTCCCGGGCCAGCTTTGCCTCAAGAAGCCCGATATCCTCTGCATGTTGTGCGATACGCAACCCCGCCGGAGTGCCTGTGCACGGCGTGCCACGATGGATCAGGGCGGCACCCACGCGATCCTCCAATGCCTTGATCCGTTGCGAAATGGCCGAGGGCGTCACGGCCAGCTCGGCAGCGGCTGCCTCAAAGCTGCCATGGCGCAGGATGGAAGACAGTGCCGAAAGGTGATTGGGATCGAGCAACATTAGCCAAACTTAACTGAGGTCAACATCTTTAATTTGATAGAGAGCGGCAATACCCGTAGTCAATACCTCGGAACCACAGGAGGTCACATGTCTACATCCTTGATCGCAGGCTTTGCTTTGGGCTTCAGCCTTATTCTAGCCATAGGTGCGCAGAACGCCTTTGTGCTGCGTCAGGGGTTGCGGCGCGAACATGTGTTGCCCCTGTGCCTGACCTGTGCGGTGTCGGACGCCATTCTGATCGCAGCAGGTGTCGCGGGGTTCGGCGCGCTGGCGGCGGCAGCGCCCTGGTTTGAAACGGTGATGCGATACGGCGGGGCAATTTTCCTGACGTGGTACGGCCTGCGCAGCCTGCAATCAGCATGGCGTGGGGGAGCGGTGATGGATGTGGCCGAGGGGCAGCGCGCCAGCCTGAGGTCCGTCCTGCTGACGGTTCTGGCCTTCACCTGGCTGAACCCGCACGTCTATCTGGACACGGTCGTGCTGATCGGATCGATCTCGGCTCAGTATGATGATCGGCTGGCCTTTGCGCTGGGCGCAATGCTGTCTAGCTTCGTGTTCTTCTTTTCCCTCGGCTACGGGGCAGGCATCCTGTCCCCGGTCTTTGCCAAGCCGCGAGCCTGGCAGGTTCTGGACGCGGTGATCGGCGTGGTCATGCTGGGGATTGCTCTCAAACTCGTGGCTATGTGATGGGTTGCCCCGGTCGGGGTTTCGGTGTTCAACCGTTAACATGACAACTCATGCGCCCGCATATCGCCCCCTGGTGGGCATGTTCTGGATGTTTGCTGCCGGGGTGTCCTTTGTTGTTATGACCGCGCTGGTCAAGTCGCTGGGTTCGACGATGGACCCGATTCAGGCGGCGTTTCTTCGGTTCGTCTTTGGTCTGATCTTTCTGCTTCCAGCCCTGAAGCTTGTTCTGACAACGCACCTGACACGCCGACATTTGACCCTGTTCGGTGTGCGCGGGATCGTGCATGCCGTGGCTGTGATGCTGTGGTTTTTCTCGATGACGCAGATCCCCTTGGCCGAGGTCACGGCGATGAACTACATGACGCCCGTCTATGTGACTTTGGGCGCGGCGTTGTTTTTAGGAGAGAAACTGGCTTTTCGCCGGATAGCTGCGATCTGTGTTGCAGTTGTCGGCGTCCTCATCATCCTGCGCCCCGGATTCCGCGAAGTTTCGGCAGGTCACCTGGCCATGCTGGGCACGTCTCTGGCGCTCGGTGGCTCGTATCTGATTGCAAAGGCGCTTGTACGGGATATTCCACCTTCAGTTGTTGTCGCACATATGTCGTTCTGGGTGACGATTGCCCTGATCCCGTTTGCGGTGGCCGTCTGGACACCGCCCAGCCTGCGCGACCTGGGCGTACTGTTTCTGGTCGCCAGCTTTGCCACGGCGGGCCACTATTTCATGACGATTGCGCTGAAAGCGGCACCGGTGGCGGTTACGCAGCCGGTAACCTTCCTGCAACTGATCTGGGCCACGTTGCTGGGTGCACTGGTCTTTCATGAAAGCATCGACATCTGGGTTGTCGCGGGCGGTTCGCTGATCCTGTCGGCCGTCAGCTTCATCGCCTGGCGCGAGGCGATTTTGAACCGCAGCTACCTGACCACCCCCAGTATTGCGCCCAAACTATAGCGACATTCAGCGCGTCAAAGTGGTTATTAATTGACGAGTCAATAAAAACCCCGTAGCGTTTTCCCCACTTAACGTTGGGAGAGGACAGCTATGCCGAAACTCGGAATGGAGCCAATCCGTCGCGACGCTATCGTTCGCGCGACAATTGCCGAGCTTGGGTCGAAGAAGTCCCTTGACGTAACCGTCAGCCAAATCGCCAAGCGGGCCGGAATGTCCAGCGCCCTGGCGCATCACTATTTTGGCGGCAAGGATCAGATTTTTCTGGCCGCGATGCGACGCATCCTGTCTGATTTTGGTGCCGAGACCCGGGGCGAGCTAAAAACTGCTGCGCCGAAGGAGCGGGCGCAGGCCATCATCCGCGCCTCCTTTGCACCATCCTGTTTTACGCCTGATGTTATCGCCGCGTGGATGACGTTTTACGTTCTGGCTCAGACAAACGACGAAGCCCTGCGTCTATGGCAGATTTATCAGTCGCGTATCCGGTCCAATCTGATTGACGCCCTGCGCCCATTGATGAAGGACCCGGTCGAAGCGGCCGAGAATATGATCGCTCTGATCGACGGGTTGTATATTCGCGCCGCGCTCAGCGCGCCTGAAGACCCCCAACTGGCCGTGCAACACGCGATGCGTGTTCTCAACACTCTGCTCGAGGCTGAAAAATGACAAAACCTAACATTCTGATCCTGATGGTGGATCAGCTCAACGGAACCCTCTTTCCCGACGGTCCCGCAGACTGGCTGCATGCTCCGAACCTGAAGAAACTGGCCGAGAGATCGACACGGTTTGCCAACACCTACACGGCCTCGCCGTTATGTGCGCCCGGGCGGGCCAGCTTCATGTCCGGCCAGTTGCCCTCGCGCACCGGCGTTTATGACAACGCTGCTGAGTTCAACAGTGACATCCCCACCTATGCGCACCACCTGCGTCGCGCGGGCTATTACACCTGCCTGTCGGGTAAGATGCATTTCGTCGGCCCTGATCAGCTACACGGGTTCGAAGACCGCCTGACCACCGACATCTACCCCGCCGACTTCGGCTGGACTCCCGATTACCGCAAGCCGGGTGAGCGGATCGACTGGTGGTATCACAACATGGGTTCGGTGACTGGCGCGGGTGTGGCAGAAATCTCGAACCAGATGGAGTACGATGACGAGGTTGCCTATCACGCCAAGGCCAAGCTCTATGATCTGGCGCGTGGCAATGATGACCGCCCGTGGTGTGTGACTGTCAGCTTTACCCATCCGCACGACCCCTACGTTGCGCGCCGGAAATACTGGGACCTCTATGAGGATTGCGAACACTTGCTGCCCGAGGTCGCAGACCTGGGTTATGACAACCAGGACCCGCATTCCAAACGCATCTTCGACGCCAACGACTGGCGCAGTTTCGACATCACTGAGGAAGATATCCGCAAGTCCCGCCGCGCGTATTTCGCCAACATCTCGTATCTGGACGACAAGATCGGCGAGATTCTCGAGGTGTTGGAAACCACGCGGCAGGAAGCGATCATCCTCTTCGTTTCGGATCACGGCGATATGCTGGGCGAGCGCGGCCTGTGGTTCAAGATGACCTTCTTCGAAGGCTCGTCGCGCGTGCCGCTGATGATCTCGGCACCGGGTATGCCTGCAGGGCGTATCGACACGCCGGTTTCGACGATTGACGTGACACCTACTTTGGGCGCGCTGGCGGGCGTGGACATGGCCGAGATAGCGCCGTGGACTGATGGTGAAGACCTAGTGCCTTTGGCGCAAGGTGGTGGGCGGACCACGCCGGTGGCGATGGAATACGCAGCCGAGGCGTCCTACGCCCCGCTGGTTTCGCTGCGCTATGACAAGTGGAAGTACAACCGTTGTGCGCTGGACCCCGATCAGTTGTTTGATCTTGAGGCCGACCCGCTGGAACAGGTGAACCTCGCCGAAGACCCCGCGCATGCCGGAACGCTGGAATCGCTGCGTGCGAAATCCGAGGCCCGCTGGGATTTGGATCAGTTCGACGCAGAAATAAGGGCCAGCCAGGCCCGTCGCTGGGTCGTGTACGAGGCGTTGCGGCAGGGTGGTTACTACCCGTGGGACTACCAGCCGCTGCAGAAAGCGTCCGAACGCTACATGCGCAATCATATGGATCTGAACACTGTCGAGGAAAGCCAGCGCTTCCCGCGCGGCGAATAACCTCTTCGTTTTTGAGAATTACTCCTGCCGAACAGTTCCAAACGTGGTTCGGCGGGCTATGGAGACCTGAATATGGAAGCAGATTTCGTCATCGTTGGCGCAGGGTCCGCAGGCTGCGCGATGGCTTACCGCCTGAGCGAGGCCGGGGCCTCAGTTCTGGTGATCGAACATGGCGGCACCGACGCTGGACCGTTCATCCAGATGCCCGCTGCGCTGAGCTATCCGATGAACATGGCGCGGTATGACTGGGGTTATGAGTCTGAGCCCGAACCGCATCTGAACAACCGCCGTCTGGCTTGCCCACGCGGCAAGGTGATCGGTGGGTCGTCCTCGATCAACGGTATGGTCTATGTGCGCGGCCACGCGCGCGACTTTGATACCTGGTCTGAAATGGGCGCGGATGGCTGGTCTTACGCCGATGTTCTTCCGTACTACAAGCGCATGGAGACCTGGCATGATGGCGGCCATGGCGGAGATCCCGAATGGCGCGGTAAAGACGGCCCGCTGCACGTATCACGCGGCCCGCGTGAGAACCCTCTGTTTAAGGCGTTTGTCGATGCGGGCCAGCAGGCGGGGTATGAGGTCACCGGCGACTATAACGGTGAAAAGCAAGAAGGCTTTGGCCCGATGGAGCAGACCGTCTGGAAAGGGCGGCGCTGGTCGGCGGCAAATGCTTATCTAAAGCCCGCCCTCAAGCGTGACAATTGCGAAGTCGTGCGCGGCTTGGCGTCTCGGGTCGTGATGGAGGGTGGCCGTGCGACAGGCGTTGAGTTGATCCGTGGCGGCAAAAAGGAAGTCATCCGTGCCCGGCGCGAGGTGGTTCTGGCCGCGTCCTCGATCAACTCACCCAAGTTGCTAATGCTGTCGGGGATCGGTCCGGCAGCGCATCTGGCCGACCACGGGATCGAAGTTGTCGCGGATCGTCCCGGTGTGGGCGCGAACCTGCAGGACCATCTGGAGCTTTACATCCAGCAGGCCTCGCTGCAGCCGATCACGCTGTATAAGCATTGGAACTTGGTCAGCAAAGGTCTGATCGGGGCGCAGTGGCTGTTCACCAAGACCGGCCTTGGTGCGTCGAACCAGTTCGAAAGCGCGGCCTTCATCCGTTCGAACCCGGGTGTCGAGTATCCGGATATCCAGTATCACTTCCTGCCCATAGCTGTGCGTTACGACGGCCAGGCCGCGGCGGAAGGGCACGGGTTCCAGGCGCATGTGGGGCCGATGCGCTCGCCATCGCGCGGGGCGGTTACGCTGCGTTCGGACAACCCTGAGGACGCACCGGAGATCCGGTTCAACTACATGAGCCACGAGCAAGATTGGGAGGATTTCCGCAAGTGTATCCGTCTGACCCGCGAGATTTTCGGGCAGGATGCGTTCAAACCCTATGCTGGAAAGGAAATCCAACCGGGAACGGACGTGCAGAGCGATGAAGAACTGAACGGGTTCATCGCCGAACATGCCGAAAGCGCCTATCACCCCTGCGGCACCTGTCGTATGGGGCGGGCCGATGACAAAAACGCGGTTGTTGATGCAGAGGGTCGGGTGATTGGTGTAGACGGGCTGCGGGTCGCCGATAGCTCGATCTTTCCGCAAATCACCAACGGCAACCTCAACGCGCCGTCGATCATGGTGGGCGAGAAGATGTCGGATCACCTGCTGGGTAAAGAAGCCTTGCCAAAGGCCAATGATCGCCCGTGGATTCACCCGGCATGGGCGACTGCCCAGCGGTGATTTGATCCGCGTCAAAGCGGGGTGTGGGAAACATGTCTAGACCTGAATCGCAACGACATATTTTAGGAGCGAACAGGAATGTCCCACACCCCGCATGAACTGGCCGAAGAGTTTCCGGAAAAAGTCGAACTGATGAGCCAGCTCAAGCAATCGGATGCACATTTTGCCCGCCTGGCGGATGAGTATCACGAAGTTAACCGCGTCGTACACCGCGCGGAAACCAACATCGAACCGATGGAAGATCTGGCCGAAGGCGAGCTGCGCAAGAAGCGCGCTGCACTTAAAGATGAGATCTGGTCGATCCTGTCCAAGGCTTAAGACCCAAGGGCGGGGGCTCTGCCCCCGTCGCGACGGACTGCGGCTTCCCCGGGGCATTTTCCGGCCGGATATAGTCAGGTGACTTCGTAGGGCAGGGTGCCGCGGGTATGGGCGTCAATGGACAGGCGGCGTTCCAGAGGCGGAACCGAGCGTTGGTGGCAGTTTTGCCGCTCGCAGATACGGCAGGAAATGCCAATGGGTTCATAAGCGCTTGCGTTGGTGATATCGAGGTTATCAGCGTAGACCAGCGCCTCGGCGTGACGGACTTCGCACCCTAGGGCGATGGCATAACGGCGCACGGGCGCGCCGTAAGAACCACCCGATTTCGACACATCCCTTGCCAATGAGATATAGCGGACACCATCCGGTGTTTCCGCCAGTTGCCGCAGGAAGTGGCCGGGTGTTTCAAAAGCACGGTGGACGTTCCAAAGGGGGCAGGCGCCGCCGAACCGGGCAAATTGCAGGCGCGTGGCCGAGTGGCGCTTGGTGATGGTCCCGGCCTGATCGACGCGCACAAAAAAGAATGGGATGCCCTTGGCGCCGGGACGCTGCAGTGTCGAAAGCCGGTGCGCCACCTGTTCAATGGATGCTCCGAATCGATTGCTGAGAAGTTCGAGATCGTGGCGGTACTCCTGCGCGGCGGTCAGAAACGCATCATAGGGCATCAGCGAGGCCCCAGCGAAATAGTTGGCCAGGCCGATTTTGGCGATGGCCCGGGCCTCGTCGCTTTGGAACTTGGCGAAGTCCAGCGTCGCGTCGAGCAGCTTGTCCTGGCTGATCAGCGCCACCTGCAGCAGCAGTTGAAACACCTGTGTTTGCGGTGCTGTTCGGGATGAGAGCTGCAACGTTTTGCTGTCAGCATCGTATTTCCGGGTCTCGGAAATATGCACGAACTGTACCCGAATGCCGCGCTCACCGAGGCTGTTGATCGCTGCGGCGCGAATACCGCCGGCTTCTTCGGCGCGGGTTGAAAACCGCTCGGCGGCGCGATCGACAGCGTCGATATAGTTGTCGCAGTAATGGAAAAAATCGCGCACTTCCTCCCACGGGCTGGCCTGAATTTGCGCGTCTTCACGGCCCAGGGCCTCGTCCAGAGAGGCAAGCCGTTCGTGAGTTTGGCGATAGGTTCTGTGCAAGGCGATGAATGCACGGGCCAGAGCGGGGGCGTTTGAGGCAGTGAGGCGTAGATCGGCCAGCGGGGGCATGTCGTCGAACACCGGGTCAGCCAGCGCCTCTCGCATGTCCGAGACCAGACGCTCACTGTCGCCGGTGCTCAGTTCGGTCACATCCATGCCGAATTCCTGCGCCAGCGCCAGAACAACCGTGGTCGAGATCGGACGGTTGTTGTTTTCCATCTGGTTTAGGTAGGGCAGAGAAACGCCCAGTTTTGTGGCGAATTCTTTCTGCGTCAGGGTCAGGCGCGTGCGCATTTCGCGCAGTTTCGCGCCAGCATAAAGCTTTTGGGTGGCCATGGCTTGCCTTTGCAACTTTTCTGTTGTCGCAGGCTAACTTTGCAAACCGATCGGTGCAAGCCGTGTTACAGGCCCAATTTCCGTTCGCGGCGGATGACCGAAACGATGGCGCAGATTGCCAAAACGGATGTCGCCAGCATCAGCCAAAGCAGTGGCATCGCTCCGGTTTCGTGAGTCAGAAGGGTTCCAGCCAGGGCGCTGAGACCAGCACCGCCGCCCAGCATGATCGCGCCACTCAGTCCCGAAGCGGTGGCGGCAAGATGAGGGCGTACCGACAATGCGCCTGAAGTGGCGTTGGGAATTGTCATGCCGTTTCCGATCCCCACAAAGGTCATGAAGCCAAAAAAGCTGAGTGCCGTTCCAAAGCCAGCCAGAAACAGGATGGCTGACAGAGCAACGCCGATTGCGTTCAGCAAACACCCCCAAAACACCATCCGGTTGACGCCAAAGCGGGTCGAATAGCGCCCGCTGACGAAATTGCCGAAGAAATACCCAATCGCTGGCGCGCCGAAATAGATGCCGACCAGCGCGGCGCTGAGGCCAAAGAGTTCGGTGCCGATAAAGGGGGCCCCGCCCAGATAGGCAAAGAATGCGCCAGAGGAGAGGGCGGACGACAGCGAATAGCCCCAGAACCGGGGGGAGCGCAGCAATTCCGGGTATTCGCGGAACTGCTGTATCAGCGTTTTGCCGCTTTTGGCCGAGGTTTCGCCAAAGTCGACATAGGTCAGCGCCAGTGTCATTACACCTAATGCAAAGGGAAGCCAGAAATTGGCCTTCCAACCAAAGCTCTCTTCCAGCAGACCACCAATCGCCGGACCAATCATGGGCACAACCGCCATGCCCATCGTGACATAGCCTATCATTGAGGCTGCTTGATCCTGATCGTACAGGTCGCGCACCGCCGCCCGGCTGAGCACCATGCCGACTACCACGATGGCCTGGCACATCCGGAAGGCCAGAAAAACTTCGATGCTCGGGGCGAAGATGCAGCCCAGAGTTGCGATCAGAAACAATGCCAGCCCCCACAGCATGACGGGCCGGCGCCCGGCCTTATCCGCGATCGGGCCGATCAGGATCTGCAATATCGCATTGACCAGAAGGTACAGCGCAATCGACAACTGCATCACCTTGTAGTCGGCCTGAAAATGTATCGCCATGTTCGGCAGGCTGGGCAGGAACAGGTTCAGGCTGAGCGCGGACAGCCCAGAAAGCAAAACCAGCGTTGAGATCGTGGGGGGCGAGCGGTGCGCCCGGGAAGAACTAAACTGCATGGTTCACATGTATAGTGACCGTTTCAGGGAATGCTATCCAAGACTGCGTCTCACTGTGAAACTTAGCAAATTTACAGTTTTCCATAAGTTTGTTGCGGTAACTTTGCAAATTTGCCGAAAGATGCTTTGGACCTGAAGCGTATGCGTATAGTGTCGCGCGAAATCTCACAGGGAATGAGCGCCATGAAAGATATCCTTACCGAGCTTGAAGACCGCCGCAACGATGCCCGGCTGGGCGGCGGACAAAAGCGTATCGACGCGCAGCATGGGCGTGGCAAGCTGACCGCGCGCGAGCGGATCGAACTGCTGCTGGACGAAGGCAGCTTTGAAGAGTTCGACATGTTCGTCAGCCACCGCTGTACCGATTTCGGTATGGAAAAACAAAAGACTGCGGGCGATGGCGTGGTCACCGGATGGGGCACGATCAATGGCCGAATGGTCTATGTATTCAGTCAGGACTTCACGGTGTTTGGTGGTTCGCTGTCGGAAACCCACGCGCAGAAGATCTGCAAGATCATGGATATGGCGATCCAGAACGGTGCGCCGGTGATTGGAATCAACGACTCGGGCGGTGCGCGAATCCAGGAGGGCGTGGCCTCGCTGGCGGGCTATGCCGAAGTGTTCCAGCGCAACATCATGGCCTCGGGCGTGGTGCCGCAGATCAGTGTAATCATGGGCCCCTGTGCCGGTGGCGCGGTATACAGCCCGGCGATGACCGACTTTATCTTCATGGTCAAAGACACCTCCTACATGTTCGTGACCGGCCCTGACGTTGTGAAAACTGTCACCAACGAGGTCGTCACCGCCGAGGAATTGGGCGGTGCTTCGACCCACACCAAGAAGTCTTCGGTTGCTGATGGTGCGTTTGAAAACGACGTCGAGGCGATGGCCGAAGTGCGCCGCCTGGTCGACTTCCTGCCGCTCAACAACCGCGAGAAACCTCCGGTGCGCCCGTTCTTTGACAGCCCGGAGCGGATCGAGACCTCGCTGGACACGCTGATACCCGACAATCCGAACACACCCTATGATATGAAAGAACTCATCACCAAAGTGGCGGATGAGGGCGACTTCTACGAAATCCAGGAGGATTTCGCCAAGAACATCATCACCGGTTTTATCCGTCTGGAAGGGCAGACCGTAGGTGTCGTAGCCAATCAGCCGATGATTCTGGCTGGCTGTCTGGACATCGACAGCTCGCGCAAGGCGGCACGGTTCGTGCGCTTCTGCGACTGTTTCGAGATTCCGATCCTGACGCTGGTAGACGTGCCGGGCTTCCTGCCGGGCACCTCGCAGGAATATGGCGGTGTGATCAAGCACGGTGCCAAGCTGCTGTTCGCCTATGGTGAAGCGACCGTACCGAAAGTCACTGTGATCACTCGCAAAGCCTATGGTGGTGCCTATGACGTTATGGCCTCCAAGCATCTGCGTGGTGATTTCAACTATGCCTGGCCCACGGCCGAGATCGCGGTGATGGGCGCCAAGGGCGCGACCGAGATTATTCATCGCGCCGATCTGGGCGATGCTGAGAAGATCGCGCAGCACACGCAGGATTACGAGAACCGGTTTGCCAACCCCTTTGTCGCCGCCGAACGTGGCTTCATCGACGAGGTGATCATGCCGCAATCCACCCGCCGCCGCGTGTCCCGTGCGTTTGCCAGCCTGCGCAACAAGCAGCTGAAAAACCCGTGGAAAAAGCACGACAATATCCCGTTGTAAGGGGTGTCCAAACGAACCACCTGCCGGGGGCCACTCCGTCGGCGGATCATGGCGTAACTGTCGAGCGGAAGTTTGACTTTGAGACCAATGCTGATAGATGACTGACCTTATCAGACATAGAAAAGCGCGGGCCACAAGCCATGCGCGCGCGACCCCGGAGAGAGGAGCCCGCGTCAATCGGGGCTGGGGTCGCGCCTTTATTCTGATGTGTCTCGGATGGTCATCTACCGCTGTTGCGCAGCCCGAAAGCCTGTTGCCGGTTCCGTCGGGTCAACCCGTGCATCTGAGCGATGTTCTGCTGGACAACACCCCGGGCGAGCTGTGGGTCAGGTTCCGTTTTGTGGCGCCCAAGATCGGCTACACCGCTGGGCGAATTGGCTATGACGTCGCTTCGAACGACATGGAACACTTGTGCCAAACCCTAGCGGTTGCCTATTTGGCGCACCATGAGCTTGATCCGGCGCGTGTCGTGATTTCGTTGTCTGACCGGCCTGTCGAATTCGGGCGATCCGCGCCTGACGCCACGCAGTTTTTTGAAGCCTATCGGTTGGAGCAATCCCAATGTATCTGGGAGGCGCTCTGACCATGAAATCCCGTTTTCTTCACCTCAGAGCGTTTCTGAATACCAATGCGGCTTTGGAGGTGCGCGATATGATCCCGTCTGCATTTAAGGGCGATTCTGTTTCCCTACTCTCAGTGAATAGCGAGGTGTCGGTATGCTGAAGCACCGCGGTTTTCCCGGGCGCCTTCCGGGGACGGATTTTCAATTCACCATTCGCCGCGCGAACCCCAAAGGGGTCACGCCGATTACGCGACGCGAGCGGTTCCGTGATCGCAAACCGGCAGACCGTCGTGCGGATGCCGCCTTCATGGAAGCGCTGTGGCAGAACTTCGGGGATCAGCCTTTCGAGCGTGGCAATCTGGACGCCGGCCGCCTGAGCTGGCTGTTCGAGCGCGAAGTGATCCCGGCCGAAGACCCGTTTGATCCGGCCAACTATGACGCCTTGCTGATCATTGATGTGGACGCGGCGCGGATGTCGTTCCCCGATGTCTTCGACGGGGTGCGCTGAACCGTGCAGGCCACTGTCGCGCATATCCATCCGGGGGCACCTTCGGAAAAAACCCTGCCCGGTTGCAGGCAGGGCGGTTCAGTGCGTTCAGAAATTCAGCTGCGCGGCGACCTGAATACGGTTGCCGTCAAAGGTCCGGCCCGTGGGTTCGTCGTTCCGCTCACCATAGATGTACTCGGCGCTCAGCGTCAGGTTCTCGGTGGCCTGATAGAAAGCGTTGACGTGGATCGTCTCCAACTCGGTGAAGGACAAAGTGCCGGTAGAGGTCGGCAGGTCATAGTCTTCCTTGCCGTAAGCGATGCCGACATTCCACTTTTCTCCCAGGTCCTGACGGAACTCGATGGTGTAGCCGTCCACGTCGTTGGCCTGACCGCTAACAACAGCATCACCAAGGCCGATCAGATAGGGGCCAAGGGCCTCTCCGTTGACATAGTTGACCTGAAACAGCCCGCCCTGCCACGGACGCACCGATCCGGACAGGGTAAAGCCGGTCTGGTCCACCTCGACGCCTCCGCCTTCGGCCTTGCCATAAAGGGCCGACGCGCGGGCGATATAGGTGCCGTCATTGTATTCCGCCGAGGCGGTCAGCACCGGATCATCCGAGTTCGACCCGCTGACGTTTTCTTCGACCGAAACGGCAAAAGACGTGTTGGTCCCGAAACTGTTGGTGTAGCGGACCTGTGGAACACGGGCGAAAGCGATGCCAACGGGTCCGTTGAATTCGACCGAGGTCGGATAGGTGTCCAGTGGCTGGAAGTTGGTCCAGTACTGGCCGATCAGCCAATTGTCCCCGATTCGGATATTGGCATGGCGCAATCGAAATTCGGCGGTACCGTTCGAGGCGAAAAGGTCAACCTCCAGTTGGCCGCCGATGTCGCCAATGGCGCTGGGCGTGGTGGTAAGCAAACCGATCCGCGATTGGCGTACAGTGGCGCCGAAGGTGCCGTCGGTGGCTGCCGAAGGCTCACCGATGACGTTCACGAAGGCGGTGTCGCCCTGGTCGAACTCGAAGTCATAGAAGAAGTCGGCTTTTACATAGCCATAGACGTCCAAAGTGGTGTTGCCGATCCTGAATTCTCCGGGGGTGGTGCCCGGTCCTGTAGATTCCAGCGCTTCGATCCGGGCACGCAACGCATCCAGTTCAGCCTGAGTTTCAGCATCTTGGGCAAAGACCTGCGTACTGGTCACGCTAAGAACATAGGCAGCGAGCAGGAATGCCTTTTTTCTCTTTATAATCATGTGGGTGTTCCCTTGTGTGCAGAAGTGCAAGGGCAAGGTTTCACGCAAATGTCAGCGTGGGAAATCACGAGAACGGGATGGGAATCGCGTGATTTCTCAAGAAGAATTGTGCGAGGGCTCAGTAGTTTTCACAGCCGGGTGAACAGATCGGTTAACCCTACGGCTGTGAACGGAGATTTGAAGCGGTGGCCGGTGCCAGGCCGTGATGCTGCACGTGCAGAAACGGGTGTCGATGGTGAGCTTTGTAACGCCAATGTGACTGTACGGGCCACCGGTTTCGCGCACCCGATGGTGCAGCGTGTCGGCGCAAATTTGCGCGGGAATTCACCGTATGGGCGAATTCCAGCCGGAATCTCTCTTGGAAACAATACTTTGTTTGCGGCCTTGATTGTGCCGTGCAATGTGAATGAGCCGTGCGGCTCTACTTTGCCTGCGCCGCACAAGCACCTACTATTCCGTACCCCTTCCTTCCGCGGGCAGGTTTGTGAAACTCACAATACCTCGCCCGCGTTTTTCTTTGAGCGCTCTTTGCGCTTAAAGCGGCATAATTCTGCGCAAAATGCAGATTTGGGGGACCTGTTATTGAATAACAGCCCCCACTTACGCCATCAGCGCCCCGACGCATCAAGAAACCAAAAGGGGCAGAGCGTATGCGAATCTCAAAAATCATCCTTGCCGTGGCGACCTGTGCTGGGCTTGCGGCCTGTGGCGACTCGTTCGGCGAGCAGGCCTTGCTTGGCGGCGGCGCAGGGGCGCTGGGTTCGGCGGTCCTGGGTGCCGATCCGTTCGTCGGAGCGGCAGTCGGTGCCGCGGGCAACGTGCTTTACTGCAAGACGCAAAAGAACTGCTACTAACTTAAACTACGGGGCGCCCGTCGCCCCGACCGTCATCGCGCAACACGCCGTCGTGGGGTTCAAGCCCCGTGGCGGCGTTTTGCGTTTCCAGAACACCAAGACAAAGGACGTTCCATGTTCAATAAGATCCTGATCGCCAACAGGGGCGAGATCGCTTGCCGAGTCATCAAGACCGCTCGTAAAATGGGCATTGGCACTGTTGCCATTTACTCGGACGCGGACAGAAACGCGTTGCACGTGTCGATGGCGGATGAGGCCGTTCACATTGGGCCCCCACCCGCGAACCAGTCCTATATCGTGATCGACAAGGTGATGGACGCTATCCGCCAAAGCGGCGCGCAGGCCGTACACCCCGGCTATGGTTTCCTGTCTGAAAACTCGAAATTCGCCGAGGCGCTGGAAGCCGAAGGTGTGGCGTTCGTCGGTCCTCCGGTCGGGGCTATCGAAAGCATGGGCGACAAGATCACCTCGAAGAAAATCGCACAGGATGCGGGGGTTTCGACGGTGCCTGGATATATGGGCCTGATCGAAGACGCTGATGAGGCCGTGAAAATCTCAAACGAAATAGGCTATCCGGTGATGATTAAGGCCAGCGCCGGTGGCGGTGGCAAAGGCATGCGGATCGCGTGGAACGATGACGAGGCGCGAGAGGGTTTCCAATCCTCCAAAAACGAGGCTGCGAACTCGTTCGGCGACGACCGGATCTTTATCGAGAAATTCGTGACCCAGCCGCGACACATCGAAATTCAGGTCCTGTGCGACAGCCATGGCAACGGCATCTATCTGGGCGAACGCGAATGCTCGATCCAGCGCCGTAATCAGAAAGTGGTGGAAGAGGCCCCGTCGCCTTTCCTCGACCCCGAAACCCGCAAGGCGATGGGGGAACAGGCTGTGGCTCTGGCCAAGGCCGTGAACTATGCCAGCGCCGGCACGGTTGAGTTCATCGTCGATGGCGACAAGAACTTCTACTTTCTCGAAATGAACACCCGCCTGCAGGTGGAACACCCGGTGACCGAGTTGATCACTGGCGTCGATCTGGTCGAACAGATGATCCGCGTGGCCGCCGGTGAGAAGCTGACGATCACTCAGGATGACGTGACTCTGACCGGTTGGGCGATTGAAAACCGTCTGTATGCCGAAGACCCGTATCGCGGCTTCCTGCCGTCGATTGGACGACTGACCCGCTATCGTCCGCCGCAGGAAACGGCTGCTGGTCCGATGTTGGTGAACGGAAAATGGCAGGGCGACGCGCCTGAAGGTGAGGCTGCGGTGCGTAACGATACCGGCGTCTATGAAGGCGGCGAGATCAGCATGTATTATGACCCGATGATCGCCAAGCTGTGCACTTGGGCCCCGACCCGCGAACAGGCGATCGAGGCGATGCGCGTGGCGCTGGACAGTTTCGAGGTCGAAGGTATCGGCCACAACCTGCCGTTCCTGTCTGCCGTGATGGACCACCCGAAATTCGTCAGCGGTGACATGACCACCGCGTTTATTGCAGAGGAATACCCTGACGGTTTTGAAGGCGTTCAACTGTCTGCAGTTGATCTGCGCCGGATCGCGGCGTCCTGCGCGGCGATGTATCGTGTGGCCGAGATCCGCCGCACGCGTGTTTCGGGCCGCATGGACAACCACGAACGCAAGGTCGGCAAGCGCTGGAACGTGGCGCTGCAGGGGCAGGAGTTCGATGTCAAAGTCAAGGCCGACAAAGAGGGCGCGACCGTCAAGTTTGCCGACGGAGAAAGCTTGCGCGTTGTATCGGATTGGACCCCGGGGGATCAACTGGCCGTCGTGGATGTGGACGGCAGCCCGCTGGTCATGAAGGTCGGCAAAATCTCGGGCGGGTTCCGCATTCGCAACCGGGGCGCGGATCTGAAGGTGCATGTGCGCCGTCCGCATCAGGCCGCTCTGGCCAGGCTGATGCCCGAGAAACTGCCGCCCGATACCTCGAAAATGCTGCTCTGCCCGATGCCCGGCCTGATCGTAAAGATCGACGTCGAAGTGGGGCAGGAAGTGCAGGAAGGTCAGGCGTTGTGCACCGTTGAGGCGATGAAAATGGAGAACATCCTGCGCGCCGAGAAAAAGGGTACCGTCGCCAAGATCAACGCAGGCCCCGGCGACAGCCTCGCCGTGGACGATGTGATCATCGAGTTCGAATGATCATGACCGCGTTTTTGCCATATCGCACCGGGTCTCCGGCGTTTCGCGCCGGGGGCTTGGGGCGTGGCGAAGGCGCTCAGCCTCCCTCGCGCCGTTCGCGGATCTCGCGTTCACGCAGGGGTGTCTTGTCAATTGACCGGCCGATCTCGCGCACGCTCCATGGGGACGGTTTACGCAGTTTGACGACGCCGTCCTTGTCGACAAACACCATCTGGAACCCGCGTGGCCGCAATTGCGACCGGATCGGTGATCGCGCTGAAGGGTCGGTGTCGGTCAGTACGACCACGTCGCGGTCGCGCATGGCTGCTTCGCCCTCGACCAGCATGTCGATCTGTTGCTGGAACCGCGGGTCGGCGGGCGTGTCGGCGAATACCACGATGGGCCGATTAACCCAGAGGAACTCGCTGAGTTCGCTATCACCAGCAGAGCGGACGAATTCGTCCTCTGCCGGAGCAGACCCATCGGCAGCCATCGCGGCTAGCGGGAATAGTGCCGAGAAAACAAGGGCAAGCGTTCGTGTCATGGGGCCTCCTGTTGAAATGAATATAGCCCCTGTGCCCACGAATGCGACCGGTGAATTGCGCGAGGCGTTCAAAATCTTGCGTTTGAGCGCGGCCGGATTGGGCGCCCAGAGCATCACATCGCGAAGGGAATGCCCTGTCGCGACCCGAATTGAGAAAAGGATATCGCTATGACCGATACGAAAGACTGGCAGGTGTTGGCCGAGAAAGAGCTGCGCGGTCGCCCGCTGGAAGACCTGACCAGAGAGACACTGGAAGGCATCGACGTCAAACCGCTCTATACGCAGGACGATACCGCCGACCTGCCACATATGGGGTCGCTGCCCGGCTTCGGGCCGTTCACGCGCGGGGTGAAGGCGACGATGTATGCCGGGCGTCCCTGGACGATTCGTCAGTATGCGGGGTTTTCGACGGCCGAGGAATCGAACGCCTTCTACCGCCGAAACCTAGCTGCTGGTCAGCAGGGCGTTTCGGTGGCATTCGATCTGGCGACGCACCGTGGCTATGACAGTGACCACCCGCGCGTTGTTGGCGATGTCGGTAAGGCCGGTGTGGCCATCGACAGCGTCGAGGACATGAAGATCCTTTTTGACGGCATCCCGCTGGACAAGGTCTCGGTCTCGATGACGATGAACGGCGCGGTGATTCCGATCCTGGCGAGTTTCATCGTAGCGGGCGAAGAACAGGGGCATGACAAGTCGGTTCTGTCCGGCACTATTCAGAATGACATTCTGAAAGAGTTTATGGTCCGCAACACCTATATCTACCCGCCTGAGCCGTCGATGAAGATCATCTCGGACATCATCGAGTTCACCTCGAACGAGATGCCGAAATTCAACTCGATCTCGATCTCGGGCTATCACATGCAGGAGGCCGGGGCGAACCTGGTGCAGGAACTGGCCTATACGCTGGCTGATGGCCGCGAATATGTACGCGCCGCGACCGAGGCTGGAATGGACGTGGACAAGTTCGCAGGTCGTTTGTCCTTCTTTTTTGCCATCGGCATGAACTTTTTCATGGAGATCGCCAAGCTGCGTGCGGCCCGTACGTTGTGGCACCGGGTGATGACAGATTTCGGCGCGAAATCCGAGCGGTCCAAAATGCTGCGCACCCACTGCCAGACTTCGGGCGTGTCGCTGCAGGAACAAGACCCTTATAACAACGTGATCCGCACCGCCTATGAAGCAATGAGCGCGGTTCTGGGTGGTACTCAGTCGCTGCACACCAACGCTCTGGACGAGGCGATCGCGCTGCCAACTGATTTCTCGGCCCGCATCGCGCGGAACACGCAGTTGGTGCTGCAGGAAGAGACCGGCGTGACCGATGTGGTCGATCCGCTGGCAGGTTCTTACTATGTCGAAAGCCTGACCAGCGAACTGATCGAAAAGGCCTGGGCCCTGATGGAAGAGGTCGAGGAGATGGGTGGCATGACCAAGGCCGTCGCCTCGGGCATGCCCAAGCTGCGGATCGAGGAAAGCGCAGCGCGGCGTCAGGCCATGATCGATCGGGGCGACGAAGTGATCGTCGGCGTCAACAAGTACCGCAAGGAACAGGAAGACCCGATCGACATTCTGGACGTCGACAACGTAGCCGTGCGCGAAGCTCAGGTCGCGCGGTTGGAACGTATCCGCGCAACGCGGGACGAAGCAGCCTGCCAACAGGCATTGGACGCTCTGACCACCACTGCCCGCGAGGGTGGAAACCTGCTGGCCGCCGCCGTCGAGGCCGCCCGTGCCCGCGCATCCGTAGGAGAGATCAGCATGGCAATGGAAAAGGAATTCGGCCGTCACCGCGCCGAGGTGAAAACCCTGGCAGGAGTTTATGGTGCGGCCTACGAAGGCGACGAAGGTTTTGCCGCGATCCAGAAATCCATCGAAGATTTTGCCGAGGTGGAAGGTCGTCGCCCCCGCCTGTTGGTCGTCAAGATGGGGCAGGACGGCCACGATCGGGGCGCCAAAGTGATCGCCACCGCCTTTGCGGATATTGGCTTTGACGTGGACGTCGGACCTCTGTTCCAGACGCCAGCCGAAGCTGCGCAAGACGCCGTGGACAATGATGTGCACGTGGTCGGGATCTCTTCGCAGGCAGCGGGGCACAAGACGCTTGCGCCGCAGTTGGTCGAGGAACTCAAGAAGGCGGGTGCCGAGGATATCATCGTCATTTGCGGCGGTGTGATTCCGCAACAGGACTATCAGTTCCTCTATGACCACGGGGTCAAGGCGATCTTTGGGCCGGGCACTAATATCCCCGAAGCTGCGCAGGATATCCTGCGTCTGATTGCCGAAGCCAAGGGGTGAGCCCAACGAGGTTTTTCGACAAAAAATCTTGTGATCCGGCGTCTTTGACGGAAACATGCGACCAGGCCCTTCGTGGGTCTGGTCGCAATCTTTTGGGAGGATGCACGTGTTACTAGATCATCTGGCAGTGGCGGGTGAGACGCTGGAAGCTGCATCTGCACACATCGAAGACGCTTTGGGTGTGTCACTGCAAGACGGCGGCAAGCACGACGCCTTTGGGACTCACAACCGTCTGTTAGGGTTGCGGGATGGGCTGTATCTGGAGGCCATCGCAATCGACCCACAGGCGCCCAGGATGGAACGCACACGGTGGTTCGACCTTGACCGGTTTGCAGGCGCGCCGCGCCTGAGCAACTGGATTTGCCGGGTTTCGGATATTGAAGCTTCCGTGTCCATGTTTCCTGATGGTGTGGGGCAGCCGATTGATCTGGCCCGTGGCGCGTTGAGGTGGAAAATGGCGGTGCCCCCGAACGGAAGGCTGCCGTTCGACAATCTGTTTCCCGCCCTGATTCAATGGCACGGTGATCTGCACCCGGCGCAGATGCTGCAGGACAGCGGGTGCCGCCTTCGACGCCTTGTGGTCTTCCACCCCGATGCGCTGGATCTGGCCCGATTGCTGGGTGATTTGGAAAACGTGGTGTTTGACACCGGCCCCGCAGCGTTGCGGGCCGAGTTCGAAACGCCGCATGGCCCACGCGTGTTGGAATGATCATTAGAGCGGCGCAGGTTTCAGACGCCCCCTCAGTCGTTGCAATCACCAACGCGATCATTCGCGACACGCTGGTGACCTTCACCACCAACGAGCGCAGCGTGGATGCCATTGCCGCGGACATTAAAACCCGCGGTCCTGCCTATCTGGTGGCCGAATCGGATGGACAGGTTTTGGGCTTTGCCACTTACAGTTTGTTTCGTAACGGTCCGGGCTATGCGCATTGCCGCGAGCATACAATCCTGCTGGCCCCTGAGGCGCGCGGGCAGGGCGCAGGGCGGGCCTTGATGTCTGCGCTTGAGGGTGCGGCGCAGGCAGAGGGCGTGCACGTGTTGGTCGCCGGGATTTCCTCGGCCAACCCAGGGGCGGTCGCGTTTCACGCCGCGCTTGGGTACACGCAGGTGGGTCTCATGCCCGAGGTCGGGCGCAAATGGGGCAAACGGTTGGACCTTGTGCTGATGCAGAAAATTCTTTCGACTGACGAATAGGTTGCACCTGACAGTTGCGATTTGGGGCGCTAGGGTGCGCTCATGTCGATCTGGACCCGTATATCCGACGCTCTGAGCGCGCTTGCCCAAGGCGAAAGCCTGACGGCTGTTTTTGAGAAACTGCGCACGCCGCCCGAACGCTCGGTGGCATTTGCGATTGCCGTGATTGCGCTGGGCGCAAAGATGGCAAAGGCCGATGGTCAGGTGACGCGCGACGAGGTGACAGCCTTCCGCGACGTTTTCCAGATCGCGCGCGAAGACGAGGCTGGCGCGGCAAGAGTTTTCGACATGGCCCGAACGGATGTTGCTGGCTATCAGGACTATGCTCGCAAGATTGCCCGCATGTTCGCCGATGACAGCACCACCCTTTGCGATCTGATGGAGGGGCTGTTTCACATTGCCATGGCCGACGGGTTCTATCATCCCAACGAGAACGAGTTCCTGGAAGAGGTCAGCCGCATTTTCGGTCAGTCAGAGGCGCAGTTCCTCGCCCTGCGCGCGCGGTTTGTGCCCGACGCGCCCAAGGACCCTTACACGGTTCTGGGTGTGCCCCGAGACATGCCGCTGCCCGATATCCGTACGGTCTGGCGGCAATTGGTACGAGACACGCATCCCGATGCGATGATGGCGCGCGGTGTGCCCGAGGAAGCCATCCGTTTGGCCGAAAAGAAGATGATCGACATCAACCGCGCCTGGGACGAGATCAACGGCGCGCGGGCTTAACCGCGATGCGACTGGCGACCTACAATATCGAATGGTTCGCCAACCTGTTCGATCGCAACGACAATCTGGTCGTCGATGACAGCTGGTCCGGCCGCCACAACGTCACCAAAGCGCAGCAGGTCGAGGCCATCGCCAAGGTTCTGACGGCGGTCGACGCAGACGCGATCCTGATCGTCGAGGCACCGAACTCTGGCAAGACACAGGACACCATCCGCGCGTTGCAGGGCTTTGCCGAGGCATTCGATCTGCGCACCTCGCACGCGATTATGGGATTTGCAAACGACACCCATCAGGAACTTGCCCTTCTTTACGACCCCAATGCGCTGACCGTGCGGCACGATCCGGTCGCGGGCGAAAGAGCGGCGCCGCGTTTTGACGGGGTGTTTCAAATCGACCTCGATATCGACGCCACCGAAGACCATGTTCGTTTTTCCAAGCCGCCGATGGAGTTGGCGGTGCAGATCCGGGCCGGGGCGCAGGTTCGGCTGATCGGAGCGCACCTGAAATCCAAGGCACCGCACGGCGCCGGATCGCGGGACGAGGCGATCCGAATCTCGATTGCGAATCGCAGAAAGCAACTGGCGCAGGCCGTTTGGCTGTCCCGTAGGGTAAGGACGCATATTGCGGAAGGAGAGCAGGTCATTCTTTTGGGGGATTTGAACGACGGGCCGGGGCTGGATGAGTTTGAGCATCTGTTCGGGCGGTCTTCGGTCGAGATTTTGCTGCAGGCCGGATTGTTCGATCCACACGCGAAAGGAGCGGGTCCGGCCCTGTCTACAGCCCGGTTTGCTCGCGAGGGCGGCCAATTCCTCGAGGCGCTGCTGGATTATATCATGGTCAGTGATAACCTACGCGCCCGGCGTCCTGCCTGGCGGATATGGCACCCGCTGAAGGACGCCGGCCTCCGCGCCTTGCCGGACCTGCAACAGGCACTGCTGACGGCATCCGACCATTTCCCGGTTACGCTGGATATCGACCTCTGACCTTTAATCATGGGGCATCACGGCTTATATTTCGGGTCATGAAACTTTTTTTTCCGATCTGCGCGGTAACAGCGGCTCTGGCATTGCCCGCCCATGCCGAGGAAGAAACCGGCAAATCTCTGATGGAGCAGGGCGCCGAGCTGTTTTTTGAGGGCCTGCGACAGGAAATGGAGCCCGCGCTGGATGACCTGCAAGGTCTGGTCACTCAATTCGGTCCGGCGATGCAATCTTTCTTTGAGCAGATGGGGCCTGCTTTGACAGAGCTGGCGGGTGAGATCGAGGATTGGAGCGCCTATGAAGCGCCCGAAATCTTGCCGAACGGAGACATCATCATCCGCAAGAAACCCGAGCAAGATCAACCCGTCCCCCCGGCAAACACCGAAGAGGAAACGGACGAGGGAACGGAAATCTGATCCTCAATCCCGGACGACTACGCGGGTGTTCGACCTCAGCGCGTTTGCCAGTGATGTCAGCCGCGCCTCGGCCACTTCGTTGAACAACGGGCGTGCTTCAGGTGGCAGCAGCAGGTCAAGCTGACGCTTTTTTGGAAAAAAGCGCAAAGTCCCCATAGGGGCGTCATTCTGCATCCAGAGCATGGCGCCAAAGCGCATGGCCTTGCCCAGAACCTCTGCCTGTTTCTGACCCTTCTCGTCCAGCAGCTTGTAAATCGGCTCGAACCTGTTGCCCTCGCGTTTGTTGCGATACCGGTGCTGCAGGGCGAGGCCGATGAAGACCCGTTCAGAGTGCTTCAGCCCGCCCAGATTGGCACGGGTGACATAGTCAAAACAGACTTCGGCCCGGTAATCGGGATGAGCGCGCCAACTGACGTCATGCAGCAAACAGGCCGCTTTGATCAGGCGCACGCGCGCCTCGGGGGCCGATTTGAAAAGTGGCATGACGAAATCGAACAAGTGCTTGCCGAAGCCCGGCAGGCGGGCGTCCTTGGCCTCGGAAAACCGGCTGGCCTCGATCAGTGGGTCGCAGTCGCGCAGGGATTGCGGCATTTGCTCGTAAAGCAACCCCTCGCGTATGCCATAGCTTGAGATCGCAATGTCTTTTGGTTTGAACGTCCGGATCAGACGCGCCAGCACATCCATCGCATAGGGGATCAGCGCCATACGGGAACTGGAAACACCGGCAAGGCTGCGCATTTCGTCCGGGTCGCCCTTTTCGATGAACTTGATGGTCTGGTGAACCTGCTTGGTGGTCATGCGGTATTCATGCAGTACGTTCAGCGGGTAACCCCGGCGCAGCATGTCCAGCCGGGCGAAGGCGCGCCAACTGCCGCCGACAAGGAACAGACGGTCACGTTGCCTGCCCATCTGGTTGCGCAACTCTTCCATGGTGGCCTTGATGTGGGCTTTACGCGCGCGCCGACCGCCCTTGATGTCACGCAGTTTCAGTGGACCCAGGGCAGAGGTCACACGGCGTCCCACGTCACCGGCACCGATCTCGGCCAGTTCCATGGACGAACCACCGATGTCGCAGATCAATCCATAGGCGCCGGGCCAGCCCAAAAGCACGCCCTGCGCTGACAGCCGCGCCTCTTCCCCACCATCAATGATCGAGACAGTCAGGCCTGTTTCTGATCTGACCTCATCGCAGAAGTCCGGCCCGTCTTTTGCCTCGCGCACGGCGGCGGTGGCGACAACATGTAGACCTGGAAGGCCCAGATCGTCGGACAGACGCCGGAACCGGCGCAGCGCGGCCAGTGCGCGCACCCGTCCGCGGGGATTCAGGCGGCCGGTCTCAGACAGACCCGCGCCCAGTTCGCACATGACTTTTTCGTTGTAGAAATAGGCCGGTGATCGCGCAGCGCCGTCAAAAATCACCATCCGGACAGAGTTTGAACCAACGTCGACCACACCCACACGCGACAGGGCGCGGGCTTCGGGGTTGTCAAACAATGGCTTACCGAAAGACCCCCAGTCTGGAATTTTGGTTTCGACGGTCTGATCCATGTCTTTTCCAAGTGTTCCGGTCACAGTTTGCGAAATCACCGGGTGTGGGTCAATTGTCTGGTTCGACATCGTTTCCGTCCGAATTCAATACTCTGACTGCCAGCGTGCGCGTTATTTCGCGCTTTTCCGAGAGGGCAATTTGATCCAGTCGCGCAACGACCTCGGCGGCGGTTTCAAAGCGACGGTCCATGTGCTTGACCAGATAGGCAATGACCTCGGGCCCCGGGTTAAGCTGTCGGTCGATGAACAGCTTGGCCAGAACAGCCCCCAGCAGCGCGTCGTCGGGCGGGTCGAGCGCCACGTGATGCGCGCCTTCGATTCGGCTTTGCAGGTCGGGCAGCGGCAGTTGCCATAGCTTTGGGGTCAGTCGCCCGGTCATCAGCAGGGCGTGCCCCTCGGCCAGAACCAGGTTGTGCAGGTGGAACAGGGTTTTTTGTTGCTCGGGATCCTCCGCGATCATCGGCACGTCTTCGACCGCAACCGGGGTTTGGGCCAAGGCGGGCACGTCGTCATATCGCAGGTCGTGGGCCTGAATGATGCGCCCTCCGGTATCGGCCGCCCAGACATGAGCCAGATGCGTCTTGCCAGCCCCGGCCGGGCCGCTGAGCACCAGTTTGTTGCCTGGCCACGAGGTTGCTGAAATCATCGCAACGGCGAGTGCATTGGCAGGCGAGACAAAGAAATCTTCACGGCCCAGAGCGGTTTTGGCCGGCAGATCAAAGCTCAGTTGTCGGGGCATTTATTCGTCTTCCTGATTCAGCCCTTCAAGGCCGGTGTACAAACGGCTTTCCAGATAGAGCGAGGTCAGGAACCGGGCCACGACACCCAGCGCCGCAGCAACAGGCACAGCAACCAGCATACCCACAAAGCCGAACAATGCGCCGAACACCGACAATGCCAACAGCAGCCAGACAGGGTGCAGACCCACCGAGCTGCCGACCAGTTTGGGGGTCAGGAAATTGCCCTCGGTCACCTGACCCAAGGCAAAAATACCGGCGACCAGCCCGATATGAATCCAATCCCCCCAGAACTGGAAAAGCGCGAGACCAATCGCCAGCGTGCCGCCGATCAGGGCGCCCAGATAAGGGATGAAGGTGACCAATCCGGCAATGAACCCGACGATCAGGCCGAATTGCAGACCAACGATCATCAGCGCTACTGCGTAATAAGTTCCAAGGATCAGACAGACTGTCCCCATGCCGCGCACGAACGAGGCCAGAACGTCATCGATCTCACCTGCCAGACGTTTGATCGTGGGGGCGTGGTCGCGGGGCAGAAGCTCTCCGATGCGGGCGATCATGCGGTCCCAGTCCATCAACAGGTAAACCGCCACGACAGGCGCGATCACCAGCAGAACGGCTACGTTGATGGCAGAGCCAAGCGATGCGACGACCGATTGCAGCAAATCGCCGGTTTTCGATTGCAGGGTTTCGCCGATTGAGACCAAAGCCTGATGCGAACTGGAATTGCTGTCCAGCAGCGACGGGAATCGCTTCTCGATAAAGCCGCGCAGCTCTTTGAACAGGCTGGGCAGGACCTCGACCAGATCGATCAGCTGGGTGATCAATGCCGGTACCACCATCAGAATCATCAGGACAAAGCCCAAAACGCCGACAATGGTGATGATCCCGGTTGCCGCCATGCGCGACAGACCCAGATTTTCCAGACGGTCTGCAACTGGATCAAGGAAATAGGCGATCGCTCCGCCGATGACGAAGGGCAGCAAAACGTCACCAAGTGCCCACATCAGCAGCACAAATACTGCAGCGGCAACCCCCCAGTACCTGAGCTGATCTTTCACCGGCAAAGCCATGGCTGTCCCCTTGTTGTCGGCTCTTGCAGGTGTTCTTCGCTTATGCAGCGCCTTGATGCAAGCGCTTCATGCCCCTGGGATTTCGGCGTTTCAGTCGCTGAGCGTGCCCAGTTCAGGGGTCGCCTCGTCTGCTTTTTCATCCGGCCAGTTGGTGCGCCAGATTTCCGCCGACCAGTGACCGCAATGCACGGAAGGACGGTCGAAGCTGGGCAGGGAGGACAGCAATGGCGCGACCACCACATCATGACGGGGCACCGCGAAATAGGGAAACGAGTAGCGTTCGTGGCCCGAGCGATTGACGACGCGGTGCGGCGTGGATTTCAGACGACCGCCCGACCACAGCTCCAACATGTCGCCAATGTTGACGACGAAGCCGCCCGGCGGGCAGTTGGGGGTGATCCAGCCGCCGTCGCGGGTCTGAACCTCAAGCCCGCCCACAGGATCGGGGGCGATGATGGTCAGCGCGTCGGTATCCTTGTGCGGGTGGATGCCAAAGCCGTCCTCATCCGGCGCTTGAGGAGGGTAGCGCAGCAGCGTCATGTTGGTCATCGGTTCGTGGAATGTGTCGCGCAGGTGGCGTTCGGGCAAACCCAACCCCACCTCAAGTGCACCAAGCAACATGTCCGCCACGCGATCCAGTTGCGTCCAATAGCCAAGGATGACCGGGCCTGCCTCGGGCACTTCGGGCGGCCAGATATTCGGGCCGTAGAGCGTGCAGTCCTTGCGAATGGGCGCGTCCGGCGCGGTCTCGTAGTGCAGCTTGTAGCCTTCGTACTTGTCGGCCTTGCCGGACCCGTCGTTGGGCGTGAAGAACCCCATCGGAATAAACCCGCGATAGTTCTCGCGGGTGATCGCCTGATCCCATTTGGCGCTTTCGTCGATGGCAAAGATGGCCTGAACGCAGCTGCGGACCTCGGCGATCGTTTGCTGGGCAATACCTGTACCGGTGATCGACAGAAATCCGATCTCGGTACAGGCGTCCATCACCTGCCGGACGGTTCGATCATAGTCGGCATGGGCGGGATCATGCAGCGGGATGATGTCGATTGTGGGGATATGGTCCATCAATGAATCCTCACACCCTGACGGTCCAGCTCGGCATGGACCGGAGCAAGGTTCAACTCGTGCACATCCTGATTGCTTTTCAGAGACAGTGCCGCAGCGATCCCTGCGCCTTGTCCCATAACGGCGCAGCACGCCATGTTACGGGTGGCGGCATGGGCCACCTTGTCTGCACCGTGCGACCGGCCTGCGACCAGTAGGCCCTTTATCCCCTTGGGAAGCATTGAGCGATAGGGGACCTGCATATACCGCCCAGTGGTCGGCAGGATCAGGATGCCATAGCCGTCGATGAATTCGGGGTAGATGCCGATGGTGTCCTCAAACCGGCCCTGATGGCGGGCGTCGTTCTCGGTCATGTTGTAAACGGCGTCGATCTTGCGGGTGTCGCGGATGCCGATGGTCATACCGAAATTCCGTAACCGCGCATTTTCGCAGCCGGGCATGTATCGACGCAGCGCTTCGATGGCCAGCATTGACTGACAGCGGCCTTCCATCTCACCACGGGTCAAGCTGTCGGGGTCGGTGCCGTCAATCTCGGCCAGATGGATGAGGTTCATATAGGTCAGTTCACCCGTGTCATGCATTGCCCCCCATGTGCCCGCGATGGTGTTCAGATGCGGCGGGATCAGACCCTCTTTGATGGCCTGCTGGAACGGCTTCTTGACGAAGGGCGAGAACATGTCGTCCTCCTTGCCACTGGTTTCGATGTTCCATTCTCCACCGCCGCCCCAGTCTTTGTAGGTCTGTGGATCGGCCTTGACGCCCTCCATGAAGGCGCGCTTGTCGACTCCGGCCAGGTGGAACATGACAGAGGCGGCCATCATCTCTTCGCGAGGGGTCTTGAGCGTGGGTGCACCGGCACGATGGGCCACATCGGCATCACCAGTGGCGTCGATCACGACCTTGGCCAGGATCGCCTCGCGTCCGGCCTTGGATTCGGTGATGATGCCGGTGATCTGGTCACCATCCATAATGGGCGCGACGAACTGGCGATGCAGCATCGGGTGCACACCTGCTTCTTCGACCAGCTTGTCGGCAACCAGTTTGAAACCTTCACTGTCTAGCTCATAGCTGAGCGATTGGCTTTCCGGCACCGCCGCGCCCATGTCCTTGGCGCGAGCTTCGAACTCCATACCGATCCCACCGGCCTCAACTGTCTGTTCGTGGCGATACCAGGCGAAGCCCTCGACACCCACGGCGGTGATGTTACCGCCCATACAGCCGAAGCGGTCGACCAGAGACACCTCGGCCCCGGCACGCGCTGCGGCCAACGCGGCGGCCAGACCAGCGGGGCCGGAGCCAACGACCAGAACATCGGATTGGTGGACTACAGGGATTTGACGGGCGGGTTCCTGAATGGTCTGCATCGGCGCCTCTTGAGTTTTACATTCCTGTCACAATTGAAAACCCCAACTGGCGGGTCAATCAGAAAACCGACTGACCTCAGGTCGCAAAATCGCCAATGGCCGATTGCCCCCGGCGGGGCTTTGGAATAAGGACCTTTGAAGTCGAATTCACACCTTTAAAGGTTCATCAATGCGCCTCAGCCGTTACTTTCTGCCCGTTCTCAAGGAAAACCCCTCCGAGGCCCAGATCGTCAGCCACCGGCTGATGCTGCGCGCGGGGATGATCAAGCAAGCATCCGCTGGAATTTACTCTTGGTTGCCGCTGGGCTTCAAAGTGCTGCGCAAGCTGGAAAACATCATCCACGAAGAACAGGCGCGCGCGGGCCACATCGCGATCCAGATGCCCATTATCCAATCGGCGGACCTTTGGCGCGAGTCCGGTCGTTACGACGATTACGGTCAGGAAATGCTGCGTATGAAGGACCGCCACGATCGTGACATGCTGTTTACGCCGACTGCCGAAGAACTGGTGACCGATATCTTCCGCGGCCACGTCAACAGCTACAAAGATCTGCCGCTGACGCTCTACCAGATCCAGTGGAAGTTCCGTGACGAGATCCGCCCACGTTTCGGCGTGATGCGGGGCCGCGAATTCTATATGAAGGACGGCTACAATTTCGACCTGACCAAAGAAGACGCGCTGCACGCTTATAACCGCCATCTGGTCAGCTACCTGCGCACTTACGAACGTATGGGCCTGCAAGCCATCCCGATGCGCGCCGATTCCGGGCCCATCGGCGGTGACGATACGCATGAATTCCTCGTACTGGCCGACACTGGTGAATCCGAGGTCTTTTATGACAGCGCCGTCACCGACCTGACCTTTGGCGACCGTCAGATCGACTATGACAACCGTGAACAGTGCCAGGCCATTCTGGAAGAGTTCACTTCGAAATACGCCCGCACGGATGAAACTCATGATGAAGCGCTGTTCAACCAAGTGCCCGAAGAGCGTCGCCGCGTGGCCCGCGGGATCGAGGTCGGCCAGATCTTCTATTTCGGCACCAAGTATTCCGAGGCGATGGGCGCGACAGTGCAAGGCCCCGATGGCAAACCGACGCCAGTCCACATGGGAAGCCACGGCATCGGAGTCAGCCGCCTGATCGGTGCGATCATTGAGGCCAGCCATGACGAAAAGGGTATCATCTGGCCCGAAGGCGTGACTCCGTTCCATTGCGGTATCGTCAATCTCAAACAAGGCGACGAAGAAGCGGATGCTGCGTGTGAGAAGCTCTACGGCGCCCTGACCGCGCTGGGGCTGGAGCCGCTGTATGACGACCGCAACGAACGGGCAGGGGGCAAGTTTGCCACCATGGACCTGATCGGCCTGCCGTGGCGCATCACTGTCGGTCCGCGTGGCCTGAAGAACGGCGTGGTCGAACTGACCAGCCGCCGCACCGGCGAAAGTGAAGAGCTGAGCCCCGAAGCCGCAGTGACCAAGATCGCTGAAATTTACCAGCTTGCAAACAGCGCCTGATATGGCTGGATCGGACATAGATCTGCCTACGGTTTCCATCATTACCGTAACGCGCAACCTCATTGATGAGGGACGTGTCGAGGCGATACGGGCGGCACTGGAGGCCGCCCAAGATCAAGGCGACGCGATTGTCGAGCATGTCATTTGGGATGGTGCGTCAACCGACGGAACAGTTGCGCTTCTGAAAGAACTGATCGCCGAGATTGAGGCGCGCCCAAGCTTTGTCCCGATCCGCTTTCAAAGTTTGCCGGACAAAAGTCTTTATGACGCCATGAACCGGGGGGTTGAGATTTCCCAGGGCGAGTACGTGGTCTTCCTCAATTCGGATGATCAGCTGGCGTCGCCGGATTGTCTGCAAAAGGCACGTGAAGAGATTGGTTCGGGCCGTCCCGATTTCTGCTTTGGACGAACCATCTTTGTTGAAAAGGATGGAAGCAAGCGGTTGTCGCGAGAGCGCAAGGTCCACTCGATTTTGCAACGCATTCCGTTTTGCCACAATTCCATGTTGATACGGCGCGACGTGTTTGACCGTTTCGGAGGTCACGATCTGGATCTTCGCATTGTGGCTGACTATGACCTCGTGCTGCGCATGTTGTTTGCAGGATGCGAATACCAGATGCTGTCGGTTCCGATTGCGGTTTTCCATCCCGGAGGCGTCTCGGCGGATCAGATGAAAACGGCGCTGGAAATGACGAAGAGCTGGCGCAAGAACTACGCTCCGTTCTTCGGTGGGCGGATGTATTCCGAAGACGAAATGCTGAATTGGTTCCGGATAGGTCAGTTGCCGCTTGGGTTCTGCGTAAATCTGCTGCGCCAGTCCCGGAACCGGCCGCAATTGCGCAAAGCTGCCCTGCATAGTTTGAAAGTGACTTTGAGGCGCACGCTTCAGCCGTGGCGAACCTGGGATTACTTTTCGGACTGACCACCAGAACTCTGCGTCAATGGCTGCGCGCTAGGCATCAACCTCAATACAGCTGAGCACCCGGGGTTGCTAAAACCCTTGTAACGCTTACTCAAGGTCTGGCCGGGCTTCTATGTTCTTTTCGGTTCAGGGCGTTCGGCCAGAACGTCTCCATCCGCGCTGTTGCCGCGTGGCACAACGATCGGACGACCCAGACGCCTTACCAGTTCCCTGAATTCAAATCCCAGAAAATGCAATCCGCAGACCCTTGCGTCAGTTGCGCGATCCGTGATGCACAACCGCCCCTGACGGAACGCGAGGCGATAACCTTTGTCTTTCAGGATATCGGTCAAACTTGCCCAACTTGCCGCAGTGTCGAAAAGTGGGCGCATCGTAGCGCGCAACAGCGCCGCGGTTTCACAATCCAATTCTGAAGATGCGTTTCGGACCAAAATAGGGTCCAACAATTCCGTATTACTCTTTACAAACATGAGCGACCCCCGCTCTTTAAAATGGTTAATTACTTTCCCCCTAATGATAGGGTGACAAAGTTTCGCAAAATAAGCAAAGGACGAAATAATATTGCTTAACGAATGTTGCATTTTGAGTTCAGTACCTCACGCAACTGCCGTATTGAATTCATAACTGAAACAATCAGGGTTTGTCTGTGAACGGTATCACAACCAAAGGTGTAGCCCTCGGTTTTACCATCTCCTAATACCAGTGCGGGAGCTTCGGATTCAGAGGTGATTCGTCCCATATCGCACCCCGAACTGATCGCAAGGCCGCTCATCCCAGGGCAGGGCGCGCATAACCAGCTTGACCATCCGGTGAAATGCCGAAAGGGTCGCGCCGAACAAAAAAGTCCGGAGCAGACATGGCCAAGACGCCCCCGCCCTTTGCCCCATTCGAATGGAAAATCGCCTGGCGATACCTGCGCGCGCGCAAGGCCGAAGGCGGCGTCAGCGTGATGACGTGGATTTCGCTGATCGGGATCACACTGGCCGTGTTCGCTCTTATTGCCACGCTGGCCGTGCGGTCGGGTTTCCGGTCAGAGTTCGTGGGCACCATTCTGGGGGCCAATGCGCATGTCACGGTCTACTCGGCAGGAAGCTTGGATGCGCAGGGGCGTCTGGACCGCACAATCGAGGATTTTGACGGTGTGGCCGACCGGGTCGCGCAGGTGCCGGGTGTGGTGCGCGCGGCACCTTTGGTCAAGGGTCAAGTGTTGATCACCAATCGCGAGCGCAGCAGCGGTGTCGAGGTGTTCGGCATCCAGCCTGACGATCTGCTTGACCTGCCGGGTATTGCTGAAAGTGAACAGGCGGCGGGCGATCTCTCCGAATTTCGCAATGACGAGTTCGTTATCGCCATCGGCTCAGGCGTGGCACGCAGCATTGGGGCCACGGTTGGCGATACGGTCAAGCTGACCTCACCCAACGGGGTGAAGACAGCCTTTGGCACTTCACCGCGCGTCAGTGCCTATCGGGTGGTTTATGTATTTTCGGCTGGACGCTATGACATTGACCGCACGCGCGTCTACATGCCGTTCGAACAGGCGCAGAGCTTTTTCAACCGCGAGGGTGTGGCAGACGAGATCGAAGTGATGGTCGAGCGTCCCGAGGAGCTGACCCCGATCCTGATCCCGATCCTCGAAGCTGCGGGTGAGCGCAGCCAGATATGGACATGGCAGGACGCCTCGGGCGGGTTCCTGCGCGCGCTTGAGGTCGAAGACAACGTGATGTTCATCATCCTGTCGATCCTCGTTCTGATCGCAGCTATGAACATCGTCTCGGGTCTGATCATGTTGGTCAAAAACAAGGGCCGGGATATTGGCATCCTGCGTACCATCGGCCTGAGCGAAGGGTCGGTCCTGCGGGTGTTCTTCATCTGCGGTGCGTTCACCGGCATCATAGGCACGGTGATGGGCGTCGTTCTGGGCTGCGTGTTTGCGATCTATATCGATCCGATCTTTTCGTTTGTGAACTTCGTCATGGGCGGCGGCGTCTGGGATCCGTCCATTCGTGGCATCTATGCCCTGCCGGCGGAACTGCACCTGTCGGACGTACTCAAAGCAATTGGATTGTCGCTGGGTCTGTCCTTTTTTGTCACCTATTTTCCCGCCCGCCGCGCGGCGCGGCTAAACCCGGTCGAGGCGCTGCGCTATGAATGATGTGACGTTGCGGTTGAACGGTCTGACCAAGACCTATCTGAAAGACACGCCAGGCGAGGTTCAGGTGCTGCGCGGTGCCGATCTGGACTTGCGCGCGGGTGAGGCGGTGGCGCTGGTTGCGCCGTCCGGCGCGGGCAAGTCGACCTTGTTGCACATAGCTGGTCTGCTGGACACGCCTGATGAGGGCTCGGTCGAGATCGCAGGCCAGAGTGTGACGGGCAAAGGCGACCGTACCCGCACCGCTCTGCGGCGGCGGGATGTGGGGTTTGTTTATCAGTTCCACCATCTGCTGCCTGAATTCACCGCGCTGGAGAATATCACCCTACCGCAACTGGCCAATGGCGTGTCCGAAAAGGCGGCACAAGAAAGGGCGATGGCTCTGCTGGACCGCGTCGGGGTAGCGCCGCGCGCGGATCACCGCCCAGCGGCCTTGTCGGGGGGCGAGCAACAGCGTGTGGCCTTCTGCCGGGCCTTGGCCAATAAACCGCGCGTCCTGCTTGCGGATGAGCCGACAGGCAATCTGGACCCCGAGACCTCGGATCAGGTGTTTGATGCGTTGATGGCACTGGTTCGGGACGAGGGACTCTCGGCGCTGATCGCCACGCACAACATGGACCTTGCAGCGCGGATGGATCGAAAACTGCGGTTGGACGGGGGCGTGCTTAGGCCAGTTGAGTAATGGCAACCCCTGCGGCCATCACGGCGATCCCGCCTGCGCGTACCCATGTGAGCGGGGTCACCTGCGCCCCGAACAGGCCAAAATGGTCGATCGCTGCTGTGCTGATCAGCTGACCCAGAAGAACAAAGAACACCGCGTTTCCGACGCCGAAATGCGGGGCGACATGGGTGATCGACAGCACGTAGAAGGCGATCAGGACGCCAGCCAGCAACAGATGTTTTGGTGCCTGAGCGACTTTGGATAGCGCTCCGAACCCCGGAAACAGCATCATCACGAGAGCGGATGCGCCGAAGGCGATGGCAAACAGGACAACGGCGGCAGTGGTCGGAGAGCCAATCAGCCGACCCAGGGCCGCGTTCAGCGCCGCAAGGATCGGCACGCCAATCCCGGCGGCCAACATGATGGCTACATATTGTGTCATTGCCCGTATCCTCTCGCTGCGTTGATCTGGATCATTGCGGCAAGCTGGCCCTCGGGCAAGCCTGTAAATGTCAATCAGGGCAGGAGGATGCGATGATCGGACCGATACGCAATGCAGTTTCAATAGGCTTGGTGGCATTGGCATCACAAGCTGTCGCTCAAGACGTTGAGACGGGCGCAGAGTTGTATCAGCATTACTGCGCGACGTGTCACGGGATCGACGCAACCGGTCATGGACCGATGGCTGGCGTGCTGGTCATTCAACCGGTCGACCTGACCAAATTGGCCGGGGAAGATGGCGTGTTTCCGACCGCTCGAGTCGTGGCGCGGATTGACGGGCGCGACCCGCTGGTCAGCCATGGTAGTCCGATGCCGGTCTATGGGCCTTATTTCGACGGTCAGGACACATCGATGAAAACGCCCGAGGGTCAACCGATCCTGACCAGCCAGCCGATTGTGGATCTGGTCGCATATCTGCAGACATTGCAGGGGCAGTAGGCGTTAGCGGCAGATTCCGTCGATTTCGGCGCCGCTCCAGGGGATCACGATGTCGCGCTCGCGCGGCTGACCCGGCAAGGGCGACAGATCGAAATGCGCACCCAGCATGTCATGCAGGCGCTGGGTGCGGGGGGCCTTTGGGTCCAGAGCCCGGCAGCAGACATATTCTTCGACAATCGCGCCCTGCTGTTCGAACCCGTAAGACAGAAAATCGGATGAGGTCTCGATATCGAACAGATACGGGTCCTTGTTGCCGCCGTGTTCGGCCGCGGCCCGCAGCGGGTGATAGCCGGTGGTTTCCCGGTTCTGCCATTGCCAGACGTGAGTCAGCTCATGCGCCAGCAGCATCGCCGCGATCAGATTCATCTGCTCGGGGAAGTCGGACATATAGTCGTCAAGATACCAGTCGCGCGTGAAATAGACTTTGTTGAACAAGGCAACGGCGGCGGGTTTTGCGGTCACGACACCCTCGACCGGTGGTGGAAGGATACGTTCACGGCAGGCGAGACGCGGGCGTTCCTTGCGGTAAAAGGTGATCGGCGCGACAGGGGCACCTTCGACCAGACGCACGTGGTCCAGGTTCAAGGTCTCGCCCTGAACGGCACCGGCAAAGGCGCGCTCCTGATCCGTCAGCGGACGACCGCAGGAGGCGAGCAGGAATAGTAACGTCATCAAAATACGCCAGGCCATGCTCAAAGCCTAATGTGAAGCGCCTTCGCTGCAACCGGTTTTCACAAGCTCATCGCTAATACGCGGCTTATTTCCGTCAGTGATCGCCCGGATTGGTCCATCCATGTGTTAAAGGCCTGTTGTACAGCCGCCATCGCCTTTTTCGAACTGGGGGCTTTGTCGACCACGCCCTCGGCAATCAACCGTGTGGTAACATCGCGCGACAGGATGAAACTGTCCCGCCCGGCAAAGCGCATGGCGTATTGGGCCGAGGCCCCGCCCAGACGCGACCCGCGTTTGCCCAACATCGCCAGCAGACCCACATAATCGGTCGAGGGCCAGCCGCCCAGAATCTGACCGACCCCGCCTTCCTGCCGCAGTTCCAGCAGAAACGCGGCATTGTCCCGAACGGTAGCGATCTTGGTGCCATTGCGCACAATGCGCGTATCCTGCAGCAGCGAGTCGAATTTCTCGTCATCCATGAAGGCACAGCGGCCAATATCGAACCCGTCAAAAGCGGTCTCGAACCCGTCCCACTTGTTTTCGATGACCTTCCAGTTGAATCCGGCCTGAAAGACGCATTTGGTGATGATCGAAAGCCATCGATCATCCGGCATGGCCGTCAATTCGGCCACGCTTTTGGGTTTGCTCAGCTTGGCCTCCAAGGCGTCGGGCCCGCCGTGGCGGTCGGCGGCCATGGTAAAGATGTCGTCGAAATGGTGCATCAGAGTCCTCCGACGGCAAGGTCGCGTGTTCGCCGCCGGGTTGCAAGTATTGGTTCCGAGCCGAATAGTGCTTGTGCGTTCGACTTGACTTCGGACAAAGACCACCCCTCATTCGGCGCCTAAACCGGGCCAACACTCACGGAGACCACTATGCTGGGCTGGAGCCTTTTCCTTGCTGCGCTGATTACATTCCTGCTGACCCACGCCATACCGGCGCGGCCCGCGATGCGTGGGCGGTTGATCGAGGTGATGGGGCGCAGAGGCTATTTTGTCGCCTACTCTGTTTTATCCCTGCTTGTTCTCGGCTGGCTGATCGTCGCCGCCGCGCAGGCGCCTTACGTCGAGGTGATCCCGCCCTTTGCCGTTCTGCGCTGGGTGCCGCTGCTGGTGATGCCGGTCGTGTGCTGGTTAGCCTTGGCGGGGATGTCGATTCAGAATCCGTTTTCGTTCGGCGGGCTGGGGCACCGCCGGTTTGATCCGGAAAATCCCGGCATCCTGCGCACAACGCGCCACCCTTTGCTGGCGGCGCTGATGCTGTGGGCGCTGGCGCATCTGCTGGCCAATGGCAGCCTGTCGCATGTCATCCTGTTTGGTTTGTTCGCGGGCTTTGCCGTGCTGGGCATGTCTCTGATCGACCGCCGCAAGGCGCGTGAGATGGGGATCGAATGGACACGCCTGTCCCGCAATACCGCGCGGTTTTCCCTGCGGGCTCCGCGCCCTTGGCCCGGCATTTGGATTGGGTTGGTTTCACTTGCCGTATTTGCGGCACTGCTTCATCTGCACGCACCTGCGATCGGCCTGTCTCCGTTACCGTAACGCGAGGGAGTGGTCGGGCAGGGTCATGCGTGCTATCTGGAATGTCACAGTTTTAATTCGAGGGTCTTTCAATGTACCTGGCCTATGTCACCACCACCGAACGCGGCGCCACCGACCGCCTGCTGAGCGCCGTTGCCGAGCATCTGCAGGCCAAGGGTGCCCATCTTGCCGGTGTGGTTCAAACCAACAGCGAATGCGCGGACAGCAGCAAATGCGACATGGACGTACGTGTCCTGCCGGACGGAGAGGTCATACGAATCTCGCAGTCCTTGGGTGAACACGCGCGCGGCTGCCGGTTGGACCCGGCGGCGCTGGAACAGGCGGTGGGATATGTCACCAACTCGCTTGAAGACGCGCCGCAACTGCTGATCATCAACAAGTTCGGCAAGCACGAGGCTGATGGGCGCGGTTTCCGCCCGGTGATCGCCGAGGCGCTGGCGCAGGATATCCCGGTTTTGGTCGGCGTGAACGGTCTGAACACTGAAAAGTTCCAGGAGTTCACCGGCGACGCGGCTGAACAAATTGAGCCAAGCGTCGAGGCCGTTACTGAATGGTTTGACCGTGTCACAGCGCAACGCGCGGCTGCGGCCTGACGTAAGTTTCGTTGGGTAACGCACTGTAAACCTGACTTGTTTCAACATTCATGTGCTGCAATCCTCTGACCGCGGAGGAGGCAGCACATGTGGACCAACTGGGCCGGAAACCAGAGAGCCGAAACAGCGGTCAGACGCCCTGTCTCGATTGCCGAATTGCGGCAGGCAATAGCGGAAACACCCAGCCTGCGCGTTGTGGGGTCAGGGCATTCATTCACGCCGATCGTTGCGGGCGGGAACCGGGTTCTGGACCTGTCTGAACTGGATCTACCGACGCTGGGCGACCGGGACGGTGACCGGATTTGGGTCAACGCAAATTCACGGCTGCGGGATCTGTCACCGGAGCTGGCCGCGCGGGGGCTGGCTTTTCGCAACCTCGGCGATATCAACGCACAATCTTTGGCCGGGGCGGCCTCGACCGCGACACATGGCACCGGGCGGACGCTGCCGTGTCTTGCCGCCGAAATCACCGCCGCGAAACTGGTCAGCGCGGGCGGAGATATCCTGTCCACCGACGACATACCGCTTGAGATGGCGCAAGTCACGCTTGGGATGCTGGGCGTGCTGACCGAAGCGCAAATCTCGGTCGTGCCAAAATACAACCTGCGCCGCCGGGTGCGATTGGCCGATTTGCAGGATAGTCTCGCCGACATGCACCAAAACTGGGCGCAGAACCGGAATTTCGAGTTCTTCTACATTCCCTTCACTGGCAAGGCGGTCGAAATCCGTCACGACCTGACTGACGCGCCCGAGGAGGCGGCGCCGCGTGATCTGGACATGATCGCCGTCAAGGTGCTGAAGCTCGCGCGCAACGCAGGCCGGCTTAGTGGCGGGTTGCGCAGTATGCTGCTGAAGTTGCTGATCTTGGCCCACTCGAACGAAGATTATGTCGGTGAAAGTTGGCGAGTACTGTGCAGCGACCGGCATGTTCGGTTCAACGAGATGGAGTACCACTTACCGCCCGACGTGGCCGGAGACGTGATGAAAGAAGTCATCACTCGTCTGCATCGCGATCACAAGGATATCTACTTCCCGATCGAGGTGCGCCAGACTGCGGGCGACACGGCCTGGCTGTCTCCGTTCCAGGGCGGTCCTCGGATATCGATTGCCGTGCACACGGATGCGAATGAAGGCCATCGCCGATACTTCGACGCGCTGGAGCCTTTGTTTGTCGAGGCAGGCGGACGTCCGCACTGGGGAAAGATACACAGTCTGACCTACAAGGAGCTGTCAGGTATTTACCCGGATTTCGACCGCTTCTGCGCGTTGCGGGAACAATTCGATACCGGCGGCAAATTCCTGACACCCGCTTTGACCAAACTGTTTCGGCCATGACTGAGTATCTGAAGGATCTGTCCGACACGTTGCGCGCGTATGGTGTCGACAAACCGGTCACGGTGGTCGATCTGGATCGGCTGGAGACGAATTGTACACTTGCCGTCAGAGGTACGGATGCCGTGTTGGACTGCCGTCTGGTCGCTAAGTCTCTGCCCTGTTTGCCACTTCTCGACCACATCCGCGGGCGGATTTCCACCTCGGGCCTGATGACCTTTTCCGAGCCGATGCTGCTGGCGCTGTTGCAAGCCGAGCCCAAGACGGATCATCTGATCGGCAAACCGCTTCCGGTCAGTTCGGCCGCTCGGGTTCTAGCCGCGTGCCCTGACGCCGCGGCGCGCGTTCAGTGGCTGATCGACACGCCGGAACGGTTGCAGGACTATCTGGCGCTTGCAACGGACAAACAATCCGCCCTCCGGTTGTCGCTGGAGGTGGATATCGGTCTGCACCGCGGAGGTTTTCAACCTGAACACATCGCGGATATCGCACAGGAAATCGATGCCAGCCCCAACGCGCGCCTGTCGGGCCTGATGGGGTATGAGGCACATCTGGCCAAACTGCCGGGGTTTTTGAGAAAACGCGCCACCCTTATGAGTGCAGTTGCCTGTCGGCAGGCTGTTTCCGGTTTGCCCAATGGCGGAAAAGGGCTGTGCCTGAATACCGGCGGCAGCCTGACCTTTCAGTCCTATGGGGCCGACGGCGATGCGACCGAAGTTGCCGTCGGATCGGTTCTGGTCAAGCCAGGCGATTTCGACCACACTTCGACGCAAGAGTTTCAGCCTGCGGCGTTCATCGCCACGCCGATTCTCAAGGCGATGCCTGGTAATTCTCTGCCCGGGTTGGATTTTCTAAGGCGAACCAAAACGGATATCGCAGTGTTCGGCGGGCATTTTCTGGCACAACCCGTCTTTCCCAAGGGGTTTCACTATTCCACGATCTTTGGCCGCTCCAGCAATCAGGAGGTCTGGACAGGGCCACGCGCGGCCATGGTTGCGCCCGGAGATATCGCCATACTGCGCCCGACCCAAAGCGAGGCCGTGCTGAACCAGTTCGGAACCATGCTGGCAGTACGGGATAATCAGGTGGTCGCAGAATGGGAATGCCTGCCGAATTAGCGGCCCGTTGCACTTTGTCATCATCTAAGGAAGATGGTGGGCGACCCTGGAATCGAACCAGGCGTGCGTCTCCGCGAGGGAGTTACAGTCCCCTGCCACACCTTGCGGCCTGTCGCCCACTGTCAGGCGTTGCACCTGACGTGGAGGCGTGATTACTAGCGCACCAAAGGAGCGTCAACAGGAAAATACCGCTTTGACGCAGGAAACCGAATTCCCGGCCCGGAGGCCCAAGAAATGAAGAAACCCAAGTGGGTCGTTGAAAAGGAACAGGCGCGCAAAGCGGCTGCTGCGGAAACTGTTTGGCTGTTCGGTCTGCACGCAGTTCGCGATGCGCTGATGAACCACAAGCGGCAGAAACTGCGCCTGATCGTGACGCGAAATGCGCGTGATAAACTGGCCGAAGCGATTGAATTTGCGGGGATCGAGTCCGAAATGGTTGATCCGCGCAAGTTCTCGGCGCCGATTGATCCGGGGTCTGTTCATCAGGGCGCCGCACTGGAGGTCAAGCCGTTGGACTGGGGCAGTTTGGCCGAGAACTGTATTGGGCGCGAACACCCCCGCGTGATTCTGCTGGATCGAGTGACCGACCCGCACAATGTCGGGGCGATTCTGCGCTCGGCTGAGGTTCTGGGAGCTAGTGCGGTGATCGGCACGCGACACCATTCAGCTCCGGAAACTGGTGCGCTGGCCAAAACGGCAAGCGGCGCGCTGGAACGGCAACCTTATCTGCGGGTTCGCAATCTGGCGGACGCGATCATGGAATTGCAGAACATGGGCTTTTTGGTGCTGGGTCTGGATGGAGAAGCCGGCGACACTGTCGAGTCGGCTCTGGGCGGAAAGCTGGACCAGCCTGTTGCGTTGGTGCTGGGGGCCGAAGGGCCGGGATTGCGACAGAAAACCAAGGAAACCGTGGACCGGCTGGTGAAAATCGACGCAGCTGGCGGATTTGGCTCGCTTAACGTCTCAAATGCTGCCGCAGTCGCATTATATGCCTCAAGGCACAGATAAACAGGAGAGACCCATTCCCAGCCCGTCAAAAATCGCCACCTGCTGCTATTGCGGAACCCGCGCTGCGCTGGTTCTGAAAGGAAAGCAACGTCAAGAGCTGAGTTGTTCAAGCTGCGGTGCGCCGTTGCATGACCTAAAGATGGTGCCAAAACGCAAATTGAACGAGAACAAGTCAAGACGGGACACCATGAACGCAGCCGGTAACAACAAGAAAAAGAAACAGAAAAAGAAGAATGGTGTCTTTTTACGTGTTCTGGATGAAGCATGGGACGTCATCGAAGATATCTTCGACTGAAATGACGTCTGGGCGACACAGTCGATCACAACCCCGTTAAATGGGGTTCCACTGGGCCGCAAAAATTGCATCTTGAGACCCTGATGTCTGAAGACCTAACACCGTTATGCTAACCCGACGTTTCCTTTTTGGCGTGATAGCCGCCGCTTTGATTGCTCCTGCCGCGACGGCGCAAGAGATGCCCGTATACTATGAGGCCGATGGCGCGGCCCTCGCAGGGTATGATCCGGTTTCTTATTTTGAAAGCGACGCACCCGTGCTGGGTCAGCCGGAATACGCAGTCATGTGGAAAGGGGTGGAATGGCACTTTGCCTCAGATGAAAACCGTGAAGCGTTCGAACGTGATCCGCGCGCCTTTGCGCCTCAGTTCGGTGGGTATTGTGCCTATGCCATGTCCAAGGGGATTCTGGTCGGCACAGACCCGATGGCATGGCAGGTGGTCGACGGTCGTTTGTATCTGACCCACTCACTTGAGATAGAGGAAATGTGGCGCGAAGCGACGGCCGAGTACATCCGCATGGCCGAGGCGCACTGGCCCGTTGTCCTGTACGAGCAATAGGCGGCGGTCCGCTTTTTGTGATATGTCATCACAAAAATGCGCACCCCCTCTTTTTTTCTCTAAACTTATGCCTAAATGTCACAGTGACCGCGGAACGGAACTGCCGCGGGTCATTTCACTGTCCCTCGTTCCAACAACTGGCGCTCAGGTTCGACCTGGGCGCTTTTTTCTTTTTTGCAGCCAGATTAGGGTGGCCGCATGAGCGAATATTCCGATGCGTTTCTGAAAGACATCCTACAGCGCACCAAGGTGATTGCTGTGGTCGGCGTTTCAATGAATCCGGTCAGGCCCAGTTATTACGTGGCGAGGTATCTGTCGTTGAAGGGGTTTACGGTCATTCCGGTTAACCCGGGCCATGCCGGGACTGAGCTGTTTGGTCAGACCGTCCGGGCCTCATTGACCGAGATACCCGAGCCTGTGGATATGGTCGATATCTTCCGCCGGTCCGAGGCCGTACCGCCAATCGTCGATGAGGCGCTGGCCGCCTTCCCGAACCTACGCACGGTCTGGATGCAAATCGGTGTCAAGAACGCAGATGCGGCCGCCAAAGCACAGGCGCGCGGCGTGGATGTGATCATGAACCGCTGTCCTAAGATTGAATATCAGCGCCTGTTTGGAGAGCTGCGCATGGGCGGGTTCGCCACCGGTGTAATCTCGTCCAAAATCTAGCCGCCGACATAGGGCAGCAATTCACCGTATTGTTCCACCCGGCGCTTTTCCAAGACAACGTCGCGCGGCACCCATTCGTATTTCGTGTCTTCGATCAGTGGCGACCAGAACAGCACACCGCCATAGCGCCATGGGTCCAGCACCACGCCTTCAAACATCGACTCACCCTTGCGGCTGATGATGGCGGTGCTGTGGTCGATTCTGAATGGGTTGTCGGCATTGGCAATGGCGCGGTGCAGCTCAAGCGTCTGGAAGTTCTCTTGCTTCAACCGGCGTTCGATATCTTCGGCCCAGTGCCAGCACAGCCCGCGCGGGCGCAGGCCCTTGTTGACCTTGGCGTTATGGACCAGAGGAGGGTCGGTGATTTCATATTCCTGCACCAGTTGCGCGGTATAGGAATAGGCGACACGGGCGGCGCGGTCGGCCTCTTCCGGGTCGATATCCGGGCCTAGGCTGCGGATTTCGGTCGCCAGCCGCTGCACCTCGTTCCCCGTGGATGGCGGAGGGGCAGAACACGCGCCCAGTGTCACAAGGGCCAGAACAATGGCCAAAGCTCTGATCATTATTTGCCCTTCGATCTGTGGACCGTGAGGCCCGATCATAATGGGTAGGGCGGGGGGACGAAACCCCGCCGATTAGCCCTTGGGGCGGGCGGCTTTTTCAGCGATGCCGCTGGTGCCCTGGCGCCGCGCCAACTCGGCCAGCACGTCATCCAGCGCCACGTCCCGCGAGGCCAGCATTACCAGCAGATGATAGAGCACATCCGCAGCCTCAGCCGTCAGCCCGGCTTTGTCGTTCTTGACGGCTTCGATGATGGCTTCAACGGCCTCTTCTCCGAATTTCTCGGCGCATTTCTCCGGGCCTTTGGCCAGCAGCTTGGCGGTCCAGCTGGAATCGGGATCGGCGCCCTTGCGGGCCTCGATAGTAGCGGCCAGATCGTGCAGAGTGCTCATGTCAGCCTCATGGGGATGCCTGCGGCGGCCATGTGTTCCTTGGCCTCGCGGATGGTGTATTCACCAAAATGGAAGATCGAGGCGGCAAGCACCGCGCTGGCCCCGCCCTCGGTCACGCCTTCGACAAGGTGATCGAGATTGCCGACGCCGCCTGAGGCGATCACCGGCACGTCCACCGCGTCCGAGATAGCGCGAGTCAGGGGCAGGTTGAACCCAGCCTTGGTGCCGTCGCGGTCCATAGACGTTAACAGGATTTCTCCGGCGCCTTTGGCAACGACGGTCTTGGCGAATTCCACCGCGTCGATGCCGGTGGGTTTGCGACCGCCATGGGTGAAAATCTCCCACTTTCCGGGGCTGACGGTCTTGGCGTCGATGGCGCAGACGATGCACTGACTGCCGAACTGATCCGCCGATTCCGCGATCACATCCGGGTTCGCCACCGCGGCCGAGTTGAAGCTAACCTTGTCAGCGCCCGCCAGCAACAGGGCACGCACGTCATCCTTGGTGCGAACGCCGCCGCCCACGGTCAGGGGGACAAAACACTGTTCTGCCGTGCGCTGGACGACATCGAACATGGTGCCGCGGTTTTCATGGGTGGCGTGAATGTCCAAAAAACAGATTTCGTCCGCGCCGGCGGCGTCATAGGCCTTTGCCGATTCCACCGGGTCACCTGCATCGCGCAGGCCAACGAAATTCACGCCCTTGACCACGCGGCCATCGGCGACATCCAGACAGGGAATGATGCGGGTTTTCAGCATGTCGGCGTCCTTTGTTGCCGCACCTCTACCGACAAAGCTCTGCCGATGCCAGACCTGAGAGTTTTGAAGATGCCGCGCCGCGAGGCGTTGCATTAATGCGGAGTCAGTATTCTTAGTGCCGACAGAAGGTTACCCTTGTTGTCTGTCCACGGAACCCGACCATCTGTGGTCAGCTTCGTCCACCTGCCGGTGTCGACAAACGTTGCGACGCGGTTTTCGTCACGGCTCAGGATTACGACATGCGTATCTGACGCGCCCTGACTTTTGGCCTGCTCGTCGGCGTTGTACTTCTGAAGCGCGGCATGCAGGTCAAGCGTTGCAGCGGAACGCGCCAATTGCGGAGCAAGGTCATAGTACTGGTTCGAGATGTGAAAGACCAAAGTGCCGCCCTGGTTCAACTGGCTTAGATAGGTCTCGATCGCTTCGCGTGTAATCAGGTGCAGTGGAATTGCATCCGAGCTGTAAGCGTCGAGCACCAAGATATCAAACGCGAACTTCTGGTGTTCCAGCACGACTCGCGCATCACCCATATGAGTTTCCGAATCCGGGGCGCATTCGGACATATACGTGAACAGGTTCGGATTGCGGGCAATACGATCGACAGTTTCATCGATCTCAAAGAACTCCCACGTTTGATGGGGTTGCCCGTAGCAGGCCAGCGCACCAGTCCCGAGGCCGACAATGCCAACGCTATCAGTGCTCAAACCGTATTCGGATGTCAGGACTTCCGCCATCGGCCCGTTTGGGTGGTAATACGAAGAAGCAACTGGTCGAGTGCCGGGGTCGGTTGGCGTTTGCCAGCCATGCATGGTGGTGCCGTTCTGATAGACACGGAAACCGCCGCTATCAAAAACAGCATGGGTTCCAAAAAAGCTTCGGTCGCGGTAGAGCATCTCGTATTTTGGGAGCACGGTTGGCACCAGGAACACTACTAGCACCGTTGCAACGCGGGTCGGTGCGTTCCGGAAGGTCAGCAATACCATGGCGACCAATGCGGCAGTTACGATCGTAGTGATGGCGTTTGCATCCGCTGCGCGTCCTTCGTTCAATACGCTGATCGCGACTGAAATCGGGGCGGCAACGGCAACCCCGATCAGGGCATGGCGAAGACTGAATGTTCCAGCCTGAAGCAGAAACAAACCTCCTGCTGCAAGAAGTGTCAGGCCAAACTCAATTTCCCGGTTAAACATCGCAGGCGCGATGATCGAGTTGAACAGCCCGCCGCAGGCACCTCCGACCGACAGTGCAAGGTAGAATATTGTGAGATGTTCTGCCGGTGGTCGGAATTCATAGAGAAGCCTGTGAGCGAACAGGGCCACCAAAAACAGCAGCGGAATATACACCAGCATAGCGGCCAAAGGCTGTTGCGAAGAACCGATTTTGGACAACATTGCAATGCCGATCGCCATCACAAGCAAAACCGAAGTCCTTAGGCCGTCCAGAGTATGTCGGCGCCATTTTGCGAAAGCAAGAATGAACGTCAGGATGTAGGTCGCAAGCGGCACGACCCAGATCAGTGGGATGGCGCCAAGGTCGGTGCTGAGCTTGGTTGTCGTGGCCAGCATCAGGGACGAGGGGATGAAGGCAATAAACACCCACGAGGCAATCGTTTTCGCGCTTAACGCTTTACCCACCTTGCGGGGTTCTTCCGGGTTCGCCGTTTCGGCAGGTCCGCGCAATGCAATCAGGCCGCTGAGTGCCAGAAGGACGCCAAAAACGACAAATCCGATAGACCAGAACAGGCTGATTTCCCGCGCGCCAAAGAAGGGATCGGCAAGCAGCGGAAAAGACAATAAGGCCATCAGCGATCCAACATTGCTCGCCGCATACAGGAAATACGGATCATTGGCCGACGGACCACCCGATCGCGAATACCAGGCCTGCAGCAATGGCGCGTTGGCAGACAGAACGGCAAATGGAACTCCCACGCCGGCCGCAAATAACAAAAGTGTTTGCAGAGCGATGGATTGCGAGGCCTCGAACCTCCAGCCTTCCTGCGTGGCCAAAGGCAGAAAACTAAGCGCCACCAGCCACAAGGCCAGATGTGTTACAAGTTGCCAGCGCAGGGTTAACCAGCGGGTCAACATGTGGGCATACAGGTATCCCAGGATCAGCATCAGCTGAAAAAACAGCATGGCGGTGGTCCAGACTGCTGGGGTGCCGCCGATTTTGGGCAATACGAGTTTGGCAAACAGCGGTTGAACAAAGAACAGTAGGCTAGCGCTGACGAAAATTGACGCACAAAAACTGATGACCGGAGCGTAACTGTGCCAATTTGCCGTTGGCTGTGATGCGTTCGAAAAAGACAAGGTGAAACTCCGGCATAAGCTAGCGGTCCAGCCGTATTGGCGAATCTTGACCTTTTTGCGGCTTATCAGTGCAAATTCACTGCGTTTGTGCGGAATTGTTTACGTTTCGAGATCGAAAGGCGCGCTTGGATGGTCTTCAGGTAAGTGTTCCCCGCAACCGGCAAAGCCCCGCCGATGCCGGACTTGTGATTGCCACATCCCTCAAACCTGTGAACACTGTCCCCAAATTCATCAGGAGATCAATGAGATGCGTAAACTCTTTTTGGCAACCGCTTTCGTAATTGGAGGAGCTGTCACAGCAATGGCAGACGATATCGTCAAGGTGAACACCGACAAATCCGTGTCCGAGGCGTTGGATGCGCTTGAGGCGGCTGTTGGCAACGCGGGCGCGACGGTGTTCGCTCGGATTGATCACGCAGCGGGGGCCGAAAAGGTCGGGCTGACCATTCCGGCCAATCAGGTTCTGATTTTCGGCAACCCGGCGCTGGGCACGCCCGCCATGCAGCTCGATCCGCGTGCCGGACTTTTTTTGCCGCTGAAAGTGCAGGCCTACGAAGATGAAAACGGCCAAGTCTGGTTGGCTTATGAAGACCCGAAAGAGACCATGGACGAGCTGGACGCTGTCGAAAAATCCCCCGTCATTGAAAAGATGCGCGGTGCGTTGGCTAAGTTGACTGCAGTCGCGGCGCAATAACAAAAAACGGATGTGCCGGAAGCATTGACTGCTGGCACATCTTCCCCTCGGCAATTTGTTTGATTGCCGGGATTATGGTAAATTCCCCCCATTTCAGAAATTTAGGGAGGAGTTTTCCATGAAACTATCATTGCATATGATGTGGATTGCTGGAGCGTTTGTTGTGGCTGTATCAGGTGTCGCGCAGGCCCAGGACTTCATGACACAAAAAGAAATTTTGGCGACCATTCCGGGCTCGACGATTTACGGTATTTCGAACCAGGATAACAAAACCCAATGGGCGCAGGCCTACAGCAAAGGCCGCAAAAAGGGAAAGCTTGCCGGTAACTCTGGTGGCAATAAGTATGAAGGCAAATGGTATGTCGATGGCGACATGTGGTGTGAAGAGACCGGCGATTGGGTGGGGTGCTTTCAATTCGTTCGCATAAGCGAAAAGGAACTGCAGCCGTACAAAGACGGGCAGCCCAGGAACAAATGGAAAATACAGTAACCCGCTGCTGAGCGGCTCTATTTACTCAGAGTGGACAAGGCTTCTTCCAGGTCAATCGCGCCGTCATAAAGCGCACGGCCGGAAATTGCGCCGTTCAGTTCCACACCGCAATCGCGCAGCGCTATCAGGTCGTCCAGTGAGCTGACGCCGCCCGAAGCAATCACCGGGATCGACACGGCGCGGGCCAAGTCGGCGGTGGCTTCGATGTTCGGTCCTTGCATCGCGCCGTCGCGATTGATGTCGGTATAGATGATGGCGGCGACGCCAGCGTCTTCGAAACTGCGAGCCAGATCGGTGACCTGCACGTCAGTTTCCTCGGCCCAACCTTTGGTGGCGACCATGCCATTGCGGGCGTCGATACCCACCGCGACCTTGCCGGGGAACTCCCTCGCGGCGTTGCGCACCAGATCAGGGTTTTCGACTGCGACCGTGCCCAGAATCACGCGGGCTAATCCTTTGCCGATCCAGGTCTCGATGGTTGCCATATCGCGAATGCCGCCGCCCAGCTGGGCAGGCACATCACAGGCCTTCAGAATGGCTTCGACCGGGGCTGCGTTGACCGGTTCACCCGCGAAGGCGCCGTTCAGGTCCACAAGGTGCAGCCATTCGCAACCAGCCTCGACAAAGGCACGTGCCTGTGCGGCCGGGTCTTCGTTGAACACGGTTGCCTTGTCCATTTCTCCGCGCAGTAGGCGCACGGCCTGGCCGTCTTTGAGGTCGATGGCGGGGTAAAGGATCATGATCGGCGGCCCTATATCAATGTTACACGCGCGGGATATCGCACAGGCGGGGCAGGGGATGCAACGCGACGCTAAGTCATTCTTGCCCCGGCTGGCGCGGCTCGTCAGACTGGCGGCAAAACAGGGAGGATATGATGAAGAAACTTCTACTCGCAGCAGGATTGGCAGGGCTGGCGACCTCTGCATTTGCCGCCGATCCGGTTGATGGGCTGTGGAAGACCCAGCCGGGCGATACCGGGGGCTATTTGCACGTTTCTATTGGAGAATGCGGCAGCGCGATTTGCGGGACCATCGACAGCGCGTTTGACGGCGAGGGCAACCAGCAACTGGAATATGAAAATCTCGGCAAACAGATCATTTGGGACATGCTGCCCGAGGGCGGTGGCCAATATGACAGTGGCAAGATCTGGGCGCCGGATCGCGACAAGACCTACAACTCGAAAATGACCCTCGACAACCAGAACAAGCTGACTGTCAAAGGCTGTGTCGCGGGTGGTCTGGTTTGCCGTGGGCAGACCTGGACGCGCGTTCAGTAACCTTTACGGAGCCCAGGTCAGGAAATTCCCGATCATACGCAGGCCAACATCCTGGCTTTTCTCGGGGTGGAACTGCATTCCAACCATAGTGTCGCGGCCGATCACGGCCGTGACCTCTTGACCATATTCCACATAAGCTAACCGCTGCGCCGGATTTCTGACGCGGAAATGGTAGGAGTGGACGAAATAGGTGTGGTCACCCGATTTAACCCCGTTGAACACGGGATGCTCGCTTTCCACAACCAGATCGTTCCAGCCCATATGCGGAACTTTCAGCGCGCGGTCCGAAGGTTCGATCCGTACCACATCACCTGCGACCCAGCCCAAACCATCCGTTTCGACGTACTCGTGGCCTTTTGAGGCCATCAGTTGCATCCCGACACAGATGCCCAGAAACGGGCGGCCTTTTTGTTCGACCGCCTCGACCATCGCATCATAGATGCCCTTATGCCCGCGCAACTCGGCGGCGCAGGCCGGAAAAGCGCCGTCACCGGGCAAAACCAACCGATCAGCCCGCGCAACAACATCCGCATCCGAGGTCACAACAACCTGGCCGGCGTCCACCTCGCGCGCCATGCGCTGAAACGCCTTCTCGGCCGAGTGCAGGTTGCCGCTCTCGTAGTCAATAATGGCAGTCAGCATTTACAGCGCGCCCTTGGTCGACGGGATCGCATCGGCCTTGCGCGGATCGGTTTCGACCGCCAGCCGCAAGGCGCGGGCGACGGCCTTGAAGGCGGCCTCGGCGATGTGGTGGCTGTTGAACCCGTGCAACTGATCGATATGCAGCGTGATGCCGCCATGTGTGCTGAGCGCCTGAAAGAACTCGCGCACCAACTCGGTGTCGAACGTGCCAATCTTGGGCGTAGGTAGGTCAACATTCCAGATCAGGAACGGACGGCCCGACAGGTCCAGCGCGCAGCGGACTTGTGCGTCGTCCATAGGCAGGTGGCACTCGCCATAGCGGCGGATGCCCTTCTTGTCGCCCAATGCCTGCGTCAGCGCCTGACCCAGCGCGATACCGGTGTCTTCGACCGTGTGGTGGTCGTCGATGTGATAGTCGCCTTTGGCGCGGATTGTCATGTCGATCAGCGAATGGCGCGCCAGCTGGTCCAGCATATGGTCAAAGAAGCCAACACCGGTCTGGTTGTCGTACTGGCCGGTGCCGTCCAGGTTGACCTCGACCGAGATTTCGGTCTCGGCGGTCTGACGGCTGATCTTTGCGCTGCGCATGGGCGAATTCCTTTTGCTACAAGCGCGCTTATAGACGGGGAAGGGCAGGCTTTTCCAGCCCGCCCGTCGCATTCGGCGCAATCTGTTGCAGGGGATTGAACGTGGGCGCGGCGCGTGTAAGCCTGCAGGCAATTCAACTAAAAAGGCCTGGCCCATGTCCACCTGCGTTTTCATTCAAATCCGCTGCAAACCCGGCACCACCTACAAGGTTGCCGAAGAGATCGCGCTGCGCGAAATTCACTCCGAACTCTATTCGACCAGCGGTGAATATGATCTGCTACTGAAACTCTACATCCCCGAAACCGAGGATGTGGGCCATTTCATCAACGAAAACCTGCTGGTGATTCCCAATATCGAACGTTCGTTAACCACAATGACGTTCAAGGCGTTTTAACCCAGTTCGAACGTCGTCACGCCAAAAATACGGTTCAGATCGATTTCCGGTTGGTGGCTTGAATACATCCGGGCCGTTTCAAATACTTTCTCCAGCCCAAGCTTCGTCGCCAGTGCAAAAGCAGCTTCATTTGGCTGAGGCATGTCGATGAAGACCTCATGCCCGCCATGCTCGTCTGGTAAAGCTTGCAGCAGACTGATGAGCAGGGATTCGGCTATGTCCGTGCGGTCCGCGAACAGCGGCCCGATCTTGTAACCGATCTGACACGGGCGCAGAGTTGCATAGCCTTTTATTTGGCCGTCCTCACAATGTACGCGGGAAATATGGCTCGGCGCACTGATCCAGCTCTGCAGGAAAGCGTCGCGCGGGGACGGGAACAGCTGACGGTCATACGCCGTCAACTCATTTGAAACTGCGGTCAGAGCTTCGGTACCAGCCGATGGCGTCAACACCCGCTGGATACCCGCCACGGACCCGGTGAAACGGAAATTGTTGTAGGCAAAGGTAAACCCCGATTTGCGATAATTGTGCTGTTGGTCAACGACCCCATCCAACCCGACATTGAGCGCAGTGCTGTTAGACAAAGCGCGCTGCCACAGCTTCAACCCATGTCCAGCGCCACGAAACTCGGGGCGAACGATGTAAAAGCCAAGGAAAGCAAACGTTTCGTCGTAATGTACCACCGAGATTGAGGCGATCATCTCGCCGTCCAAGAAACCTCCCAGAAATCCGTTAGTATCGGTGCTGTGGAAACACGCCGTGTCATGATGGCCTGGGTTCCACCCTTCGCGCCCAGCCCAGTCTACGGCCTGCTGCAACTCGTCAGCGGTGAGGGGGCGGATAACGTATTCAGACATGGGTGAATCCTGTATTGCTCAATGCAACCAGAATGACGCAATGCTTTGCGGAGAACCAGAATGTTCAGAAGACTTGGTATCTGGAGCGGGCGAGGCGATTCGAACGCCCGACCCTAACCTTGGCAAGGTTATGCTCTACCCCTGAGCTACGCCCGCATCAGATACATATTTGGTCCGAAGACCTCTCAATGGAGCGGGCGAGGCGATTCGAACGCCCGACCCTAACCTTGGCAAGGTTATGCTCTACCCCTGAGCTACGCCCGCGCCGTTGAGTGAGGAGGGATGTATAAATTCCCACGCGAGGCTGCAAGCGGAAAAACACAAAAATCGGGAAAAATCTTTCGACGGAATTCTGCGCGCCATGCGTTCAAGATTTAAGACACTACAAAACAAGAGGGTTCGAGGAGAAGAAATGACACGGATTGCAGACTTGAAGATGGCCCTGCTTGCGGCACTAATCGTGCTGACATCGGTGCTTTGTACACCGGATCAGGACAGGCTGGGCGAGGTTGAGCCTGTCCTCAGAGATGCACCGCTGGTCGAAACGCGTGTGCTGGCGGGTTAAGCCCCACCGATCAGATCACAACGCCAATACGATATTCGCGATGGCGGCTACCAGAAACGCAGTGAACGTCAGCAGCATCCCGATCTGGCGCAGAATGACGATCTGCGGGCTGCGTCCAAATCCATAAGCGTGCAACAGACGACCGCTCAGCAAAGTCAGGCCCAGCAGGTTCAGCAACAGGCCGCTCGCTCCCTGCAGTTCGACCATCGCGATCAACAGCAGGGCAAAGGGTGTGTATTCCACAAAGTTGGAATGCGTCCGCATCACCTTGAGCATTGCCGTATTACCGCCGTCACCGTAGGAAATCTTATCGCTGCGCCGCTGACTGATGACCCTGACGCTGAGCGCGACAAACAAGATTGCCAGCAATGCGGCGTAGACAGGTGTGATGGACAGCATGGGCGTTTATCCTCTTCGGGTCAAAAAAGGCCGCCCGGTTCCCCGAGCGGCCCCTGTTAGCCCAGAAAGTTAAACCGGTTATTCCAGTTCGACCAGCAGGTCCTTTGCGTCAATCTGCCCGCCGGGCTGAACGTGAACAGCTTTGACCGTTGCGTCACGCTCGGCGTGGATGCCGGTTTCCATTTTCATGGCTTCGATGGTCAGCAGCATGTCGCCTTCCTTTACCTCTTGCCCGGCAGTGACGGCCACTGTGGCGACAACGCCCGGCATCGGAGCGCCGACATGATTGGGGTTGCCCGCCTCGGCCTTGGGCCGGGCTTGCGTGGTCGACGTCACCAGGCGGTTGGGCACCCGGATCACCCGGGGCTGGCCGTTGAGTTCAAAGAACACTTTGACCTCGCCCTTTTCGTCGGTCTCACCGACTGCCTGACAACGGATTTCCAGCGTCTTGCCCGGATCGATCTCGGCGGTGATCTCTTCGCCGGGCTCCATCCCGTAAAAAAAGGTGCGCGTGGGCAGGGTGCGGACCGGGCCGTAAGAACGGTGGCGGCCCATGTAGTCCAGGAACACCTTGGGGTACATAAGGTATCCGTTCAGGTCCTCGTCATCGACCTCTTTGCCCTCCAACTGTTTGGATAGCTCGGTGCGGGTGGCTTCCAGATCGACTGCAGGAACATCCTTGCCTGGGCGCTGGGTGTTTGGAACCTCGTCCTTAAGCACCTTCTTGATGATGGTGTCGGGGAAGCCGCCCGGAGGCTGGCCCAGGTTGCCACGCATCATGTCGACCACCGAGTCGGGGAAGGCCACATCGGTCGAGGGGCTTTCCACGTCGTCACGGGTCAGGCCTTGGCTGACCATCATCAGCGCCATGTCACCAACGACCTTGGACGACGGTGTCACCTTCACGATGTCACCGAACATCTGGTTCACGTCGGCGTACATCTGAGCAACTTCGTGCCAGCGTTCTTCCAGCCCGAGGCTACGTGCCTGCGCCTTGAGGTTGGTGAACTGACCGCCGGGCATTTCATGCAGATACACTTCCGAGGCCGGAGCCTGCAGGCTGGACTCAAAGGCCGCGTACTGGCCGCGCACCGCCTCGAAATAGTCGCTGATCTCGCGGATCGCCTTGATGTCCAGACCGGTGTCACGTTCGGTATGGCGCAGCGCTTCGACCACAGTGCCCAGCGTTGCTTGTGAGGTGTTGCCCGAGAAGCTGTCCATTGCGCAATCCACCGCGTCCACGCCCGCCTCGGATGCGGCCAGAATGGTGGCGCTGGCGATACCGGCTGTGTCGTGGGTGTGGAAGTGGATCGGCAGGCCGACCTCTTCTTTCAGCGCGCGGATCAGAACCTTGGCCGATGCCGGTTTCAGCAGGCCTGCCATATCCTTCAGGCCCAGAACATGCGCACCTGCGTCGCGCAGTTCTTTGGCCATGCCGACATAGTATTTCAGGTCGTATTTGGCGCGATTCGGATCCAGAATGTCACCGGTGTAACAAACGGTACCTTCACAGATTTTTCCGTTGTCGATCACCGCATCCATAGCCACGCGCATGTTCTCGACCCAGTTCAGCGAGTCGAACACTCGGAACACGTCTACGCCTTTCGCGGCCTGACGGACGAATTCCTGAACCACGTTGTCGGGATAGTTGGTGTAGCCAACCCCATTGGCACCGCGCAGCAGCATCTGGGTCATCAGGTTGGGCATCGCCTCGCGCAGGTCGCGCAGACGCTGCCACGGGCATTCCTGGAGGAAGCGATAGGCCACATCGAAGGTCGCACCGCCCCAGCATTCGACCGAGAAAAGTTGCGGCAGGTTTGCAGCATAGCTGGGCGCCACCTTGATCATGTCGATCGACCGCATTCGGGTCGCCAGCAGCGATTGGTGACCGTCCCGCATGGTGGTGTCGGTGATCAACAACTGTCGCTGTGCCTTCATCCAGTCGGCGACCGCCTGCGGGCCTTTCTGCTCCAGCAGATTGCGGGTGCCCATTTTGGGTTCGCCCTTCAATGCGGGGGGTTTGGCCTCTTTCAGGTCGGCGCGCGGTTCCGGACGGTCCTTGGTTTCAGGGTGACCGTTCACGGTGATATCCGCGATATAGGTCAGAACCTTGGTGCCCCGGTCGCGGCGACGCTTGAAGGTGAACAGGTTCGGCGTCGTGTCGATGAACTTGGTGGTGTATTCGTTCGACAGGAAGGTCGGGTGTTTCAGCAGGTTGATAACAAAGTCGATATTGGTGCTGACGCCGCGGATGCGGAATTCGCGCAGTGCCCGGTCCATCCGGCTGATCGCCTTTTCAGGTGTCGGAGCCCAGGCTGTAACCTTGGTCAGCAACGAGTCGTAATACCGCGTGATCACCCCGCCCGCATAGGCTGTGCCGCCGTCCAGGCGGATGCCCATGCCGGTCGCCGAGCGATAGGCGGTGATGCGGCCGTAATCGGGGATGAAGTTGTTCTGCGGGTCCTCGGTGGTGATCCGGGTCTGCAGGGCGTGGCCGTTCAGATGCACGTCGGCCTGGCTGGCGGCCCCGGTCGCTTCGGCCAGCGTCTTGCCCTCGGCGATCAGAATCTGCGCCTGCACGATGTCGATACCGGTGACTTCCTCGGTGACGGTGTGTTCAACCTGCACGCGCGGGTTCACCTCGATGAAGTAGAACTTGCCGGTCTCCATATCCATCAGGAATTCAACAGTGCCCGCGCATTCATAGTTCACATGGGCGCAGATTTTGCGGCCCAGCTCACAAATCTCGGCACGCTGTTCTTCGGACAGATACGGGGCAGGGGCGCGTTCCACGACCTTCTGGTTCCGGCGCTGGACCGAGCAGTCGCGTTCGTAGAGGTGATAAATCTCACCGTGCTTGTCGCCGAGGATCTGAACCTCAACGTGGCGGGCACGGATGATCATCTTTTCCAGATAACCCTCGCCGTTGCCGAAAGCGGCTTCAGCCTCGCGGCGGCCTTCCAGAACTTTTTCTTCCAACTCGTCTTCCGAGTGGATCGGGCGCATACCGCGTCCGCCGCCGCCCCATGAGGCCTTGAGCATCAGCGGGTAGCCGATCTCTTTGGCCTCGGCCCGGATTGCGTCCATGTCATCGCCTAGAACCTCGGTCGCCGGGATCACCGGTACTCCGGCCTCGATGGCCACGCGCCGCGCGCTGGCCTTGTCGCCAAGCGCGCGCATGGTCTCGGCCTTAGGGCCGATGAAGGTGATGCCGTTCTGGACACATGCGTCCACGAAGTCCGGGTTTTCCGACAGCAGGCCGTAACCTGGGTGGATGGCATCCGCGCCGCATTCCTTGGCCACGCGGATGATTTCGTCGATGGAAAGATAAGCCGCGACCGGCCCCATCCCTTCGCCAATACGATATGCCTCGTCAGCCTTGAAGCGATGCAAGCCAAGCTTGTCTTCCTCGGCGAACACAGCGACGGTGCGTTTGCCCATCTCGTTCGCTGCGCGCATCACGCGAATGGCAATCTCGCCGCGATTGGCGATCAGGATCTTGTTGAAGTCGGTCATATCAGGTCCCGGTCTTAGTGGTTTGGCCGTTTTATTAGGCGGACAATACGCGCTCGTATATCAGTCCTTCTGGGTAGAACCGGCATGTTATCGCTCGCAAACGCCGCCTTTTGACGTGATTGTCTTACACACGCTGCGCTGCAGCATCAATGTTCGTGATTGGCGACGGAGTTTCCTGCAGGTTCGGCAGGCCCATTTGACCCATATTTGCGATCAAGTCCTGACGCAGGATGTCTATGACATGCGCAGGTCCTTGTGCGCCCAAGGCGCTGAGACCATACAAAAATCCGCGCCCGAGCATGATAAAGTCCGCGCCCAGAGCCAGTGCGCGCAGGATGTCCAGACCACCTTCGACGCCGCTGTCGAAAATCAGGGGCAGGTTTGTCGCCTCTCGGATCAACGGTAGCACATTGATACTTGCAGGGGCTCCGTCAAACTGACGACCGCCGTGATTCGAGACCCAAAGGGCATCAACACCGGCCTGTTGCAGCCGCTCGGCATCCCCGGCCCGCATTACACCCTTTACGATAAACGGCCCGTCCCATGCGTCCCGCAGCCATTTGACATAATCCATGTCGGGTGAAGTGCGCAGCAGGTAACCGACATGGGCGGTCGGCGGCAGAGCACTGTCCCCGTCGATATACTTGTCCAGCGTGCGCATCCGGGGCATTCCATTCTGCGCCATACCCAATGCCCAGGCCGGACGCAGGGCAATCTGTGCCAGTAGGCGCGGGGTCAGTCTGGGGGGATTGGTCAGACCGGATCGCGTTTGCCGTTCACGGCGCGAGGCGACCGGGACATCAACAGTCAGCACAAGGGTCGAGAACCCCGCCGATTTGGCACGATTCAACATATCTGTGCGAATATCCGGATCTTTCGGAGGGTATAGCTGAAACCAGGCGTTCCGCCCCAGATGAGGGGCCAGATCCTCGGGGCTCTGGCTGGCGACTGTCGAAAGGGTGTAAGGCAGGCCCGTTTCGGCGGCGGCGCACGCCAGCAGCTTTTCTGCGTTCGGCCAGACCAGACCGGCCATCCCGATGGGGGCGATGCCGAAGGGCAGGGGAAAATCCAGCCCCAGAAAACGCGTTCCGGTATCGCATTCGATGGGGCCATGCAGGATCGAGGGCAGAAACTCCACCTGATCCAGAGCGGCCCGGTTGCGGCGCAGCGTGGTCTCGGTTCCTGTGCCGCTTGCCAGATATTCCCAGACGAAAAAAGGAACCCTGCGCTGTGCGCGTCGTTTCAGGTCGGCAATGCCGGGGAATGTGCTGTGCAGGTCCATATGGATTGATCCAACCTGCCGGGCGATTCTGCAAGGTTTTCAGGCGGCTGAGGCCGGTGGCTCGGGTTTGGGCAACCGTTTGTGTTTCGAATCTGCCGCAGTCGAAGTGACCGAGGCTGCATCTTTGGCGACCTGCACCTGATTGCGACCCTTTTCTTTGGCCATGTAAAGAGCATCGTCTGCCGCGCGCATCAGATCCTGCGGCATGGTGCCGTGTGCGGGGTAGTGGGCGACACCCACGGAAATCGTGATGCGTGGCAAGGATTTCTCACCATACCGGACCGAGACAGCCTCAACCGCCTGCCTCAATTGCTCGGCCCGGGTCATGGCATCGTCGGGCGTGTTGTCCGGCAGGATCAACATGAACTCCTCACCTCCGATGCGGCAGGCAACCTCATCCCGGTCACAGCCTTGTTCCAGAGCCGATCCGACCGCGCAGCACCATGTCTCCGGCGTCATGCCCATGGGTATCGTTAAACTTTTTGAAGTGATCGACATCCACGGCAATGAGGCTAAGCGATGCACCGGTCTGCTGGCTGCGGCTGATGGATTTGCGCAGCGTTTCGGTCATGTGGCGGCGGTTGAACAATCCGGTTAGCGGGTCGCGCACCGACTGGTCATGCAGTTGATCGCGCATCCGGACGTTTGCGATCGCAATGCTGATCTGTTCGGCGCAAAGCTGGGCCAGCTTCTTGCTGGAATGAAACACCTCATCACAGCCCTCATGCGCCCGCAGATGCAAAAGGCCAACCGTTTCCCCATGCGCCAGAATGGGAAAGCAGAAATAGGGCCGCCCGTCATGCGGCTCGGCATGTTCACAGACAAAGTCGATCTCGGATGCGCCATATTCATAGGTGCGCCCGCGCCGCAGACCCCAACACCCTTCCGGGTGGAAATGCGCTTTGTGTGTTCCACCATTCCAACTGGCACAGCCATCCAGCACATCGCGGGAGTTGGAATAGACATACACACTGCCTTCGGCCTCGGGCAGGATATGGGTCATAAAGCGTGAGACCATGTCGAACAACTCATCCAGCGACCGGCTGGATTGCAGCCATTCGTTCAACTCGCCCAGCAATCGGACCTTGCGCGCAAGGCGCAGTTGCTCATCCATTAGCTCTTGCTCTTTTTCGGCGCGGCCCCGCAGGCTGCGCACTTGCCGCCGGTTCGCGCGGAAAATGACCAGTGTCACCGCCGACAAGGCAAGCAAGGCCACGCCGCTGAGCACGGTCAGCAACAGCCGGACCAGGTTGATGAACAGGTTTCGAACCTGCGTAATATCCGAATAAAACCCGATCGCACCGATAAAGCGCCCTTCGCGAAGGACGGGGGTATAGACTTCGGCCACATGGCGGGACCGCGGCCCGCTGACCTCAAGAGGGTCGCGTTCGAAATTGTCCACCTCGGTTAGGGGTTTTCTTCATGTTTATAGACGATGTTGCCTCGGCCCAGAACGTCGCTGAAATAGGCGTCGCTGTTGACCATCCCCACATCCGATGGGCGGGTTGACCACAGGACGCGCCCCGCATCGTTGAAAAGCTTGAACCGTTAGATATCCGAGGTCGCGGGCAGCAATTCCAGAAACTCTTCGTCGTGAGTGTCAAGCACGCCGGTACGAAAGGTGGCATCAACATCCTCGAGATGTGAAACCACCTGCCGGTTCATCTGCGTTGCGGCGTGGCGCAGGTCGGATTCCAGCATCCGGTCGACCACCGGAGCCGGAAACGCGAAAACGCCTCAGCCTGACAGGGCGGTTAGCCCTTCCATGTCCAGAACGATGCCAGCAAGTTTCAGGCGGGACGCCGTGCCCGATCCGCCAAGGGTTTTCATGATCCACGCTCCCACAGCTTTGACCTCAGCATCGGATGCAAGCTTTGACAGTGTGTTAACGGGGGCGTAGTGCGTCGAAGCGTATTGGTTAGAATCGGCGGGAAATGCGGTAAAAAAACTGTGCGAACAAGGGGTGAACAAACTCTTTCCCTCGGCGCGTATCCGGCGTAGTTTGGGGGCATGAGCAGTTTCGACGATATGGACGCCTTTGAGGGCGCATCGCTGTCCGCGCGAGCCATGGCCGAGCGGCCTTCGCAGCATCTCGATTGGCTGAACGACGAGCAGCTAAGGGCTGTAAAGGCGCTGGACGGACCAGTACTTGTTCTCGCCGGAGCTGGTACAGGCAAAACCAGAGCGCTTATATCAAGAATTGCTGAGATTCTTCACACAGGGCGGGCAAGGTCCAATGAAATTCTTGCAGTGACTTTTACTAACAAGGCTGCAAAGGAAATGAAGGATCGGGTGCAGCAGTACCCAGTAGACGTCAAGCGCGGTTTGCAATGGATGGGCACGTTCCACGCGATCTGCGTCAAGTTGCTGCGACGCCACGCGGAATTGGTCGATCTGAAATCGAACTTCACCATTCTGGACACGGACGATCAGTTGCGCCTGCTCAAGCAGCTGGTTCAGGCCGCGAATATCGACGACAAACGCTGGCCCGCGCGGATGCTGGCCGGGATCATCGATGACTGGAAGAACCGGGCACTGACGCCCGACAAGGTGCCTGCTGCGGATGCCGGGGCTTATAACAACAAGGGTGTTGAACTTTACTCGCAATACCAGACCCGCCTGCGCGAGCTGAACGCGGTGGATTTCGGTGACCTGCTGTTGCACATGGTCACGATTTTCCAGACCCATCAGGACGTTCTGGATCAATACCAACGCTGGTTTCGCTATATTCTGGTGGACGAGTATCAGGATACCAACGTCGCCCAGTACCTTTGGCTGCGGCTGTTGGCCGGGGCGCATAAGAACATCTGTTGCGTGGGCGATGACGACCAGTCGATCTATGGTTGGCGCGGGGCCGAAGTGGGCAACATCCTGCGGTTCGAAAAGGACTTTCCCGGCGCGTATGTGGTGCGGCTGGAACAGAACTACCGCTCGACGCCGCATATTCTGGCCGCCGCGTCCAATGTGATCCGCGGCAATGAAAGCCGCTTGGGCAAAGAGTTGTGGACCGACGCGGAAGAGGGCGAAAAGGTTCGCCTGATCGGCCATTGGGATGGCGAAGAAGAGGCCCGCTGGATCGGCGAGGAAATCGACGCGATGCAGGGCGGCACGCGCGGTGTGCGGCCCATAGGGCTGGATGAGATCGCCATTCTGGTCCGTGCCTCCCACCAGATGCGCGCGTTCGAGGACCGGTTCCTGACCATCGGTCTGCCCTACAAGGTGATCGGTGGTCCCCGGTTCTATGAGCGGATGGAGATCCGCGATGCTATGGCCTATTTCCGGCTGGTGGTCAGCCCCGGCGATGATCTGGCGTTTGAGCGGATCGTGAATACGCCGAAGCGGGGCCTTGGCGACAAGGCGCAGCAGACGATTCAGATGACGGCACGAGAGAATGGCGTGTCTCTGATCGATGGGGCCCGGATCGCGGTTGATAATGGGTTGATCAAGGGCAAAGGCGGCAAAGCCCTGCGCGAGTTGATCGACGGGCTGGCCCGGTGGAACGCTATGACGCGCGGACCTCGTATCGAGGTGGAAGACGACTCGGTGATTGATGACGGTGCGCCACTGCGGTTCGGGGAACCCGAAGTGTCGCATATCGAACTGGCGCAGATCATTCTGGACGAATCCGGCTATACCGCCCACTGGCAAAACGAAAAGACACCCGAGGCTCCGGGCCGATTGGAAAACCTTAAGGAACTGGTCAATCAGCTGGACAACTTTGAGAATCTTCAGGGTTTCTTGGAACATGTCAGTCTGGTCATGGATAATGAGCAGGACGGTGATGGAGCCAAGGTGTCGATTATGACGCTGCACGCGGCCAAGGGGCTGGAGTTTCCCGCCGTGTTCCTGCCGGGGTGGGAAGATGGGTTATTCCCTTCACAACGGTCGATGGACGAATCCGGCCTTAAAGGCCTCGAGGAAGAACGGCGGCTGGCCTATGTGGGTATAACCCGCGCGGAAGAGGTCTGTACGATCTCCTTTGCCGCCAACCGGCGGGTGTTCGGGCAGTGGCAGAACGCGATGCCGTCGCGATTCATCGACGAACTGCCCGAGGATCATGTGGAGGTGCTGACGCCTCCGGGCCTCTATGGCGGTGGGCAGCCAACTGCCAGCATCGAAACCCGAGCGGCCGAGGCGAATGTCTACAACTCGCCCGGTTGGAAGCGCATGCAGGCACGGCAGGGGCAATACGGCACGTCACAACCCCGCGAAAGCCGCAATTCGGTGATCGATGCCACTGCGCTGGCCAGTTTCACGCTGGGGGAGCGCGTGTTTCACCAGAAATTCGGCTATGGCGCGGTGATTGGCATTGAGGGCGATAAGGTCGAGGTCAATTTCGACAAGGCGGGCACCAAGAAAGTGGTGTCCCGTTTCTTGTCAGCTAAAGATGACGTGCCGTTCTAGAGTCCTTCGATCAACACCATATTTGTCTTTGCTGTGCGGTGCCGGACTTTTGCCAGTTCGATGTAGTCGGGGTCGTCCTTCCATGCCTTGGCGGCCTCCAGCGATGGAAATTCCATCAGAACGATGCCGTTTTCAGACCAAGTGCCCTCAACTACGTCCACCGGTTTCGATGAGACTGTCAGCAAGCGGCCTCCGTGGCGGTCAAAGATCGGCATGAAGCCTTCAAGATATTCCTGATACCCAACCGGGTCGTGAATAGAAATCTGCGCGATGAAATAGGCGGCCATTGGAAGCTCCTGACAATCCATTCAGGGTTCCATTCTACATCAGCCCTTGAAAAACAAAAAACGGCGGTTTCCAGGGAGGAGGAGAGGAAACCGCCGTTCTTTTCAACATCGGGGCAGGGAGGAGGAGAGCCCCGATGTATGCGAGCCCGGGTTTGATCCGGGTATGAGGAAGACGCGGCGACGTCAGGGAGGAGGACGACGTCACCGCGCACTTTCAACACCGGGAAAGGGAGGAGGAGTACCCGATGTGTCAGTTTCCGGCGTTCAGGGCCGGTATAGGGCGCGGCGACATCAGGGAGGAGGAGAGATGTCGCCGCTGAAATACAGGTCCTAAAGGGAGGAGGAAGGACCTGATCTCGGTTATGTCTTTGCGCGCCTAGTGCGCGACGTGTTCTTCGGCCGCTTGCAGTGCAAGGCGGCGGATCATCGAGCGGTGCAGGCCCAGATCGGCCAACTCGCGGTTCGACAGTTCAGACAGTTCGTTGACCGTCTGGCGGTAGGCGCGATATCGGACGAACCGGATCTTTACAGCCTCAATCAGCGAAGTCAGCCCGGTTGCCGGTGCGCTTTTTAGCGCGGAATGATGTGTTGCTGCAGCCATCTGCCTTACTCGATTTTTTTGTTGGTGCCGGTGTGGCCCGGCGTTTGCTTGAGATTGAAAATAGGCGAATGCTGCAATTGCACAATAGCCCGCGTCGTCAATGCTGCTATGCAGCAACTGCATAGATATCAATGAGTTGAACATTCGGGTGATGAAAAGCCTTTAAATAAAGGATTTAGCTATCGTGTTGGCTGGATTCGCATGAGACCGGGCGCCACAAGGTATGTGTGATTGCTTTTTCTTTGTGCGGCTTCTTTTGAAATTTGTGCGTTTTGAAATCGCTGATCGATGGCGAGCCCCGTTGACGGTTGTCTCCAGGCCTATGGGAATTCATGGGTGAATTTTGGCCGGGCTTGGAAACGCGGTTCAACATTGTGTAGTGCGGGGTGATTCGAGGTGGGGAGTTCCACCTGGATAGGTGATTAAGCGCAAGAATCCCTGCTCACTTAAAAAATATTGGGAAATCATGGGACAAAGCGGGCATTGAAAATATACACAATATATAGTGCGCGAAGTAAAAATTTTTCGTATTTGTGGTGAATTGTGTGCGGTTTTCATTTGTCCTCAATTTGTCTATGCTGTGAATCCATCGATGACTCGATGAATTTTCTTGTTGATTTCCATGAATTCCCATGGCATCCCTAGTTTATCCGATGAGGACGAGGCACATGGGGCGCCAAACGACCCCGAACCAATAAAAACAGGTTTCATACAGGCATCTCGCTTTCATCACTCAAGAGATCCGGCGCGCGGGCGAGCAGACATCCCCCCAGGTGGCGCGCGCAGCTGGACATCCCGCAAAGCGGGTCAATGCGGCGGGTTGATCAGTGGCAGCAGATCAACCCGCCGTTTTTCATCCGGGGGACGTGAGATTTAGGTGGGGCGCAAGCGAAAGGGACAATCGTCTTGGCGCGCAGGTTTAGAGGTGAAAGCCACCATAAGGTGGATACGAAGGGCAGGGTGTCGATCCCGGCCTCGTTTCGCCGTGTGCTTGAAGCCTCTGATTCCAACTGGCAGCCCGGTGATACGCCTGAACTGGTGATCGTCTATGGGGACCACCGCCGTAAATTCCTTGAATGCTATACCATGCAGGCCATCAACGAGGTCGATGACAAGATCGACGCGCTGCCGCGTGGCTCGATGCAGCGAAAGATGCTGCAACGCATGTTCCATGGTCAGTCCTTCCCAACCACGGTGGACGAGACGGGGCGCTTGGTGCTGCCCGCCAAGCTGCGCACCAAAATCGGGCTTGAAAACGAGGCGTTCTTTATTGCTGCCGGTGACACGTTCCAGATCTGGAAGCCCGAGACCTATGAATCTGAAGAGCTGGCCGCAGCCGAGGATTGGTTGGACGAACAGCCCGAGGACTTTGATCCTCTTGTGTACCTAGACGGCGTCGGGGACGCGTAGCGGCATGGCCGGCGCTGAAACCCCTTCCGATAAACCTCATATCCCTGTCCTGTTGCGCCCCTTACTGGCCGCAGTGGCACCGGTGTCCGGCGTCTGGCTGGACGGGACGTTTGGCGCGGGCGGCTATACGCGCGGGTTGCTGGAGGCTGGGGCGGACAAGGTAATCGGCGTGGACCGTGATCCGCTGGCTTTCGAAATGGCAGCGGACTGGGCAAGTGACTATGGTGATCGGCTGGTGATGCAGCCCGGTGTATTCTCGCGCATGGATGAATATGCGCAGGGCTTGGATGGGGTCGTGCTGGACCTCGGCGTGTCGTCGATGCAGCTGGATCAGGCCGAGCGCGGGTTTTCCTTCATGAAGGACGGCCCGCTGGACATGCGGATGAGTCAGGAAGGCGAAAGTGCTGCTGACCTGGTAAACACGGCGACCGAAACGCAGCTGGCGGACATCCTGTTTTACTATGGTGAAGAACGGGCGAGCCGACGCATCGCCAAAGCCATCGTAAAGGCGCGGGCAGAAGAGCCGATCACCACGACCCTGCGTCTGGTTGAGATCGTCGAATCCTGTTTGCCGCGTCCCAAGCCGGGACAATCGCACCCTGCGACGCGCAGCTTTCAGGGGCTGCGAATTGCAGTGAATGCCGAATATGAAGAGCTGTTTCGGGGTCTTATGGCAGCCGAGCGGGCGTTGAAGCCCGGGGGGCAACTGGCCGTCGTGACGTTCCATTCCATCGAGGACCGTATGGTCAAACGGTTCTTTCAATCCCGTGCGGGTAAAACCGGGCGCGCCAACCGCTTTGCGCCCGAGATTGAGCAAGGGCAACCGCAGTTCATGCTTAAGACACGCAAAGCTGTAGGGCCGGACGAGCAGGAATTGCAGGAAAACCCACGTGCGCGCTCGGCCAAGCTGCGCGTGGCGGTGCGGACCGAGGCTCCGGCAGGGGAAATTGAGGCCCGCGCCATTGGGATGCCACAAATTGGGGGAAGGGCGAAATGAAGAGTGTTTTGTATGTGTTGACCGCTCTGGCCGTGTTCGGACTGGCGCTTTGGGCGTATCAAGAGAATTACCGCACCCAGCAAGTGGTGAAGGAAACACAGAAGCTGCAGCGCGAGATTGGCATGGCACAGGTGCGGCTGGCCGTGTTGAACGCCGAATGGGCTTATCTGAACCGTCCCGACCGGCTGCGCGAGTTGGCTGACCTGAACTTTGAGCGCCTGGGCCTGTTGCCGCTGCGCGCCGAGCAATTCGGTCGCGCCGATCAGATTTCATACGCCGAGGACCCGGATCTGCCCATCGTTGACCCGATTGAATTGCAGGCGATCACCAACACTCAGGCGCTGGGTGAGGTGCAGATCCCATGACCCGCACGCCCCTGCGCCCTTTGGCCCGAATCCTCGACGCCCGCGCCCGGGGCGAAAACCCCAAGGCGATTGAGCGCGAGAACATCCGCCAGCGTCACGAAGATATGAAAGACCGCGCCCGCGCCCGCGCCGAAGGGCGCCTTTTGGTGCTGGGTCTGTTCTTCTTCTGCGCTTTCTCGGTCGTGGGCGTCCGCATGGGCATGTTGGCCACTTCCGAGGCACAAGAACCGCTGGCCAGCGCGCCCGGTGCCGCGATTGCGATGCAACGGGCCAATATCGTTGACCGGGAAGGGCGCATTCTGGCGACCAATCTGGATACCTATTCCGTCTACGCGCAGCCGCCGCTGATGATTGACCCGGTTGCGGCCGCTGATCAATTGGTGGCGATCTTCCCCGATCTGGAAAAAGAGCGCCTGGTCAAGGACTTCACCGGTAACCGTAAGTTCCTCTGGATCAAAAAGCGTATCTCGCCCGAACAGAAACAGGCTGTGCATGACATCGGCGATCCCGGCATCCTGTTCGGCCCGCGTGAGATGAGGCTGTACCCGAATGGCCGTCTTGCCGCGCATATCCTGGGTGGCTCGGGATTTGGTCGCGAGGGTGTGAGCGCCGCCGAGGTTATCGGTGTGGCAGGCGTCGAAAAACAGTTCGACGACTATTTGCGCGATCCGGCGAATGGCAACAAACCGCTGCAACTGTCGCTGGACCTGACCATTCAGGCAGCGGTCGAGCAGGTTCTTTACGGCGGTATGAAGATCATGAATGCCAAAGGCGCCTCGGCCGTTCTGATGAACGCGCATACGGGTGAAGTTGTCTCGGCCGCGTCGCTTCCGTCCTTTGATCCGAATGATCGCCCCCGTCCGCCGACCTCGGGGTTTGATCCATCAGACAGCCCCCTGTTCAATCGCTATGTGCAGGGCGTCTACGAATTGGGGTCGGTTTTCAAGATATTCACAGCCGCGCAAGCGGTACAATTGGGTCTGGTGAATTCCGAGACGATCATCGACACCTCGGGTCCGATGAAAATCGGTCGCTTTCCGATTGGTGAATTCAACGGCAAGAACTACGGCAAGATCAGCGTTGCGGACGTGATCGTCCACAGCTCGAACCGGGGCACAGGGCGGCTGGCGCTGCAGATTGGCGCAAAGCGTCAGCAGGATTTCCTGCAATCGCTGGGTATGTTTGATCCGACTCCGTTTGAGATTGTTGAGGCCGCCGGCGGCGCGCCGCTCAAGCCCAAGAAATGGGGCGAGCTGAGCACGGTGACCATTTCCTATGGCCACGGGTTGTCGACCAGCCCGATGCATCTGGCTGCCGGATATGCGGCGATTGCCAATGGCGGGCACTATGTCAGCCCTACCATCCTGCGCAAGAACGGCCCCCAGTACGGCCCGCGCGTGTTGTCGGAAAACGCGGCCAAGCAGGCACAGAAAATGCTGCGCAAGGTTGTGACCGACGGCACGGCCAGCTTTGGCGACGTGGCTGGCTATGACGTGGCTGGAAAAACCGGCACTGCAGATAAGCCCAAGCCGCGCGGTGGCTACTACGATGACAAGGTGATCGCGACCTTTGCAACGATCTTTCCGGCCTATGATCCGAAATATGTGCTGATCGTCACGCTAGATGAACCGTCCATTGTGGCCTATGGCGAAAAGCGCCGCACGGCGGGGTGGACGGCGGTTCCTGTGGCCGCAGAACTGATCGGCCGCATTGCCCCGTTGCTGGGCCTGCGTCCCCGGGTTGAGCCTGAGGCCCGCGCTGCTATAACCCTGACCTCAAATTAGGCTGTCCAACAAAAGGTGGGTCATGGGCATAAGGACGAAAACACTCAGCCAACTGGCCCTGACCGCAAGGGGCGGCGCGAATCCCGAGATCACCGGGCTGGCCGTTGATAGCCGCGAGGTCAAGGACGGTTACCTCTTCGCGGCCCTTCCCGGCACCCGTGTTCATGGTGGAGAATATATTCAGTTCGCTATACGCATGGGCGCTGCCGCAATTCTGACCGACGCCGAAGGGGCTGAGATTGCTGCCGAGGACTTGGCCGCATCGGACGCTGCGCTGGTGGTGGTCGAAGACCCGCGTCAGGCACTGGCCGGATGTGCCGCGCTGTGGTTCGGCGCTCAACCGCAGACGATTGTGGCCGTGACCGGAACCAACGGAAAGACCTCGGTATCGACCTTTGTGCGCCAGATCTGGATGGAACTTGGTCACGCGGCAGTAAACCTCGGCACCACGGGTGTTGAGGGCGCATGGACAGCGCCGCTGGCACACACCACGCCCGAGCCGATCACTCTGCACCGCTGCCTCGCAGAGGCTGCTGAGAACGGCGTCACACATGCGGCGATGGAGGCGTCCTCGCACGGTCTGGAACAGCGCCGCCTGGATGGCGTGCATTTAGCCGCTGCGGGGTTCTCGAACTTCACTCAGGATCATCTGGACTATCACGAAACGTTCGAGGCTTATTTCGCCGCCAAGGCTGGGCTGTTCGACCGGGTTCTGCCGCAAGACGGGACCGTGGTCATCAATATGAACGATTCCAAGGGCGACGAAATCCGCAAGATCGCCGAAGCGCGCGGTCAGTCAGTTCTGACCGTCGGGTCGGGCGGTGCCGATCTGTGCCTGAAGAACCAGCGCTTCGACTCGACCGGGCAGGACCTGCGCTTTTCATGGCAGGGCAAGGTGTTCCAGACTCGCCTGAACCTGATCGGAGGGTTTCAGGCTGAGAACGTTCTGCTGGCTTGCGGTCTGGTCATTGCCGCTGGTGAGGAACCTGAGCGTGTTTTCGAAACTTTGCCGCATCTGACAACCGTTCGGGGCCGTATGCAACTGGCCGCGACGCGAGAGAATGGCGCAGCGGTGTTTGTCGACTACGCACACACCCCGGATGCGGTGGCGACGGCGCTGAGGGCGATGCGCCCGCATGTGATGGGTCGTCTGATCGCTGTCGTTGGCGCGGGCGGGGATCGCGACGCCACCAAGCGCCCGTTGATGGGTCAGGCCGCCGCCGAAAACGCTGACGTCGTCTTCGTTACTGACGACAATCCGCGCAGCGAAGATCCGGCCTCCATCCGCGCCGCTGTTTTGCTGGGTGCGCCGGAGGCCACCGAAGTCGGTGACCGGGCCGAGGCCATCTTGCGTGGCATTGATGCTTTGCAACCGGGCGATGCCTTATTGATTGCAGGGAAGGGTCACGAGACCGGCCAGATCGTCGGCGATCAGGTTCTGCCCTTTGACGATGTGGAACAGGCCAGCATCAGCGTCGCGGCGCTGGACGGGAGGGTGGCATGACGCTCTGGACCGCGGCCGAGGCTACTGAGGCTACCGGTGGGCGCGCGACGACTGATTGGGTGGTGAACGGCGTGTCGATCGACACCAGAACCCTCCAACCCGGAGACCTGTTTGTGGCGCTCAAGGCCGCGCGGGACGGGCATGATTTCGTGGCGCAGGCGCTAGAAAAAGGGGCGGGCGCGGCGTTGGTGTCTCGCATCCCTGAGGGCGTATCTGAAGACGCATCGCTGTTAATCGTCGATGACGTGCAAACCGGACTCGAGGCGCTGGGGCGAGCGGGCCGTGCCCGGACGGACGCGCGTGTCGTGGGGGTAACAGGCAGCGTCGGCAAGACCTCGACCAAAGAAATGCTGGCCACCATTTTGGAAACGCAGGGAAAAACCCATGCCAGCGTGGCCAGTTACAACAACCATTGGGGGGTGCCTCTGACACTGGCACGGATGCCGCGTGACACTGAGTTTGCAGTGATCGAGATCGGTATGAACCACCCTGGTGAAATAGCTCCACTGGCGCGTCAGGCGCGCCCGCATGTGGCATTGGTGACGACCGTGGCGGCAGTGCATCTTGAGGCTTTCGAGTCGGTTGCGGGCATCGCCCATGAAAAGGCCGCGATCTTCGAAGGGCTTGAACCCGGCGGCGCGGCCATTGTGAATGCCGATATCGATCACGCGGACATCCTGCGCCAAACCGCGCAGGAACATGGGGCCGGAATCGTGGATTTTGGTCGCAGTGCTGCGGATTACAACCTGACCGACGCAACGCAAAGCGCTGACTCGGTTCATGCCGGGGCGACCGTCGGCGATGCAGTCATCACCTATGATGTGCAGTCAGCAGGAACGCATTTTGCCATGAACGCGCTGGGTGCTCTGGCGGCTTGTGTTGAGATGGGCGTAGATCTGGACGCGGCCATCGCCGGATTGCGCCGGTGGTCTCCGTTCAAGGGGCGCGGCGTGCGGGAAACGCTGCCTTTGGCGACAGGTGCGCAGATCGAGTTGTTGGACGACAGCTACAACGCCAATCCCACCTCGATGGCGGCTGCATTGGATGTACTGGCCGCGTCGCAAGGCGCCCGTCGGATCGCGTTTCTGGGCGATATGAAAGAGTTGGGCGGGCAGGAAATTGCCATGCATGCCGGACTGGCCGATGTCGCGGCAATGACGCAGGTTGATCAGGTTCACTGCATAGGCCCGCTGATGAAGGCCTTGCATCAGGCGTTGCCCGACGAAAAGCGCGGGCTCTGGTTCGAGACCAGCGCCGAGATGGCAAGACACCTGCCGGAATTGATCCGCGCAGGGGATACGGTGCTGGCCAAGGGTTCGCTCAGCATGGCGCTGGCTCAGATTGTTGACGGTTTGCGGAAAATGGGGCAAGGGAGCGCGCTTGACCCATGATTGCCGCCTAGGAAAGGTATTGTAATGCTCTATTGGTTGACCGCCCTGTCGGATGGAGGGGATTTCTTTAACCTCTTCCGCTACATCACCTTCCGTGCGGGCGGGGCCTTTCTGACGGCGCTGATCTTTGGATTCATCTTTGGCAAGCCGTTGATCAACGTGTTGCGTCGCAAGCAGGGCAAGGGGCAGCCGATCCGGGATGATGGGCCAGAGGCGCATTTTTCCAAGGCCGGGACGCCGACCATGGGCGGTTTGCTTATCGTTGGGGCACTGGTGACATCGACACTGATCTGGGCGAGGTTGGACAACCCTTATGTCTGGATGGTGCTGTTCGTGACGCTGGCCTATGCGGCGATCGGCTTTGCCGACGATTACGCCAAAGTATCGAAACAGAACACCAAGGGCGTTTCCGGCAGGATGCGGATGGCGTTGGGGGTGATTATTGCGGTTCTGGCCTCGCTCTGGGCAACATTGCACCATCCCGAGGCGCTGCAGAACCAACTGGCCGTGCCGGTCTTCAAGGATACGCTGGTCAATCTGGGTGTGTTCTATATCCCCTTTGCGATTGTTGTCATCGTCGGGGCGGCCAATGCGGTGAACCTGACCGATGGCCTGGACGGGTTGGCGATCATGCCGGCGATGATTGCGGCTTCGACCCTTGGGGTTATTGCCTATGCGGTTGGTCGGGTCGACTTTACCGAGTATCTGGACGTGCATTACGTGCCCGGAACCGGGGAAATCCTGATCTTTACTGCGGCGTTGTTCGGGGGCGGGCTGGGCTTTCTTTGGTACAATGCGCCACCTGCGGCCGTGTTCATGGGCGATACCGGGTCGCTGGCCTTGGGCGGTGCGCTGGGTGCGATTGCGGTGGCCACTAAGCACGAGTTGGTTCTGGCTGTTGTCGGCGGCCTGTTCGTGGTCGAAGCGCTGAGTGTGATCATTCAGGTGCTGTATTTCAAACGCACTGGGCGCCGTGTATTCCTGATGGCGCCGATCCATCACCACTACGAGAAAAAGGGCTGGGCCGAACCGACAATCGTGATCCGGTTCTGGATCATCTCGTTGATCCTGGCGATGATTGGCTTGGCTACGCTGAAAGTCAGGTAGTACTCCCGCCAGGTTCGGCGGACCTGCGGTCCTCCTGCCTCCTGTTGGGTCCGGCTCGCGCTGATGCGCGAGCCTTTTGTCACTCTTGCCTTCGGTGGTCCCATCTGCGCAGTGTGGCGGCCAATTGGACGTCAGAAAAAGGTAGGTGGCATGATCCCGGTCAAAGGGTTTTCAGGGCAGAAAGTTGCGGTTCTGGGGCTTGGCCGATCGGGTCTGGCCACAGCGCGCGCGTTGCGGGCAGGTAAGGCCGAGCCGATCTGCTGGGATGACAATCCAGCCGCCCGCGAAATAGCCGAGGCCGAAGGGTTCGCCTGCCTAGATCTGCACCGTCACGGGGCGTTTGACGACATCGCCTCTTTAATTGTCTCGCCCGGTATCCCGCATCTCTATCCTGAACCGAATCCGGTGGTGGCTGCGGCGCTCGTAGCTGGGGTGCCCGTGGACAATGATATTGGGCTGTTCTTCCGGTCCTTTGCGGGGCCGGAATGGAACAATTATGACACCCCTCCGCGCGTGATCGCGGTGACCGGGTCGAACGGGAAGTCGACCACTGCCGCGCTGATTCACCATATCCTGACTGAAGCCGGGCGCGCGTCGCAACTGGCGGGGAATATCGGGCGTGGTGTGCTGGATATTGATCAGGGCGGGGATGGTTCGGTCGTGGTGCTGGAGTTGAGCAGTTATCAGACCGAATTGGCCCGGTCGCTGACGCCGGATGTGGCAGTGTTCACCAACCTGTCGTCGGACCATCTGGACCGCCACGGCGGGATGGGGGGGTACTTCGCAGCCAAGCGGCGCCTGTTTGCTGAGGGTGGCCCAGACCGTGCGGTGATCGGGATTGACGAAAACGAAGGCGCGTTTCTGGCGGGACAGCTGGCTGAAGGGCCGGCGGATGACCAGGTGATCCGCGTCTCGGTAGCGCGCAGATTAACAGGGCCGGGCTGGCAAGTCTTTTCGCGCAAGGGGTTCCTGTCGGAATACCGCAAGGGGCGGCAGGCCGGGTCGATTGATCTGCGCCAGATCAAGGGGTTGCCTGGCACGCATAACCATCAGAACGCATGTGCGGCCTATGCCGCCTGTCGCGCGTTGGGGCTTGCGCCGCGCGTGATCGAGGACGCACTGCACAGCTATCCCGGACTGCCTCATCGCAGCCAGATCATCGCCGAAGCTGATGGTGTGACTTATGTGAACGATTCCAAGGCCACCAACGTGGACAGTGCGCTGAAGGCGTTGACGGCGTTCAAGAAGATCCGGTGGATTTGTGGGGGGCTTGAGAAAGAAGGCGGTCTGGCGGTGCTGAACGGCGCGGCGGATCAAGTACTAAAGGCCTATGTGATCGGGCGCGAGGCCGCAGGTTTCGCAATGCAGCTTGAGGTCGAAGCGCAGGTCTGTACCACCATGGAAAAGGCTGTCGCGCAGGCCATGGCCGATGCGCAGCCGGGTGAGACTGTGTTGCTGGCTCCGGCGGCGGCCAGTTTCGACCAGTACGACAACTTCGAACAGCGTGGAGACGATTTTGCCGAACAGGTTCTGAGGCGGTTGGCGAACTAGTCATTTGCAATAGACCGCCGGTTGGGCCAAGCTGCGGTGCTATCAGCTTGACGCGCCATGACAATTACGTTTGGCTCCGGGCAAATTCAACACGAGGTCATGACTATGCCATTTCGTAAGTTTTCTCTGATCCTGCCTGCTATTCTGGTTGCGGGTGCCTGCACCAATACAGGCGCCAATTATCAGCCTATCGTTGATGGTCCGATCGGTCCGAACTACAACGTCGATCTGCAGCAATGCCAGCAGCTTGCCGCCTCGCAGGCCAGTGTGGATGGCTCTACCGCCGGAAATGCGGCAATCGGCGCGGCGGGTGCCGCAGCAGTTACTGGGATTGTTCAGGACAGCAGCGACAATCTGGGTCGCGCAGCCATTGCTGGCGCGCTTGTCGGTGCGGGTGCGGATGTGATCAACAAGAACCAGAACAAAGAGGTTCTGGTACGCAACTGTATGCGCGGTCGTGGATACAACGTCGTAGGCTAACGGGCCGCGATTGCGGTTCCGGCGGCGTGGCCCGAGGACCACGCCCACTGGAAATTGTAGCCGCCCAGCCAGCCGGTGACATCCACCGCTTCACCAATTGCATAGAGGCCGGGGACATCCCTGGCCTCCATCGTTTTGGACGACAAGTCATCCGTATCGATCCCGCCCAGTGTGACCTCGGCGGTGCGATACCCTTCGGTGCCCGAGGGCGTGAGCTGCCAGTTGGACAGGGCCGAGATCAACTCAGTCAGTGCATTGTCGGATTGATCGGCCAAGTTACCCGACATGGGAATGTTTTGGCTCAGGTAGTCCACCAGCCGCGCGGGCAGGTGACGGGCCAGTTCTGTCATCAATGCCTTGCGGCCACTATTTTGCCGCTGCTCGCGCAGCAGGTCAAACAGGGGCAGATCGGGGATCAGGTTGACCCGGATCACCTCACCCTCTTGCCAATAGGAGGAGAGTTGCAGCACCGATGGCCCGCTGAGGCCGCGATGGGTGAACAGCAGTGCCTCGTCAAAACTGGTACGGTCGTTCGACAGCCGCGCGGGCAGAGAAACGCCCGAGAGGTCCTTGAACTTGCCGTCTGAAAAGGTGAACGGCACCAGCGCCGCGCGTGTCTCGGTCATCCGCAAGCCGAACTGTTTTGCGATGTCATAGGCCAGCCCGGTCGCACCCATTTTGGGGATAGATTTGCCACCCGTGGCCAGTACCAGACTGGTGCAGCTCAGGCAGAGGCGCTGGCCCTCGCGGTCAACCTCCAGTGCGAACCCCGCTTCGGTCTTTCGCAGGTCCTTCACCTCGCTCCGCACCCACAGCTCTGCCCCGGCACGCTCCATCTCGGCCAGCAGCATCTGGATGATCTGTTTCGAGGAGCCGTCGCAAAACAATTGCCCCAGCGTTTTCTCGTGCCACGCGATACCGTGGTGCCCGACCAGATCGACGAAATCCCACTGCGTGTAGCGCGCCAACGCGGATTTACAGAAATGCGGGTTCTGCGACAGGAAGTTACGCGGGCTCGCATACATGTTGGTGAAGTTACAACGTCCACCGCCGGAGATGCGGATTTTCTCCCCCGCAGCCTTCGCGTGGTCGATCACCAGCACGCGGCCACCGCAATGGGCCGCGCACATCATGCCGGCTGCACCGGCGCCAAGGATGATCGTGTCAAATGTCATGTGCAGCGCATGGCGTGAATTGGCGGGGATGGCAAGTGGGGCCTGTTTAAGGAACGGACCGGTTTTGTGATAAACTCCTGATGTCAAAGAACCGAAATATGCCCAATGCAGAGGAGGGCGTCCCGATGATCATGCGAATATTCCAAGTCACAGTTCGGCCCGGCAAAGAGGCTGAATTCTCGAAGTTCTTCCACGAGACCGCGATCCCTTTGATGAAGAACACAAAGGGCATTGTTCAGGTCCTGCCGGGTGCGCCGCGTTCTGAAACACCTAGGGTCAGGACTCATAGCCAATAGATGACGAGTGCTGCGAGGGCGATGGCTGACAGGAAGACCTTCGGGCACCTGTCGTAGCGGGTCG